>NZ_JBHUPY010000011.1:0-249549 GCF_042688385.1 Herpetosiphon sp. NSE202 | reverse complement strand
ATGGTTTGCACCATCCAGTATACCAACCTGAGGTCGTTCTGTATCCCCTGTTTACGCGTCCCTGTCCGCCCTTAAACCTTGAGGCGGGACGGAAGGGTGGTGAAACGAGGGATGAGCGATCAGGGATCAGGGATCAGGAACCACGAAGGCATTTGGCTAGCGGAAAATCATTGGAGTTGGCGACAGGTGGTTGGCATTGCACAGGATACTGATCCCCAGCCCCCGACCCCTTGCGTCGCAACCACGAAGAGCACGAAGATCGCCAAGTTTTGGGGTTACAGAATCAATAATAACAATCCAACAAACAAATATTAGGGGTGCAGGGGATGAAAACCCCTGCGTCTCCCGCCTTGAGGCGGGACGGAAGGGTGGTGAAATGAGTGACGAACGGAAACCGCGAAGAGCACGAAGGGGAGGAGGCGATTGGCTCTTGGCTATCGGAAAATCATTGGGGTTGACGACAGGTGGTTGGCATTGTACAGGATACTGATCCCCATCCCCCTTGCGTCGCAACCACGAAGGGCACGAAGATCGCCAAGTTTTGGGGTATAGAATCAAAAACAACAATCCAACAAACAAATATTAGGTGTGCAGGGGATGAAAACCCCTGCGTCTCCCGCCTTGAGGCGGGACGGAAGGGTGGTGAGCATTTGAATTGTAGCAAGTTCTAAAAATCCTACTCTTCGCGATTTAACAATTTTGGCGTATGATAGCCCATGATCGCTCTGCACAGAAAGGATACAACCATGCAGGTCAATCCAGGGATTTTCAAAGCCTACGATATTCGCGGGATTTACCCCAGCGAACTGAATGAAGATGTAGCATTTTTGATTGGACGCGCCTTCGCTTCGTTTTTGCAAGCAGAAAAAGTGATTGTTGGCCGTGATATGCGCACCTCAGGCCCATCGATTTTCGATGCAGTTACCCGTGGCTTGATGCACCAAGGCGCTGATGTGATCAACATCGGTATGGTCAGCACCGATCAATATTATTTTGCCTGTACCCAATTGGGCTTGCCAGGCATGATGGTTACGGCCTCGCACAACCCCAAACAATACAACGGCTTCAAGATGGTCAAAAAAATGCCTCAATTGCTCTCAGGCGATGCAGGCATTCAAGATTTGCGCACATTGGTCGAGAGTGAAGCATTTGCTGAACCAACCCGCCAAGGCAGCATGAGCGAGCTTGACCTCAGCGAAGAATTTATCGAATCGGTCTTGCAATTGATCGATGTCGCCAGCCTCAAACCGCTTAAAGTGATTGCCGACACAGGCAATGGCATGGTCGGGCCAATTCTCAAGCGAGTTTACGAACGCTTGCCAGTCGAATTGATTGGCCTGTATCTTGACCCCGATGGTACCTTGCCAAACCACGGGCTTGACCCATTGCAGCCAGAAAATCGCGCTGAACTTGAAGCCCGCGTGGTTAGCGAAAACGCCGACGTTGGCTTTGCCTTCGATGGCGACGGCGACCGCTTCTTTGCGATCGACAATCGCGGCCAATTTATCTCTGGCGATTTTATGACCGCCTTGATGGGCCAATACTTCCTTGAAAAACACCCAGGAGCCAAGATTCTGTATGATGTGCGGGCTTCGTGGGCCGTGCCCGAATTGATTGGCGCTGCTGGTGGTGTGCCGCTGATGGAGCGGGTTGGCCATGCCTTCATCAAGGCTCGTATGTCCAACGAAGGCGCGATTTTCGCTGGCGAAGTGACTGGTCACTACTATTTTGGCGATTTCAACTACGCCGATTCAGGCGTGATTCCATCGCTGATTATCTTGGAAATGCTTTCGAAAAAGGGCAAAACCCTGAGCGAATTGTTGGCTCCGCTTGAAGCAACCTACTTCATTTCAGGCGAAATCAACACCAAAGTTGCCGATGTGAAGGCTGTCTTGGCGACCTTGGCCGAAAAATACAGCGATGCAGAGCAACACACCATGGATGGCTTGTCGGTCAATTATCCTGATTGGCACTTTAATGTGCGTGGCTCCAACACCGAACCCTTGTTGCGGCTCAACCTCGAAGCTCGCAGCAAAGAGCTGATGGAAGCCAAACGCGACGAAGTGTTGGCGATTATTCAAGGGTAGCGACGAGGGGTCAGTGGCTAGCGATTAGGGGTCAGGTTGCAACCATGTTCCTTCACCCCCCAGCCCCCTCGCCCACTGCACGCGGGCGAGGGAGGAGCCGACCAGGGTTCTCAATACTTGTGTTAGAACCAGCGGATTAAAGCCCCTCGCCCGCGCCACGGGAGAGGGGTTGGGGTGAGGGGATCTTAAAACCTAGCTCTATGTTCTATGCTCTCCTGACCCCTGATCTCTAGTCCCTGGCCCCTTGATTAAATAGATCGTTTGTTCGCCTTTCATGCTATGATAGCAAGGCAGTTTATTGTAGTGATGAAGGAGCATTCAATGAACGATGGCTTGCAAAACCAAATTCCCCTTAGCGATGCCAATCCCCCAAGTATCCCCCCAACTGTTGATCGCGCTACCTTCCAAGCTGAGCTTGATACGATTCGCGTGCGCGAGAAAGCCCATACTCGCGAGGGCGATGCAATTGCTGCTGCGCGACGGCGCTTGCCGATGGTCGAAGTCGATGCAACAACGCCAGTCGTTGGCCCAAATGGCCCAGTTCGATTAATCGACGCTTTTGAAGGCCGCAGTCAGCTGTTTGCAGGTTATATGATGTGGTACGACGGTGCGAGTGCGGCGCAGCAATGCGAAGGCTGTAGCATGAATGTTGGCCATGTGCTTGAACTTGGCTACCTAAACTCGCGCGATGTGACCTTTGCCGTGTTTTGTCAAGGCCCATTTGCCGAGAGCAACCGCTACCGCGAATTTATGGGCTGGCCGATGCCTTGGTATTCTGTGCCAGAAGCCTCGCTTGATCGGCTGATTGCTGGTCGCCATTTTGGCATTTGGGTGTGCTATTTGCAACATAATGGTCGCGTATTTGAAACCTATTGGACGACCGGTCGTGGCTGCGAGCAGATGGGCAGCTCATATGCCATGCTCGATATGACAATTTATGGCCGCCAAGAAGTTTGGGAAGATTCGCCTGCTGGCTGGCCACAACGCTTTTTCAACACCCGCTCGGCCCAAATGCGCACCGATGAGCATGGCCACGCCGTCAATCGGCCTGCTGGCCGCCCAATTGCCCAATGGTCGCGCATCGCCGCTGGTTGCTCCGATGATCTTGCTGGCGCTGATAAATGAGCGTCGAGGGGTCAGGGGCTGGGGATTAGGGGGCAGCATTGAGCACATAGGAATTAAGCGATTTGGAAAATAACCTAAAACGTTGGAAACAGACTGATCTGCTGATTTGACTTCCTAGCCCCGACCCCTCGTCCCTGACAGCTGATCCCTACTTTTCATCTTTGACATAAGCAATTCTTGGTGCTACCATAGGCGCTGCGGGGAATTTTGGAAACGCATATCCCGACGTTGGAGGGTGCTCATGCAGCAGCAGCTAGAACAGTTTTTAGCCTATTTAACGGTTGAGCGCGGTTTAACCGGTAACACCATTGCCGCCTATCGAACCGACCTTGACCAATTTGTTACCTTTATTGTCGAACGCAACGCAGGCAGCTGGAGCAGCGTCTCCCGCGATGACCTGTTGGCGTTCTTGCTCTTCCTCAAAGAAAAGCGCTACGCAACCTCCACGATCGCACGTCGTACTGCTGCAATTAAATCGTTTTTTGAATACCTGCAAGGCCAACATATTATTGCCACGAATCCAACCGAAAACCTGGATTCGCCCAAGGTTGATCGTTTCTTGCCCAAAGCGATTACGGTCGCGCAAGTTGACGAACTGCTTGAATTGCCCCTTACGACCAGTGGCCCCGAAGGCCTGCGCGATAAAGCCATGCTCGAAGTCTTGTATGCCACTGGCATGCGCGTCAGCGAGTTGGTTGCGCTCGATGTTCAAGATGTCGATCTGAATAGCCATCAGATTCGTTGCTTGGGCAAGGCCAATAAGGAGCGTAGCTTGCCGATTGCTGGCAGCCCAAGCACCGCCTTGGAAGAATATCTTGATATGGCGCGTGGCCAGATTAGCCGCAACGGCGGCGACCCAGCCTTGTTTCTCAATCATCGGGGCAAGCGGCTTACCCGCCAAGGCTTTTGGTTGATCTTAAAGGGCTACGCCGAACGGTTAGGCCTGAGCGATTTAACCCCTCATACCTTGCGCCACTCGTTCGCAACCCATATGCTCAATCGGGGCCGGGATTTGCGCGAAGTGCAAGAGTTACTTGGCCATGCAAGTATTTCAACAACGCAAATTTATACCCAAGTAAGTAACGACCGCAGCGTTAAATACGATCAAGCAGCTCAGCGCCCAAAAATCGCTGATGCCGCCGAAGTCGAGTTTAGCGCTTAAGCAAATCAGTCGTTGGGCTGAATAGACATTCTGGCAGCTATGCTAGAGTTAGCCCCAACAACATGATGCCTATTGGCGATGAACCGTAGAAGTAGGCTGGAATTTCGCTCGCAGCGATGTGGGGATGGTGCAAGCCCACAAGCCGAAACCAGCAGAATGGCGACGGGGAGCCAATTACAATAGATCGCAAAGGTGCCTTGGTGTAAAACCAAGGAACTGGGGTGGAACCGCGAAGCGTTTTTTCTTCGTCCCCAGGCAGTGCTAGCAATGGCGTTGCCTGGGGATGACCGTTTTTAGCAAGGATGAACGACGAAGGATGAAGGATGAAATACGCTGAACTATCCCAAAATAGCGATCAATCGATCAGTGATTTGGCATATTTTCATCCCTCATACCTCATCCTTCATCCTTTTCATGGAGGTTTTTATGCCAGCAACAACGATGGATGAATTGGTTTCGTTATGCAAGCGGCGGGGCTTTATCTTTCCTGGCTCGGATATTTATGGCGGGTTGCAAGGAACCTACGATTACGGCCCGTTGGGGGTTGAACTCAAAAACAACCTTAAAGCCGCTTGGTGGCGAGCCATGGTCTATGAACGCGACGATGTGGAAGGCCTCGATGCGTCGATTTTGACCCATCGCTTGGTGTTGCGCCACTCTGGCCACGAAGCAACCTTTACCGATCCAATGGTCGATTGTCGTAATTGTAAAAGCCGTTGGCGTGCCGACCAACTCAAAGATAACAAATGTGAAAAATGTGGCTCAACCGATTTGACCGAGCCACGCCCATTCAATTTGATGTTCAAAACCGCCGTCGGGCCAGTTGCCGAAGAAGGCTCGTTTGCCTATTTGCGGCCTGAAACTGCCCAAGGCATCTTTACCAACTTCAAAAATGTGGTTGATTCAACCGCTCGCCGTTTGCCTTTTGGGATTGCCCAAATTGGCAAGGCATTTCGCAACGAAATCACGCCGCGCAACTTTATCTTCCGCGTGCGTGAATTCGAGCAAATGGAGCTTGAATTCTTCGTGCAGCCTGGCACCGACGACGAATGGCATGGCCAATGGGTCGAGGCCCGTTTGCAATGGTGGCGCGATCAAGGCTTGCTCAGCGAAAATCTGCAAGCCTATCATCAAGCAGGCGATGAATTGGCTCACTATGCCAAAGCCTGCGTCGATATTCTGTATAAATTCCCGCATGGCTTGGAAGAATTAGAGGGGATTGCCAATCGTACCGACTTTGACCTTGGCTCGCATACCCGCAGCCAAGCAGATTTTGGCTTATCGGCAAACGTCGATCCCAATGAAGATAGCACGGCCAAATTGACGATTCCGCACCCAGAAACCCAAAAACCGCTGGTGCCATTCGTCATCGAGCCATCGGCAGGGGTCGATCGCGGGGTTTTGGCGGTTTTGACCGAAGCCTACACCAAGGAAACCTTGGAAAACGGCTCAGAACGCATTGTCTTGAAGCTCAAGCCCCACTTAGCGCCAATCAAGGTTGCGGTGTTGCCGTTGGCCCGCAATAAGCCAGAGATCGTCGAAAAAGCCAAAGCTGTTAAAAACTTGTTGATGGCAACCGGCATTGGCCGCATTTTCTACGAAGATACTGGCAACATCGGCAAGGGCTATCGCCGTCACGACGAAGTTGGTACGCCGTTCTGTATCACCGTCGACTTCGATACCTTGGGCCGGGGCGACGATCCCAGCTTAACCGACACGGTGACTGTGCGCGACCGCGACACCATGAGCCAAGTGCGGATTCCAATTAACGAATTGGCCGCCTACATTCGCGAACGCCTAGTCTAAACCGCCAATTCAAGCTTACTCTTCAGCCAAGCTCAGTTCATGGGCTTGGCTTTTTTAATGGTAGCAAGCTGTAACCTAAAGTTGAATAAGAGGCTAAACGAAGGTGGTACAATAGCGCTAGAACTCATGCCTACAATCCCACACCCTGAGGAGCCACCCGTGAAACGTTTTTTTCAGCAATGGCTTCATTCGCTTTCGTATTCCGACCCCATTCAATTGCAACAAGCCCAAATTATGCAGGGTATTCTCTTAGGTTCGTTTCTGGCCAGCACTGGGGCGTTAATTGTTCCGTTTATTGCTCCAGTCACCACCGCTCAATCGATTGGAATCGCGATCGCCATTGGCGCAGCGATTATGATTTTTCTAGGAGCGTTGTTACTCCTGCGGCGCAATTATTTTAAGCTGGCGCTTTTTGGCAGTGTTTTTGGCTTATCGTTCTTTTTATTAATTATGTTGCTTGGCACGGGCTTGGCCGATAGCGGCGCGATTATTTTTGGCTTGGCAGTGCCCATGGCCTTGGCAAGCTTGCTGAGTGGCCGCAAATTGACCTTTGTGATGATTGGCGTTGGTATGCTTGGCTTGATTGTAACCGCCCTAGCCGAAGCATTTGTGCCCCAAATCACTGGTTTTGCCAAACCGATGGATAAAAATTATGGTGGGATTATTGGTGGCTATATGGCAGTCGCTTTGGTGCTGGGGATGGTGTTATCGAGCTATAGCAGCGCCTTATCAACCGCGCTGAGCAGCGCCCGCACCCGCCAAACCGAACTGGAGTTGCTGCAAGCCAGCCTTGAAAAAACCGTTGCCGAGCGCACTGCAACCTTGCAAAATACCTTGGCTGAATTGAAGCAACGCGCTACCGAACAAACCCAATTGTTGGAAGCCAACCAGCAACAGGCGGCGGTTATTCGCGAGTTGGGCGTGCCAATTATTCCGCTTGGCGGGCGACGCTTGGTTGTGCCCTTGGTCGGCCAACTTGATAGCGATCGTTTGGCCACGATTCGCGAACGGGTGATTACTGCGGTAGTGCAGCAACGCGCTCGCCAAGTGCTGCTTGATGTCACTGGCGTGCCCTTGGTTGATGTGTATATGGCTGGCGAATTGGCGGCGGTGATTGCCGCTACCAGCTTGGTTGGAGCCGAAACCGCCTTGGTTGGGATCAATCCTGATGTTGCGCAAGGCTTGGTTGGCTCTGGGATTGATGTGAGTCGGCTGCCTGCGTTTGCTACGTTGGAACAAGCCCTGAATTCGTAGCCAGCAGCGTTGTAATTGGGAGATTTTCGATGGCGCTTGAGCAGCCCACCCGGGCCTTGGTGATTGGTGGTTGTGGCTTTGTTGGCAAGCATTTGGTGCAGCAACTTTTGGCCAGCGGGCGGCCTGTGCGAGTGTTTGATCTTCAGCCCTATCCCGACCAGCAGGTCGAATCGGTCGTTGGCGATTTGCGCCGTGCCGAGCAGGTTTTAGAAGCTTGCCGCGATGTTGGCACGGTCTTTTTATGTGCCGCTGCAGTTGATTGGGGTTGGGGCAATGCCCAATTATTGCACGATGTGAATGTACTCGGGCCGCAACATGTGGTTGCTGCCTGCAAAGCCATGGGCGTTGCGCAACTGATTTATACCAGCAGCGTTGATGTAGTGTTTGAGGGCAAACCAATTCGCGCTGGCGATGAGCGCTTGCCCTATCCTAAGCGCCATTTGGATATTTACGGCGCAACCAAAAGCGCTGGTGAGCGCATAGTTTTGGCGGCTAATGGTCAGGCTGGCGTGGCAACCTGTTCGTTGCGTTTGGGCGGCGTGTATGGCCCAGGCGATTCGCACCGCTTGCCATCGTTGGTCAATTTGGGCAGGCGCAGCGCGATTCCACGCTTGGGTGATGGCTCAGCACGCTTTTCGCATATCTACGTAGAGAATGCAGCCCATGGCCATATTCTCGCGGCCCAACATCTAACCGCCGCTGGTGTGATGGGCGGCCAAGCCTATTTCTTAGTCGACCCCGATCCTGATAACTTTTTTCTATTTCTCAAGCCGATTATCGAAGCCTTGGGTTTGCGGATGGCCCAGCGCCATGTGCCATTTGGCTTGATGCATATGTTGGCATGGCCCAGCGAGACTTGGTATCGCACCACGCGCAGCAAGCAACGTCCCAGCCTAACCCGCTACACGGTTACCTCAACCTGTGTTGATTTTTGGTTTACTGGGGCCAAAGCTGCCCAAGATTTTGGCTACCAGCCGCTGGTTGGGCTTGCCGAGGCCCGCCAACGCACGATTGAGTGGGCCAAACGCGAGTTTAATTTAGGGGTCAAGTAAAATCAAAAGGCAGAAGGCAGAAGGCAGAAGGCAGAAGCATGCCCTCACCCCCAGCCCCTCTCCCACTGGACGCGGGCGAGGGGAGCACCGGTTTTTACCGATGCATTGCGCAAGAACCACGCCATTAAAGCCCCTCGCCCGCTGGGCGGGAGAGGGGTTGGGATGAGGGGATCTGCAAACTGACCCCTATGCTCTCCGCTCTCTGTTCTATATTCTCTCTTCCAAGCCTACAAACCTTCACCAAAGCAGAATGACAGCAAGCTACGAATGTGCTATAGTGGTGACGAACGGCGCAAAGCCGTGAAAGCATTCTTATGTTGGTGCGAAATATTAAGGAGTCACTTGTGGCACGAGTAGCAATCAACGGCTTCGGTCGCATCGGTCGCCAAAGCTTCAAAACCATCTTGGATCTCTATCGCGATGAGTTGGAAATTGTTGCAATCAACGACCTGACCGATAACCAAACGTTGGCCCACCTGCTCAAGTACGATTCAACCTATGGTTCATTCGATGGCGATGTCACCGCCACTGAAGATACAATCAGCGTTACCTTCGCCGATGAAGAAGAGCCAATGGTCATCAAGGCCTTGGCCGAGCGCGATCCGTCAAAGTTACCATGGGGTGAGCTGAACGTCGATATCGTGATTGAATCGACTGGGATTTTCACTGATGCTAGCAAAGCCAAACTGCACTTAGACGCAGGCGCAAAGAAAGTTATCATCAGCGCTCCCGCCAAAAACGAAGACATTACGGTCTGTATCGGCGTGAACGAAGAAAACTACGACCCTGAAAAACATACGATTGTTTCAAATGCATCATGTACCACCAACTGTTTGGCTCCTGTGGCCAAAGTCTTGAACGATAAGTTCGGGATTGTGCATGGCTTGATGACCACGATTCACTCGTACACGATGGACCAAAACCTGCAAGATGGCCCGCACAAAGATTTGCGCCGCGCTCGCGCCGCTGCTTTGAACATGGTTCCAACGACCACTGGTGCTGCTAAAGCTGTGGCCTTGGTTATCCCTGAGCTGAAGGGCAAGTTCGACGGTTTCTCAGTGCGCGTCCCAACCCCAACCGTTTCGATGATTGACTTTGTGGTCGAATTGACCAACGGTGCAACCGTTGAAACGATCAACAATGCCTTCATCGAAGCCTCACAAGGCGCGATGGAAGGTGTCTTGGGCGTAACCAACGAGCCATTAGTCTCATCAGACTTTATCGGCACTTCATACTCAAGCGTCGTCGACTTGAGCTTGACGATGGCGATTGGCGAAAAGATGGTCAAAGTTGTTGCTTGGTACGACAACGAATGGGGCTATGCAACCCGCATCGCCGACCTCACCGCGTATATCGCTGAAAAGCTCTAAGTTTTCTTCGCAAACCAAACGCGCTGGTGGTTTTTTGAGCCACTAGCGCGTTTTTTGTTAGCTGAGAATATGTGATCCACCAAGAGCACGAAGGAGCCGAAACCACGAAAAGCACTAAGAGCACGAAGCACGTTTTAGCCACAGATTCCCACAGATTATTGTTCCTGTAGCCCATAGCCCATAGCCCATAGCCAATAGCCTGATCCCCTCACCCCAACCCCTCTCCCGTGGCGCGGGCAAGGGGCTTTAATCCAGTGGTTCTTGCGCACTGCGCGGTGAAAACGGGTGCTCCCCCTCGCCCGCGCCACGGGAGAGGGGGTTGGGGGGTGAGGGGACATGGTTGCCAACCGAATGAACCAGTACATCTACATCTATAGCTGTAGGCTGTAGGCTATGGGCTTCTGGTTTCCATCCCTCATCCTTAGCTCTCTGTTCTATGCTCTTTGTTCTATATTCTATGTTCTTATGCTTACAACGAGCCACCATCAGCCAATTTATAGCCAACGCCGCGCACCGTCAGAATTCGCCGTGGCTTCGATGGCAGTTCTTCGATTTTCTCGCGTAAGCGGCGCACACACACATCGACAAGGTTGGTTTGGCCAACGTATTCGTAGCCCCACACTTCGCGAAACAGCACTTCGCGATCAAAAACTTGGCCTGCATTGGCTGCCAAGAAATAGAGCAACTCAAATTCCATCGGTGTGAGATTAACATCCTCGCCAGCAAGCAGCACTTTGTGGCGTGGCTCGTCTATTTCTAAGTCACCAATTCGCACAATCGGCGAGGCTTTGCGATGTTGATAGCCTTCGACGCGCCGAATAATCGCTTCGACCCGCGCTTGTAGCTCAGCAGTACGAAACGGCTTGGTAATATAATCATCAGCACCTAGCTCAAAGCCATGCACTACATCATCGGTGCCATCGCGGGCGGTGATAATAATAATTGGCACATCAGAACGCGAACGAATGCGCTCGGTCACCGTGAAGCCATCAACATACGGCATCATCACATCAATCAACAAAAGCTGATATTCGCCATCGCGATACATTTTGAGCGCTTCGAGGCCGTTGGAAACTGTGACGAGTTGATAGCGTTGCCCGCTTAACGCCACCTCGACCAAGCGCAAAATCGCCGGATCATCATCGGCAACCAGAATTTTGCGCTGATGGGCATTTTCTTCATGGCGTTCGTTAGTTCGGTTGAGCAAACGCATACACGCACTCCTTGCACAGTTAAGGAATCTCTGTATATGCTACCAAGAAAGTGCGCATTCGGCTAGGTCTATTGAGGGTTGAAGTTAAGAATTTGGTGGGTTCCCTCACCCCAACCCCTCGCCCACGCAGCGGGCGAGGGGCTTTTTGTTGCGTGGTTCTCTCCCAATTCCTTGGCGAAAAATGGTCGGCTCCCCCTCGCCCGCGTTCAGTGGGAGAGGGGGCTGGGGGTGAGGGAACGCTCCACCGCCGACCAATCGCTTGTAAGGAGGGGGTTGGGGGGTGAGGGAATCCTAGCCTTTGACTGTGCCCGCAGTCAGGCCGCGAATCAATTGGCGTGAGAAGATGAGGTAGAGCACCAGCACTGGGGCAATCGCCAAGGTCAACATCGCCAGCAAGGCGCTCCAATCGGTTTGGAATTGACCAAGGAATTGCTGAGCGCCAAGCGTGAGGGTGCGCGAAGCCTCGCCAGGAGCCAAAACCAGCGGAAACCACAAATCGTTCCAAATTGGCAGCATCACGAAAATCGCCAAGGTTGCCAAGGCTGGGCGCATCAAGGGTACAACCAACCAAAACACTTGATATTCGCTGGCTCCGTCAATCCGCGCCGCATCTTTGAGGTCGCTTGGCACTTGGCGCATATATTGCGAAAGCACAAAAATCGCCATCGGCAAGCCTTGGGCGCTATACACCAAGATCAACGACCAAATTGTGTCTTGTAGATTCAGCGCAACCATCAGTTTTAGAATACTCACTGTTGCCAAACGAATCGGAATCATCAGGCCAATCAGCGCATACAAGGTTAGAAAGCCGCGCCCACGGTAGCGATATTCGGTTAAACCAAAGGCGGTCATGGCTCCCAGCAGCAAAATAAGCCCAATCGAGCCAAGCGTTACCAGCAAGCTATTGCCAAGATAATGCAAAATCGCTGTTTGTTTAAAGACCGTCGCATAGCCAACCGGATCAAATAGCTCGCCGATTGGCGGCAGATAGGGCTTTTGGAAAATTGCTTGCGAGCCTTTGAACGAATTCATCACCACCAAAATAACTGGTGCAATCGCCAACAAGGTGTAGCTGCCCAAGATCGCATGCACCAGCAATGGTGTGAGCCAGCGGCTTGGGCGCAGGGCGTTGGGAGCGGTTTTTGGTTGGGTCACGGGCGGTTTACTCACAAGCGAATTAGAGCTCATAGCTTACAACCTTGCGTTGCCACACTAACAAATACAGCAAACTGCCAAACAAAATAATCAAAAAGATCACCATGGCAATCGTCGTACCCATCGCATAATCGCCAAGTTGCAGCTGGAAGCCATAGAAGGTGCGATAGAAGAAGGTTCCTAGCAAATCGGTCGAGAAGTTTGGCCCAGCCAGCGCACCCTTGGCGGTGTACACCAAATCAAAGGCGTTGAAGTTGCCAATAAAGGTCAAAATGCTCACAATCCCAACCGTCGGCAAGATGAGCGGAAACTTGACCCGCCAGAATAATTGCCAAGCACTAGCGCCATCAACCCGCGCCGCTTCCAAAATATCTTGGGGCACGGCCAGCAGCGCCGTCATAAAAAAGAGCATTGGGATGCCAACAAATTGCCAAATTGAGATTAAGGCCACGGTTGGCAACGATGTGCTTTCTAAACCAAGCCATGGGCGATAGCGAATGCCCAAAAAATCGCTAATCGCTGGCGCAATTCCCCAGGTTGGGCTGAGAATCAGTTGCCAAATAAAGCCCACAATCACAAACGAAAGCATCGTTGGCGAAAAGAGCAGCGTGCGATAGATGCTGCGCCCACGCAAATTTTTGCTATCGAGCAGCGCCGCCAACAGCAAGCCCAAGGGATTTTGCAACAGCATGTGTAATAGGAAAAAGAGCACAGTATTTTTCAGCGCCCGCCAAAAATAGGGCCACCACTGGCTATCAGTAAACAGTCGTTGATAATTGCTCACGCCCACAAAATTGGCTCCATCGGAGCTAAACAGGCTTAAGCGCAAGGTATCGAGCAAAGGAAAAACCATCACGATGCTGTAGAGCAAGAGGGCTGGCGCGAGAAATACCGCAATATGCCAGCGTGGGCGCGATTTGTTGGGGCGCAGCATAGGCAACTCTTTCATCAAACCATGCCACCTCGCCAAAAAATCAGCGAGGTGGCAATTCGTTAGGTTACTTAGGGTTTTTTGTACCAATTATCCAAGCCCTTTTGGAGATCTTGGGCTGCTGCTTCTGGCGCAAACGTCCCGTTAATCACCCCAACGCTGGTGCGCCATAGTTCGTTTTCGAGGTTTGGCTCGCCGCGTGAGAGAATTTGATAGGAGTTGCGGATGGTCGATTGACATTGTTTGCGCCAATCAACGAAGGTTTGGGCCAACGGATTCTTGAGGGTCACTGGATAATCCGACAAGCTGAAGAAGCCAGGCAAGGCATTGCTAAATTCGCCAGCAAATTCAGGCCCAGTCATCCATTCAAGGAAGGTGCGGGCTTCGGCCATATGCGTGGTTTTGGCGTTAATCCCAATCCCAATGTCGGTGTGATCGCTGATAAAACATTGATCGTTGGCATTGACCACCGGAGCTTTAAACGCGCCAAGCTCAAATTTGGCATTTTGGTTGAAGTAGGCAATATCCCACGAGCCAGCGGGGTAGATTGCGCCGCGACCTGAGGCAAACAGAATTTGAGCATCGGCATATTTGACTGCCTCGAAGCCTTCGGGCAGATAATCGCGCCAGCGTTCAAGGTCTTTGAAGGTTGAAACATAGGCAGCATCGGTTAATTTGGTGCTGCCATCAATCAAGGCTTTGCGGCCAGTTTCGCCAAGCCAATAATTTGGCCCGATGTTTTGGAAGCCCATAGTTGCTGCTTCCCATTGCTCTGCTGTGCCCATCACCAATGGCGTATAACGGCCATCTTGCTTAATTTTATCGAGCACTGCAAAGAATTCAGCAACGGTTTTGGGTTCGGTTAGGCCAAGTTCATTGAAAATGGTTTTGTTGTAGATAAAGCCATGAATTACCGAGGCCATTGGCAAGCAGAACAGCGTTTTGCCATCGTCGGTTTGCCAAGCACTTTTGGCCACATCGCTAAAATGCGCAACGCCTGGCAAATCGTTGAGCGATGTTAGATGACCTGCGGTGTACAAGCCCAACGAAACATCAAAAGGCCGACAGGTAATTAGATCGCCAGCAGTGCCTGCTTCGAGCTTGCTATTGAGCGCAGCATTGTATTCGGTGGGCGCGGTTGGCCGAAATTCCACATGAATATTGGGATTGCTCTTTTCAAACAATGGAATAATCTGTTCAGTCCAAACCTTTTGGTCATCGCTGCGCCAGCTTTCAATCGTAATCGTCACCCGATTGGCGTTCGTGGCAGGAGCTTCGGTGGCACTGCCGCCACCACACGCGGCTAAAACCGTCGTTAATAAGCTAGCGCAAGCCAGCTTCCAAGGCCATTTGCGAACCATAACACACTCCTGTCTAGGACGCTGCGGATTGTTGAAGCTTTTAACTTGAACGTGCTTTGATGCTGGCTACGATGTGGAGAGGATTGAATAAACTTTATTAGTTCATTGGATTTAGTAAACAGACAGTACCATAAAGGCTCAAGAATTGTCAAGTTTTGGCTGAAGGAGTGGGTTAAGAGGCTAAAACAAAGCACTCACTGCGTGGACAGTGAGTGCAAATGGTGACGCATACGGGATTCGAACCCGTGATCTTCACCTTGAAAGGGTGACGTCCTAGGCCGCTAGACGAATGCGCCGTTTGGTTTAGGGCTTGAGTATTCTACTCGTAACGGGGCTTTTTGTCAAATTGAAGCTTGGCTGCACAATCAGCCAGATTATTGAGGCCCAATTGGCCAACATCTGCGATGATATTCGACAGAGTTTTAGCCTGATTGCGCTGTTTTGGCTGCCCAATTTGGATAGCGAGTAATCTATGCCTCAACCCCAAGCGGTGCTCTTGATTGGCTTGCAAGCCAGCGGTAAATCGACGTTCTATGGGCAGCAATTTTTGCATACCCATGTGCGCATCAATCGCGATATGCTACGCACCAAACATCGCGAACAGCGCTTGTTCGAATGTTGCTTGTTGATCAAACAAGCCTTTGTGCTCGATAAAATGAATCTTGAGCGAACCCAACGTGCCGCCTATATTCAGGCCGCCAACGCTGCGGGCTTCACGGTTGAAGGCTATTTTTTTCAATCCGATTTTGCTGCATGCCTAGAACGCAACCGCCAGCGCACTGGCCAGCAGCACGTGCCGGAAATCGCCATCCGTGGCTCAATCAAGCGCCTAGAATTGCCCGATTTAGCCGAAGGTTTTGCGCGTTTGTGGCTGGTGCGCCAACTGCCAGCCCAGCAATTTGCAGTTATTCCATGCGAGGAGCAATGAATTTTGAGCAGCTTGATCAGCTTATGCGGGTCTATGAAACAACCACCGATCAAACGGTGCTACCAAATATTTGGATGGTCGCACGCATCGATGGCCGCTCGTTTACCCGCCTCACCAAAGAGGTGATGAATTATCAACGTCCGTTTGATCAACGCTTTCGCGATGCAATGCTGAGTACGGTGAGCCATTTGTTGGATTGTGGCTTTCCTGTGCTCTATGGCTATACCCAGAGCGACGAGATTTCGCTGCTTTTCAGCTATCGCTGCGATGTGTTTGGCCGCAAGTTGCGCAAATATTGCTCAATTTTGGCGGGCGAAGCCAGTGGCCATTTTAGCCTGGCGATTCAACAGCAAGCCAGTTTTGATTGCCGAATTTGCCAATTGCCCACCGATCAGCTGGTGTATGATTATTTTCGCTGGCGGATGGAAGATGCCCATCGCAATGCGCTGAATGCCTATTGCTACTGGACATTGCGCGATCAAGCGCTCAATCCGCAAATGGCCCATGATCAAGTTGCCAAGCTCTCAGTTGCTCAGAAAAATGAGTTGCTGTTTCAACATGGCATCAATTTTAACGATCTGGTTGCGTGGCAAAAGCGTGGCGTTGGGCTGTATTGGCGGAATGTTGATCATATGGGCTTTAATCCGCAAACCCAAATGCCAACCATCAGCCAACGCCGAAAAATCCATGTTGATCTTGAATTGCCGCAACGTGAACATTACACAGCTTTGCTGCGCGATTTACTTGATCGCTGATGTTTATACGTAGGAGATTGTATGCCGATAAATGTGGCCTTAGTTGGGTTTGGCATGGCCAGCCAAGTGTTTCATGCACCGCTGATTATGGCCGAACCACGCTTAAATTTGCACACTGTGGTGCAGCGTCAGCGCCAAACTGCGGGCGAACGCTACCCAACTGTGCAAGTTGTCGCCGATCTTAGCGCAGCATTGGCGAATCCAGCGATTGAGTTGGTTGTGATCGCTACGCCAAATCAAACCCACGCCGATTTGGCCGCTCAAGCCTTGAGCGCTGGCAAACATGTGGTGGTCGATAAGCCGTTTACGCTCAACAGCGAGCAAGCTGATCAGCTGATTGCGCTGGCTGAGCAACAGCAACGGGTGCTGAGTGTATTTCATAATCGGCGTTGGGATGGTGATTTTCTGACCACAAAGGCAGTGATTGATGCTGGTTGGTTGGGGCGATTGGTGAGCTACGAATGCCATTACGATCGCTATCGGCCCCAGCTGAAACAAGGAGCTTGGCGTGAACAAGCAGGCGCTGGCAGTGGCATTTTGTATGATCTTGGCTCGCATTTGATCGATCAGGCTGTGGTGTTATTTGGCATGCCCCAAATGATCACGGCCCAACTTGCCAAGCAGCGTGATGGCGCACAAACTGTTGATTATTTTGATTTACGTTTGGGCTATGCAGCGTTGCAAGTAACGCTCAAAGCTGGCATGTTGGTGCGCGAACCAGGGCCGCGTTTCAGTTTGCATGGCACGCATGGCTCGTGGCTCAAAGCTGGCACTGATCCGCAAGAAGCAGCATTGAAAGCTGGCCAAACGCCAAATAGCCCAAATTGGGGCCAAGAGCCAGCCGCCGATTGGGGCATGCTCAACACTGAAGCCAATGGTTTAGCGCTGCGAGGCACAATTGAAACGCTGGCCGGCGATTACCCAGCCTATTATCACAATTTGGCCCAAGCGATCAGCGGCGAGGACGATTTGGTCGTAACCGCCAAGCAAGCCCGCGAAGTGATTCGCTTGATCGAGCTAGCCGAACAAAGCGCCGCCGAACAACGAACACTTACGATTTAAAGCCCCTCACCCCCCAGCCCCCTCTCCCACTGAACGCGGGCGAGGGGGAGCACACTTGGAGAACCGAACATCATCGATACAACCACCATGCAAAAAGCCCCTCGCCCAGTGGATGGGAGAGGGGTTGGGGTGAGGGGCTTTGAATAATCAAGTCGCGATTTAGCGATAGTTATTGAACTGCAAAGGCAGCGCAAAATCATCGCCGCGTTCGCGCAAGAGCGACATCACTGCTTGCAACTCATCTTTGCTTTTCGAAGAAACGCGCAGCGAATCGCCTTGAATCCGCGCTTGGGCCTTAGGAACTTCGGCCTTAATCAATTTTACAATTTTCTTGGCAATATCTTCGGCAATGCCTTTGCGCAAGGTAATAACTTGGCGAATTTTCATGCCGCCAATTTCCTCAGGCTCGCCATAATCAAACAATTTGATCGAAAGATTGCGGCGCAAGGCTTTGGTTTCGAGAATATCGCGCACCGCAGTTAATGCCAATTCGCTGCTAGTTACAAGCGTAATTTCCTTTTCGCCAAGCGTAATTTCGGTATTCGTATCTTTCAAATCATAGCGAGTGCCAACATCGCGCTTGGTTTGATCAACAGCATTAATCAACTCTTGACGGTCAAAATCTGAAACGACATCAAAACTAAATTCAGCCACAAAAAGCCTCCCAATACGTTTGCTAGATAATGAATGCAGCTTTAACTATACCCCAAGAATGCGGTATGGCGTTCAGCTACGCTTAATTGGGCGTATATATTGTGGTGACAACTTGGTTGGGCGCGCCCATGCGCACCGGCGCTTTGCCATTGTGAATCACTTCAACCACGGCGGCATTGCCAGCCTTGACCTGAACCGTTTGCTGGGCCGAGAAGGTCTGCGTCCAGCCATTACTTTGAATACCTTCGATGGTATTTTGGCCATCGACTAAAACTTGTAGCCACGACGAACCGCCATCAACCCGCAACACCACTTGAACGGGAACAGCCTGGGTGGGGGTTATGGTGACGGTTGGCGTTGCCAATGGATTGATTGGCGATGGAACTGAGCCATCGGGATTGGTTGGTTGGGCGGTTGGCGTTGCCAATAAGGTTGGCGTGGGAATGACTGAGGTGGAGGTTGCGGCCCCAGCCACTTGGGTACTATTGATTGTCGTAAGTCCAAGTGCATTGAGCGTTAGATAGCCGATCACAACCAAAGCCAAGACCACCAAAATCACCGTCCAGAGACTGGGTAGAAAAATCGTATTCCGGCGCGGCGGCACTGCTGCGGGCACAACCTGAATCGGCGTTGAAGCACCACGCTCAACCCGATACAGATCAATTAACTCATCTGCGGGCAGACTCAAATATTGGGCATAATTTCGAATAAAACCACGGGCATAGACATCGCCCGGCAGATGATGATATTCACCATTTTCGAGGGCCGCCAAATAGCGTTGGATAATTCGGGTTTCACTTGAAGCTTGAGCCAGCGAGATACCACGGGCTTCACGGGCTTCGCGAAATCGAAGGCCTAATCTGTTGTTTCCAGCGTTTGTCATGCTTTGCCTTGTGCCATGATGATGGTTGTCTGCATGCTGGTATTCGTCCATGGGGAACGGAGTGGATGAAGGTGCAGTTATGGCAACGCTGCCATCAAGCAATCTCATGTTCACTATAAATGGGCCCAATCGGACGAATGTCCGTAAGAAACAAGCCATGCTTGCCTCAGCCAAGCGCATTATACCACAGCCACTTTTATGCTCTGTGAAAAATGAGAAACTAGGATTAACAATCGTTAAGAATCCCTTGGCGCTGGCTGCTTTCGGGCAGCAACCAGCGCCAAGGGATGAATTAAGCCTTATTTGGAGCGCAAAGCTTATGCGTCGCGGAAGAAGTCGATCACGTTGCCGCGTTCTTCTTCGCTGACCATCATTTCGATGAAGGTCACCCGATGCCATGGGTAAATCACCGATTGCACCCCACCGCCAATGTAGGGCACATCTTTGCCATCGCGGCGACGCATGTTGCTGACGCGAATAAAGGCATCGGTTGGCTGGGGATCGTCTTCCATCTCAGCCACAATCGGATCTTCGCCGCTCAAGTGCAAAATAACAACCCGTGTACCCATAAAAAACTCCTTCTACTAGCGAGAATGGTTTTGTTTATTGACTCGTCAATTCAATCCGTAACAAGATATTGCCCAAGCGTACTTCATCGCCATGGCGCAAGGCTTTGGGGCTATTCGCAGCCAGCTTTTCGCGATTGATAAAGGTGCCATTCGAGCTACCCAAATCTTCGAGCGTACAGACATTGCCTGTTTGAATGCGAATAATTGCATGGCGACGTGAAACGCCAGCCTCTAGCCCGCCATCGGTCGAAAGATCAATATCGGGGTAAAAACTGCCTTTGTTGTCTTGGCGACCAATCACAATTGGCTGGTTGGTGTTGAAGCCAAGCTTGCGCCCGCTATTCAGAATCACCACCCGCAATACTGGAATCGCCGTATCGCGGGGTGGCGCAGGCGGCGGAATGACCAAATTGCCAGAGCCACCAGCCATCGAGGCTGCCCCAAGCGAAGCGGTGGTCTCACGAATGCGCGAAGGCAAAAACGACGAGCCACAGTCAATGCAGAAAAAGGTGCCTGGTAAATTTTCGGTTTCACACGCTGGACACTTAATCATAACAACTTCCTATTGCTCTCCGCCCCGTTCGCGAGCTACCAAGCCACGGGTGCCGTACTTAATCCGTTTGCGACCTTCATCGCTGGTTGTGCCGCTGCGTAACAGGCGGGTTGCCTCTTCTTGCACGGTTTGGGCCAGATCGGTTTGGCCCGATTCGAGCAAGCGCGTGCCAGCCATGCGCAGTTTTTTGGTCGCTTCTTCAATATTGCCTTGCTCGACATGTTGCCACGCCGAGGCTTGTAGACGATAGGCCACCGTGCGCTCGAGCCAGTGCTTAACCACGCCATCAACATCAGGCCGAATCTGCTCTGCTGATCGAATTGGCAATTGCACATCGACCTTGGTTTGCAAGGCTTGGCTGCTGATGCTCGGCACTTCGTAGAACATCTCGACCCGACAGATCGTTTGGTTGCCTGCTGGCATTGGCGGCACGACCAGCTCCAACAAAAAGACTTGATCTTCGCGGCCAACCCACTCGCCGAGCGGCATACGCCACAAAGTTTCGTTGTGAAGTTGCGGGGTGAGCGCGGCAATAAATGGGCGCACCCGAAACAGCGAACGAATCTCAGCTTGCGGATGCAAGTGAAAGCGTAATTCAACCTTATGCGCCATCACATTTTGCAGCCGTTTGATCTCCTCGGAGAAGACGTTAACAATTTGCTGGGCGTTGGTAATGTACTCGGTGCGGCTATTTTCGGCTGAGGCGATAGTTTCGAGCAGATCTTCGTTCCACTCGTCGCCAATACCTAGCGCCGTGATGCCGATGCCCTTGGATTGCGCGCGGCGGGCGATTTCGACACAGCGGCTTTCATCGCCATAGGTGCGGCCATCGGTCAACAAAACCATGCGGCTGATCCCACGGCTCATCATAGGCCGCGAGATTTCTTGCAAGCCCATCATCATGCCGGTGGCCATTTCGGTGCCACCTTTGGCCTCAATCATGCCAATTGCGCGTTTGATTTGGTCTTTATCGTTGGGGCGTTGGCATGGCACAACCACTTCGGCGCGGTCGTTGAACGACACCACCGAGAAATAATCTTGACGATTGAGTTGATTGACGACGTTGTTACAGGCCTCTTTGACTTGGTAGAGCCGTTCGCCGCGCATAGAAGAGCTACGATCGACAATAAAGCCAAGATTGACCGGAATCGCCAAATCGGCATCGGGAATGCCGGAAGGCGAGGCTTCGACCAACAAATAGACGATTTGCGGATCGTTGCTTTGGGCAACTGCTGGCCGCCCAGGGGTGATGCGCAGTTGAACCATTGCTTGGTTACTCATCGAAGCGCTCCTTGGGCTTGCAAGGGTGGCAATGAAACGACCACCGCGCTAATATTATCTTCGCCGCCTTCTAGGTTGGCGCGGGCAATCAAACGTTGGCAGGCATCTTGAGGCCAAGGCGTTTCATTGATAATCGCGGCCATCTCATCGTCGTCAACCATACTCCACAAGCCATCGCTACACAATAACAAATGGCTGATGCCCTCAAGGCTTTGATAGATTGAATCGACTTGCAGCTCAGGGTGTTGGCCAACCGTCCGATAGAGTTGATTGCGCAGCGGATGATTGCGGGTTTCTTCTTCGGTCAATTGACCCATCGCAATCAAGCGCCCAACCGTTGAGTGATCGCTGGTAATGAGGCGCAATTTGCCATCGCTCATGGCGTATAAGCGGCTATCGCCAACATGGGCAATGTACAATCCATCGCCAACCATTAACGCTGCCGTGCAGGTTGTGCCCATATCCGTGCCGTGGGCTTGGGCTTCATTCCAAATCCGCGTGTTGGCATCTTGCACCGCAGTCATCATCAGCAAGGGCAATGGATTGCCTGGATCTTCATCGGCCATGGCTGGCAGGGCTAATTGCTCCAACACGGCAATCATCACGGTTTCAATTGCGCGCCGCGAGGCGATTTCGCCGCCTTCGTGGCCGCCCATGCCATCAGCAACCACAAACAGGCCAACACTCAAATCGTGCTCGCCATCGGGCAAACTCATCAACAGCGAGTAAACGCTATCTTGGTTGTTGCGCCGAATTCGCCCAATATCCCGCGCGGCCCAGGTTGCCAAGCCACGGGTTGAAACGGCTTTGGCTACAATCGGCGCATTGCTAATATCGCGCGTCCCAAGGTAATTTGTGCCATCGGGATCGCGCTCCGGCAGTTGCTCTGGGTCGAGGGGGGCTGTAGTTTTTTGCGAGCGTTCGGTGGCCAAAGCGCCAGCAGTTTGAGCTGCTGGCAATTCGGCTACTGGTTCTGGGCTGGTTAGCTCAGCTTCGGTTACTACCTCGGCTGGTTCACCGCCAACAGCCTCAATGGCTGGTTCGACATGTGGCTCGTTGCTGGCAGGGTTTTCGATCGCAACCGCTGGTTGCTCGGTTGCAGCAGGAGCCGAATCAAGCGTGCTTGGCTCAGTTGAAGTACGCCCGAATAATTTACGAAAAAATCCCATGGCGGACTCTCCTAAGCACGTAAGGCATAGACATTGTGATCCATCGACCCAATATAGACAACACCTTCGACGACCGCTGGCGTAGAAACGATTGGGCCTTCGCAAGTGTGCGTCCAAACCGGCGTGCCCGAACCAGCATCGAGACAATAGACCGTTCCATCAGCGGCCCCGATGTAGATGCGACCTGAATCGGCAACCGGCGATGAGACGATTTGCGCCCCGGTGTTGTATTGCCAAACCTGTTTGCCATTTTTCAGATCAACTGCATAGACATTGCCGTCGATGCCGCCAACAAAGGCGCGGTTGCCAATGATAATCGGCGATGAATTAACGTAGTGGCTGGTGCGGAATTTCCAGATAGGCCAGCCGCCTTCAAGGTCGAGCGCATGCAAATTGTTATCCATACAGCCAACCAAGACCATGGTATCGTTGGCCGCAGCGCTTGAAACAATCCCACCTTGGAGTTTTTGTTTCCAGCGAATGCCGCCCTTAAACAAGTCAAGCGCCACAATGCTGCCATCGCCTGAGCCAAAAATAACCATACTTGAGGTCAAACATGGCGATGAGCGAATCCATTGCCAGCCGCGATAGCGCCAAATTTGGCGGCCATTGGTGGCATCAACCGCATACATGTGGTAATCGTCGGAGCCAAAGTAGACCAAGCGGTCTTGGACGCGGGGCGAGGAACGCACGGGTTTTTCGGTGCGAAAGACCCAGCGTTGCGTGCCAGCACGGGTATCGAAGGCATAGACGTTGCCATCATCCGAGCCGACAATCACCATATCATCCCAGACGGTCGGCGTTGATGAAATACCGCCCTCGGTTGGCTTCTTCCAGCGAAATTCGCCACGTTTGGTATCCAAGGCGTAGAGGTTGGTGTCGTAGCAGCCGATGTAGAGCGTGCCATTGCGCACAAATGGCGATGAACGCACTTCATCTTCGCAGCGAAACTTCCAAAGTACCTCGGTATTTTTGCCGCCACGGCGAATTGCTGCGCCAAAGGCTGGCGTTGCTGGCGTAGCGACCGCGACCCCTGCTGGGGCCAAGCCTGGCACGCTCATCAAGACCGCTTGAAATTCGGCTGCCGAACCCCAGCGATTGGCCATGTCGTATTCGAGCGATTTCATCACAATCGCTTCTACTTCAGGCGAAACGCTTGGGTTCAATTGGCGAATCGGGCGATCGCCAAAGGTAAATGGAGTTTCTAAGCGTGGGTCAATGTTGGTGAGCAAGTGGTGCAAGGTCGCGCCCAAGGCGTACACATCACCACGGGCTTCGGCAATCCCGCGATATTGTTCTGGTGGCGAATAGCCTTCCGTCCCAATCATCGTGCCTTTTTTATCAGTGCGGGTAAAGACCCGCGCAATCCCGAAGTCGATCAGCACAATCCGATCGCTTGGCGTGACGATCATATTCGATGGCTTTAAGTCGCGGAAGATAATTGGCTCTGGCTCGTGGCCATGCAAATAGTTCAGCACATCGCAGATCTGAATCGCCCAGCGCCCAACTTGCTGCTCTTCCAAGGGGCCGTTGGCTTTTTCGAGCACGGTTTCAAGGTCGTGGCCTTCGATCAATTCCATCACCAGATAGGCGCGGCCTGTTTCTTCGAAAAAGTCGTAGACCTTGGGAATTGCTGGATGATTGAGGGTTGCCAACAAGCCAGCTTCGCGCTCGAAGTTCTTCAAGCTCAGCAAGCGGGTTTGTGAATCGGGCGAGTTTTGAAACATTTCTTTGATCGCACAAAAGCGCGTCACATCTTTAAAACGGGTGTCGCGGCCTTTGTAGACCACGCTCATCCCGCCGATGCCCAAAACGCCTTCGATCACATAGCGGCCTTCAAGCACTGTGCCAGTTTTGAGCGTTGGCGAGCTTGCTTGGGGCATGCTTGGCTCTGCTTGTTTCGCGCCTGGCTGTTGCAAACGGGTTGCATCAGGGTTGGGCGCACGATTGCGAATATCTTCCGTGCCAAGCCGTGAAACCCCTTGATTACGTAAGATCGAGCCGATCCGATTGCTAACGCTGCGGGTCGCATCGGGATTTTCATTGATCCCACGGGTTGCATCAGGATTTGGATTGATCCCACGGGTCGCATCGGGATTGACTGGCGGGGCAATGCTTCTGGTTGAATCATTGCCCGCGGCGACTAAGCCACGAGTCGAATCGGGATCGGCTGGAGCAATCGTGCGGGTTGCGTCTAAGCCGCGAGTCGAGTCATCGCTGATTGGTTGTGGAGAGAAGGTACGTGTTGCATCATCGGGCTGCCCTGTTGATGAACCGCCATCCGGCCCATCGATTGGGGTTAAACGCGATGTCCCACCTCGTTTGATTAACGCCATACAGCCCCCTTGGCTTTAAGGAACGATCAATGCGCGGCTTGCCGAAGTAGGGGTGATGTTGTAGGACAGCAAATAAACAAGAGCATAACAATAATTGCTACCAACATCCCAATCCACCTACAACTACTGCATCTCGCAGGAGCTTCTTCAAAGCTGCTGGTTGAATAAATCCAGTCGGCTTTGTAGGAACAATGTTGATCAAGTCTTAAGAAAGAAAATGTTACGATGTATTATACGAAATCGCCCGAAGGCGGGCAAGGTAGCTGGTTAGGCAATTTTAAGTAAAATCCGCGGCTGATGGGTGGTTTGTGCAGCAACATTGCTCGTCAAATAGTCCTCAGTTGGGCTAGTACCTAGTTAAATGACCAACGCCGACTACGAATCGAGACACTTAGCACAACTCCAATGCTCATCAAAACTGTTAGGGTAAACGAGCCACCATAGCTCAAAAACGGCAGCGGAATCCCAGTCATGGGCATCATAATCAGGTTCATGCCAATGTTTTCTAAGCAGTGCACCAAGAGCAAGCCGCCAATTCCGGCCACCATCAAGCGCCCAAATGGATCACGTGCCCGTTCAACGACCCGCCAAATTTGCCAGATGATAATTAATTGCAGCACAATCACCACTGCTGCTCCAATAAAGCCCAGCTCTTCGGCGGTCACGGCAAAAATAAAGTCGCTTTCTTGCACGGGCAAATAGTTTAATTGGCTTTGCACGCCGCGCAACAAGCCCATGCCGCCCAACCCGCCGCTGCTAATTGCCAAGCGCGATTGAATAATTTGCCAACAGGCGCGCATGCGAAATTCAAGATCAGTCTCGCAACGCTCAGGGGTGAGAAACACGGTCAAACGTTCGCGCTGATAAACGCTAAAATTGAGCCAAGCCAGCACCACAACCGGCGCGCCAAGCAGGCTTAATACGCCATATTGCACCCAGCGGGTATTGGCCACTAACGACATAACCAGCCAAATCCCAATCATCACCATGCCTGAGCCAAAATCGGGCTGAAGCATAACCAAGCCAAGTGGCACCGCCAGAATCACCAGCGAAACAAAGACCGATTTCCACGGGCTTGGTTCATCGCCATGCTTGCTCCAAAAGGCTGCCAGCGCGATAATTACCATCAGTTTGGCAGGCTCGGTTGGTTGAAACGACAGTTGGCTGGAGCCGATCCAGCTTTGGGCACCATATTTGACCTGGCCTAGCGCCACCACCATGCCCAACAAACCCAAGGCCGCAACATATAAAACAATTGCCAACGAACGTAGCAACTGATAATCAAGCAGCGCCAGCCCAAACATCAGGCTCACGCCCACGCTAATCCAGACAATATGTTTGGCAAACGATGAGCCAAGGCCAAACACCAAGGTGCCTGCTGAACCCACCGTCGTGGTATAGACCATTGGTAAGCTAATTGCTAGCAAGAGCAAGACAGCAACAACCATTAATGGATTAAACTCGCGCCATGAGCGGGCACGAATGCTAGTGGACATAATAACCCTCCTGACTCAAAATAATACCATATTGGCTTGCTGCGTGTGCGCAATTAACCAATAATTTGGCATAGCTTGAGCGTTTGTTGGTGCAATTATAGCAGTTGCGCTTGCTGCGCGATGGGCAATGTGAGCTTGGGGGCTGCTTAACACTGAATGAGCAATTCGCGCTTTGTCATCAAATTGTTGGGAATAAGGCTAGCCTATTCGCTATAATTCAGTGTATTATCACCAAATAGCAGCATCTGCTATCCCACTCGCGTTTAACCTCTTGATTGCTGATGCTCGTCGTCGTGTATAATTGCGCATATCTTCTATTAAAGAGGATATGCTTAGGATTCCAGAAAGAGTGGATCGTATGCAAGCATCTGCGGAAGGCCCGCGCCGCCGCGGCGATACAGCCGCCAAAACCAATCTTGTTTTGGTTCATGCCCACACGATTTATCGCGAAGGGCTGCGCTATCACTTTGGCCAAGTGCCACGCTATAAAATTATTGGCGAGGCTAGCAACGGCCAACAAGCAATTCGCTTGGTCGATTATAGCAACCCCGATATTATTGTGATGGACGTTGATTTACCTGGGGTCAACGGGATTGAAGTTGCGCGCACGGTCAAATTAAACCACCCCAATATTGGCGTGATTTTGCTCAGCGATATTAACGATCAAGAAGGCATCGTCAAATCTCTGCGCGCTGGCGTTGCGGCCTATCTTTCGCGCACGATCGATTGGGACGATTTGATCAATTCGGTCGATATGGTGCGCTCAGGCAATTATCCAATTAATGATTTGGTGCTGAACACGCCAGCGGTTGCTGCTGCTGTGATGGATTCATTTCGCCAGCTCACGATGGATACGCATACCGAGCATGTCTATTCGCCAATGTCGCCACGTGAGATCGAAGTGCTCGAATTGGTTGCTGCTGGCCAGACCAATAAAGAAATTGCTGCTCGGCTCGAAATTAGCAATCAAACGGTCAAAAATCATATTTCATCAATTTTGCGCAAACTAGCGGTCAACGATCGCACCCAAGCTGTGGTATTTGCATTACAGCGGGGCTGGATTAAAATTGTGCAAAACGATAATTCGTTTTCTGGGATGTAATTGCGGCGTTGCCCACCGCCGGTTTGGATTGTCCAAGGAGTGTCGTTTGAAGTTGTTGTTACGGCAACGTGTGAGTTTAGCCTTGGTCGTTGTGGCGCTCGCAGCATGTCAACAAGCCCCACAGCCCACTGCTCGCCCGTTACAAAATCAGCTAACTATTCTCGCCTTAACTCCGACAGGCACGGCTACTCCAACGGCTACGGTGACATTAACGCCTGCACCTGCGTCGCCAACTAGCGCGCCTTCGGTTACGCCAACTCGCACAGTTGGCCCGTCGCCAACCAAAGGTGCTACGCCAATCAATCCTTCAGCAGTTATTCCACAAACAACGCCACAAACAACGCCGCAAACAACACCGCTGAGCACGCCAACTGCCAATCAAAGCAGCAGTTTTTGCACCCAGAATTTTGGGGCGGTGAGTGATGAGCGGTTTAGTGCACGGCTCAATAATGCTGGGCTTGATCGCACGCCAAATGGCGATCGGCTCTTTTTAGAATTAACTTCAAACAGCGGCCCGGTCAACGGTCAAGTGCGCTGTGTGCCGCCTGCTGCCGCCCAGTTGCTCTCTAACGATAGCTCTATCGCCAGCGTCATCCAAATCGATTTGCCACTATGGCGACACGATGAGCTGTGGAGTTCGTCTTCGGTCACGCTGACCAAAGTTTTACGCCTCGATACCTTGCAACATGTGCGCTCGGTCGTCTCGCAATCGAGCAGCGATTCAGCAGGCGTGTTGATCGAAATTGGGCTTGATCAAGCCTTGCCATTTACCGTTCAGCTTAATGGCGGTCGCTTAAATGTCGTGATTGCCGATACTGCCAATACTGTGCTTAGCGATGATGCCCTGTCTAAGAGCAACGGCAAGCCAACCGCTCCCAAGCAGCCAGTTGTCTTTGCCAGCAAGGGCGATTTGTACCGCTACGAAAGCTCACGGGTCGTGCCGATTACCACAACCTTGGCCATTGAAAGCGATGTTGCGCTGAGTCCAGATCGCACCCAAATTGCCTTCTGTCGCGCTAATCCCGATGGCTTGCCAACCCAAGGCGCACTCTGGACAAGCACCATCGATGGCGATAACGAAACCTTGGTTGCCGATGTTGGCGGCTGTGCCGAGCCAGCTTGGGCGCTTGATGGCGGCGTAATTTGGTTTACTGCGCCGTGGAGTGATGCAGCGCCTGATAGTTATCGTTTGTGGCAAGTTACTGCCAATGGTGGCGATGCCAGCGCGGTCTCGCCGCTCGATGAGTGGAGCCGCCGCATGCCGCATGCCTTGCCCGATGGTTCGGTTTTGACGGTTGGGCATACCGATGGCGGCCAAGGCGCGTTGCTGATTAGCAATCCGTTGAGCGGCACCGATAGCTTGCTTGGCCAAGCCAGCCTTGGCAACTATGCGAGCGTTGGCAAAGCCAGCGTTTCTGCTGATGGCACACGGATTGCCGTCGAAGCCATTCGTGCTGATGGCGGGGCCGACTTGGTTGTGCTCGACCAGAGTGGCAAACAACTTGACTTGATTAGCGGCCAATGGTGGGTGCGCCCGCTGGCGTGGGGCAACGACAACACCCTCTACTACTTAAATGTAATTTGTCGCAGCGGCCAAGTGCTGAACTATAGCCTCCACAGCCGCCAAGGCAGCAAAGATAGCCAAATAGTCAAAGGCTCGACCCTTGGTGATTTAGGCTCAGTTGCAGTCGTTGATGATACGATGTTATATGTACGCTCTTTACAAGCGCCCGATACCGAGCGCGGCGCGCAGCCAGTGATTGGCGGGGCCAGCGAATTATGGCTGTATGATCTTTCAAATTCAGCCCGCACCCGCCTGATCGCTGCCGACGATGGCATTACCAGCGTCAAGTAAGCGCAAGCAAATCAGCGTTTGGGGCAAGTCACACGACTTGCCCTTTTTGTTAGCAAAAGATGGTGTCTATGTTTCAAGCAATGTATAGCTTGCCCGACCAGCCGTTGCGCAAACTCAGCAGCGTTGATGAAATTCGCGAAATGCGTGCCAGCGGCGAAGGCATGCTGTGGGTTAATTTGTATTCTTGTCAGCCAAGCGAATACGATATCTTTTTGCGCGACATGTTTCATTTTCACCCGCTTGCTATCGAAGATACGCTGAGCACTGGCTATCAACCGCCCAAGGTTGATGATTTTGGCGATTATCTGTTTATTATTGTGCATGCGCTTGCAGTGGGCGAAGATGTATCGCGCTTGAGCACCGATGAATTAAACTGCTTCTTAGGCCGCAATTTTGTGGTTACAGCCTCGCATGTGCGCTTAGCGGCCTTGGATTCAATTTGGGAACGGGCTGGCCGCGATGGGCGAATTCTTGAGCGCGGCGCTGATTTTTTGGCCCATGCAGTGCTCGATGCGATTGTTGATGAATTTTTGCCCTACCTTGACCGAATTGATGAGGAAGTTGATTTTTTGGAAGATAGCATTATTCAAGACCCCAAGCCTAGTGCTTTGCGCCGCATTTTGGAGCTGAAGCACAGCATTTTAGGCTTGCGGCGGGTTGTATCACCCCAACGTGAAGTGATGCAGCGGCTTTCGCGCGGCGAGTTCGATGTGATTTCGCGCAACTGTGAAATTTATTTTCGCGATATTTACGACCATCTGGTGCGGATTACTGACCTCAGCGAAGGCGTGCGCGACGTGGTTGGCAGCACCTTGGATACCTACCTCTCGGTTTCGTCGAACAAAATGAACGAAATTATGAAGGCGCTTACCATCGTCAGCACGATTTTCTTACCCTTAACGTTGGTTACCTCGCTCTATGGCATGAACTTTGAAATGATGCCTGAACTGCATTGGCGCTATGGCTATCTGATGGTGTGGGCAATTATGCTGCTGATTATCATCGGTATGCTCTGGTTTTTTCGCCGCCGCCGCTGGCTGTAAACCGATCCCCTCACCCCCCAACCCCCTCTCCCAATGAACGCGGGCGAGGGGGAGCATCCATTTTTCACCAAGAATTCCACGAATTGCACGAATACGTATTTTGAGCCACAGATTCCCACTGATTGTTGGAATTATGTTCTATGCTCTCTGTTCTATGCTCTTCATCCCTCATCCTTCATCCCTCATCCCTCATCCTTCGGTTCTCTGCGCCTCTGCGTTAAAATATTGATCCCCGAAGAGCACGAAGCGTGTAAAGAAAAATTATTGGGGCATAGCAATCACTCCAATAATCCAATACATAAATATTAGGGGGTGCTGGAGGATGAAAACCCCCGGCGTTTCCCTCCAGCGGAGGGACGGAAGGGTGGCAAAACGATGGTGAGCTATCAGGATTCAGGGGTCAGGAAAACGAAGGCTTCTTTTTTGCCAAGATTGACACAGATTATTGAGATTGAAATTCCGCTAGCCAATAGCTGTAATGGTTTATTAGGTTGGCACCCATGTTCCCTCACCCCCCAACCCCCTCGCCCACTGAACGCGGGCGAGGGGGAGCACGGGTTTTTACCGCCGTATTGCGCAAGAACCACGGCGTTAAAGCCCCTCGCCCGCCACGTGGGAGAGGGGTTGGGGTGAGGGGATCAGGCGGTGGTTAACCTGATGTATCAGTACAAATAGCCAATAGCCAATAGCCAATAGCCTCTTATCCATGAAAGAATTTCTACGAGCTAGCCACGTAGCTAGCTGATTGAGTTTTTCGCCCTAAACCCTTGCACTCGCCTGCGAAGCGATCAACAATTAATAAAGCCTCATCGTTTTTTCACAATGGTGACATTGTATGACACAGGGGCATGCGATAGTATCTAGGTGGAAGGTATTGTCGTCTACAGGTTAAAAGTTAGCGTTGGAATGACGATGTTGTTAGCAGAAAGCCAGCAATGCACCCGCGATCTCGTCTGATACTAAATCGCTGCTTTGAGGGAATCCTCGCGACCTATGCTCCAATTCCTAGGTTTGAGGGAACCAAACTTTCTGCATGGCGGTTATTAAAATATCAGGCTTCAGACCGACCAACAATCGGTTTATTTGCCCTGATCAACACAGCAACGCTCGGCTATACTTTGGGCATCCTGTTGGCAAGCCAAGCGCCTGGTGTGCTTGAGCGTTGTTCGCAGCGTCAGCGTTTATAGGGGGGAACCATGAGCAACTGGGAAAAAACGTTTGGTAAGCGCGAATTACCAACACCTCCAGCATGGGTCAATTTTTTTAGTCCACAGCAATGGCAAGATTTTCGCCAAATCGTGCAGCGATATTTGAAAAACCTCGGTTTGCCGGTTCGTCCCGAAAACCAAGGCTTTGTGGTGCTGGCCGATTATGCTGGTTGGACCAAAGACACCCGCATTGGGCTTAGCTCTTTGGCGCAAAAATGCTATGCCCATCCCCAATCGCAATGGCTGGCAGTTATTACCGATCACTTTGAGGCAATGCACAAGGGCTTTGAAAACGAAGTGCTCTTGCAAGATGAAATAGACGATTTTGAAAGTGTTCGCGATTTGTTGGCGATTCGCTTGTGGGCCTTGGAGCCTGAATTGCGCGAAAAGCTGATTTATCGCGAGGATTTGCAGGATGTTTGCTCGGTGTTGGTCTTTGATTTGCCAACAACCATTCGTAGCGTCAGCAGCGACGAGGCCGCAGCTTGGGGCAAGAGCGATGAGGAATTGTTTGCAATTGCCTTGGAAAACTTGCGCGGTCGCGAGCTACGCCTGACCGAACACGAGTTGGATGATGGGATCAATGTGCTGGCGATTACCGGCGACGATTTCTTGATTGGCTCGCAAAGCTTGTTGCTTGAGCACTATCCTCAATGTTTGGGCCGCTTTGGCACGTTGGTGGCTGTGCCCAATCGCCATGTGGTGTTGTGCTACCCAATTAATGAACCAATTGCCTTGGAAGCGTGGACAAGCATGCTGCCTGTGGTCGAAGGCATGTACTTGAACGGCCCTGGCTCGATCTCGAATCAGGTTTTTTGGTACGATAACGGCACATTCACCCATTTGCCGCATTCGCAAGAGCAGCAATCGCTGCGCTTATCGCCGCCAAGCACCTTTTTAACCACCTTCCAAGAGTAAACCTACCCATTGCAATTCAAGCGCCTGCTGTTGTCAGAGAAAGCCAACAGCAGTTTTTTTATATTCAGCGAGGAGCCAACGAATGAAATTACACATCCGTCGCTATCAAGCAAGCGATGCAGCGATCGTCTGGGAACTGCACAATTTGGGTTTGCAACTGATGGGCGCACATCTGGGCAATGGGCCGCGCGATGCTGATGTTTTAGCGGTTGAAAATTATTATCTGGCTACAGGCGGCGAATTTTTGGTTGGCGAATTAGCTGGGCAAGTGGTGGTAATGGGCGGTTTGTTGCCAACTGGCGAGCGTGAGGCCGAAGTTAAACGTATGCGCGTGCATCCCGATTTTTGGCGGCGCGGCTTGGGCGAGCACATGTTGCTTGGACTTGAAATGCGTGCGCGCGAATTGGGCCTAAATCGCTTGCATCTGGACACCTCAGTGCCGCAAGCGCCAGCTCAAAAGCTCTATCTGAAACATGGCTATCGGGAAATTGCGCGTGGCCAGATCGATCAACTCGAGATTATTTATTATGAAAAATGGCTCTGATTCGTTGGTTATGGGCAAGATTGCGCACATTTGAAAATGTGACATTTGTGAAAAAGATTATTAATCATTTACTCATCTTATTCGCTAGACAACTATTAATAATTAAAAGTATACTAGCGTCAATTCACCGATTCATTAAGGAGTATCCATGAAGAAACTGACGATTCGCAAGACCGAAACCATGAAAACGACCGCTGCGTTCTATGCTGGTGGCTGTGGTGGCCCAGTAATCATCATCCTGCCATAAACGTCGGCAAACCCAAAACCTCATCGAAGCAACACCTCTCCTATTTCCTGCCCTTGCTTCAAAACCCAACTTAACGCTCTAAAGTAAATACGATCATTTTCATTCCAATGAAGGATTTCCGTGAAAAAGATCACCATTCGTAAAGCTGAAACCTTGAGAACCACTGCGGCATTTTATGCTGGCGGGTGTCATTCAGGCGGTGGCGGAATTATTGTGATTCCCTAAACCTCGCAGCTACGACGATTTTGAAGCAACTCCTCCCACATCTTGCTCCACTGCTTCAAAATAATTGAGGATGATCGTCGCACATTTAACTATCATCTCACAAGGAGCAACCCCATGAAGAAAATCATCATTCGCAAAGCTGAAACCGTTAAAACGACCGCCGCTTTCTATGCTGGTGGCTGTGGCGGCTCGCCAATTGGCCCAGGCCGAATCCTGATCCCATAAGCACAACTCCATCCTCAAGCTATTTGCCCACCTCAATTCTTCCTGCCGCAAATAGTGCTTCAGATTTTATTTTGGCTCATTAACCTCCCATCATTACCATGGGCTTATTAGGAGTGTCACATGAAAAAGATCACGATTCGCAAGGCCGAAACCGTCAAAACAACCGCTGCCTTCTATGCTGGCGGCTGTGGTGGCCCACTTGTTCCAGGCCGCGGTGGCGTGTTAATCCCATAGGTTTTGCTTGTTGCTATTTGCATTTTTCGCTCTTTGCTCCCGCTGCAAATAGTTCCACAGATTCCCACTTGAATCGATGCGAAGCATCCCATTAACGCAATGGGTTTATTAGGAGTGTGTTATGAAAAAGTTGAGCATTCGCAAAGCTGAAACCCTCAAAACCACCGCTGCGTTCTACGCTGGCGGCTGTGGCGGCCCACCACGCCTAATTCCATAGATTTGGCCGTTTGAATTGTTTGCTTAAGGAGTGTGTCATGAAAAAATTGAGTATTCGCAAAGTTGAAGCGCTCAAAACCACCGCTGCCTTCTATGCTGGCGGTTGCGGCGGCCCAGGCGGCCCACCCCGCCAAATCCCATAGGCTTGGCCGTTTGAATTGTGTGTTTGCTTAAGGAGTGTGTCATGAAAAAGTTGAGCATTCGTAAAGTTGAAGCGCTCAAAACCACTGCTGCGTTCTACGCTGGCGGCTGCGGCGGCCCTCGCCAAATCCCATAGGCTTTTCGACTTAATAACGAGCAATTTTAGGAGTGTGTCATGAAAAAGATCACGATTCGCAAGACTGAAACCCTGAAAACCACCGCTGCCTTCTATGCTGGTGGCTGTGGCGGCGTTCGCTTGCCATAACAAATAGCGTCAATTATTGAAACTGATTAATTGTTATCAAGGAGCATTCCCATGAAAAAGATCACGATTCGCAAAACCGAAACCTTGAAAACCACCGCCGCCTTCTACGCTGGTAGCTGTGGCCCAATCTTCGCCCAACCATAGGCAACAAACCTCAACGATAAGGAGTGTGTCATGAAAAAGATTACGATTCGCAAAACCGAAACCCTGAAAACCACCGCTGCCTTTTATGCTGGTGGCTGTGGCGGCCCAATCTTCGCCCAACCCTAGTTTATTCGCCGAAATCTAAATTAGTGCTAAGGGGATTTCCAATGAAAAAGATCACCATTCGCAAGGCTGAAACCTTGAAAACGACCGCTGCCTTCTATGCTGGTGGCTGTGGCGGCCCAATCATCATCAGCCCATTCCCAGTGCTCGAACCATAGGTTTTTTGACTCGACGGTGTGTTAAGGAGTATCCATGAAAAAGATTACGATTCGCAAAGTCGAAACCCTCAAAACAACGGCGGCCTTTTACGCAGGCTCCTGCGACCCAATTGGCCCCGGTGGTCCCATCCTCGTTGGTGCATAAACTGAACCTGTGAGTGAGTGAGCAGGAGAAGGTTTTTAGTTAATCCCAACACTAGAAGGGTGGGCCTGGCGCTATGACAAGTATGGTTGCTGCCTCGACGAATCCTTTGTATACAGCATCAGCCTATGTTGATGTGTATCCATTTGTTCGGCAAGAGGAGAGCGAAGAAGAGTTATTAATTGGGCGCGTCGATACCAATAACTTCATTATGCTGCCCAAAGAAGCGGTTGAAATCCTCGATGATTTGGCGCATGGCAAAACTATTGGCGAGGCGCAAGCCCTGTATGCTGAACGCTATGGTGAAATTCCCGATTTGGTCGATCTCCTCGAACAATTAGAATCCGAAGGCTTTGTCCAGCCACTCCAATCGGATACTGTGCGCTTTGGCCAACAAGCGCCAACCAATACAGCCGAAGCTGTTGCAACCACACCCAATCAACCGCGCACTGTGCGCTTTCACTTCACGTTTTTTCCGGTGCGGCTTGCTCAATTGTTGTTCAGCCCAATTGCTTTGGCCTTGTATGCGATTTTTATTGGTGGTGCAGCGGCAATTGTGCTGTCTCAACCATCGATTGTAGCAGGCTGGCGGGCGATGGTCGTCGATGAGCAAATGGCGATCTTTACCTTAATCATCATGCTGCATGGCTTTGTGATTACCTTTTTTCACGAGCTTGGCCATGCGGTGGCTGCCCGCTCGCGTGGGGTTGATGTGCGCTTTGGCATCGGGCGACGCTTATGGGTGATTGTGGCCGAAACCGATATGTCGGCAATTTGGTCGATTAAGCGCAATCTGCGCTTTTTGCCAATTTTGGCGGGCATGGTGGTCGATTTGCTCAGCGCCGCGATGATGATTTATCTGGCGTTTATGCACCAGCGTCAAATCATTAATCTTTCGGATTTTGGCTATGTTTTGGTGCGGGCATTTATGTGGAGCTACCTGCTGAATTTGCTGTTTCAGCTGTATTTCTTTGTGCGCACCGATATTTATTATTTCCTCTCAACCTGGTTGCGTTGCTCAAACCTCATGGGCGATACCGCCAATTATATGATCAATCAGTTCAATCGTTTAATGGGTCGCCCAGAACCGCATAATCAAGCGGCAATTCCCGAACGTGAGCGCACAATTATCAAGCGCTACGCCTTTTTCTGGCTGATCGGACGGGTGCTTGCTTTCTATTCATTATTCTTCTTAACCCTGCCAATTTTATGGAGCTACGCCAGCATTTTGTTTGAACGGATGTTTGGTAGTTCAAGCAACAACCTGCAAGTGCTCGATTCGATTTTGGCAGCCATTTTGATCTTTATCAGCCAAGCCGTTGGAATCTTCCTTTGGCTTTGGAGCTTGATCCGCAGAAAGGTTAGCGTCGATGACATCTAAGAGCAAGCAATTAATCGTTTGGGTGGGCAATGCTGGCGCGCAACGAACCGCAGCCGCCCAAGCATGGCTAAACCAACAATCTGCGGCACGAACATGGCTGCTAAGCATGAATAGGGCCAATTTGGGCCACTGGGCTGGGCTGAATAGCTTTGTTAGCTCGCTCTTGCCCGAAATTAAGGCCCAAGCGCCTGAGCTATTGGTCAAATATGATTATGAATTGGCTTTGGTGCTGCCCCAATTGCAACGCGAATTGGCCGTGCGCAACCCAAGCCTGACTGATATTAGCAATCCTCAAGAGCGCACCCGCAATTATGCAGCCGATCGCGCTTTTCGAATTGTGCAGGGCTTGATCGATATGCTGCATGAGTTTCGCCAACATGCGCCCGACCAAGCTTGGGTGATTGTCTGCGATCAGTTTGATCAGGCTGGTTCGCTGGTCACGATGTTTTTCAAAGAATTATTGCGCCGCGCCGACCAACGCTTTGGCTTGACGATTGGCTTTTTGATTGAGCCAAACCCTGAGTTATTGGCCGAATATCAAAGCTGGGCCGAGCAGGTCGAGCTTATCAATGGCGATTGGCAAGCAGATCAGCCAGCGGCTGAATTAGATCCTGCTGAGGCCAAACAACAGCTTGAAGCGCTAGAGCGCGACCATACCTTTGATCCAATTGAAATTGAATTGCATTTGCCGCAATTGATTCAACTAGCAACCGCCGCCAACGAGCCACGCAAGCGGCTGGGCTTTATGCACGAAGGGCTTTCGATCTGCTCGACGCGCGGCTTGTATGCAGATGCGCTGTATTATGGCGAACCGTTACAAGTTGAGATGGAGCGCGATTTCCCTAAGAGCGTTGATTTTCGGCTAAGCGCCTATTTGAAGCTCTACAATTGTTATATTGGGCTAAAACAGGCCGAGCCAGCTTTGGCAATTGCCGAAACTGCGGTGAGCATCACCGATAATCCAGCTCGTTTATTTAGCTGGTATTACTTGATTGCGATGATTCATGGGCGTTTTGCAGTGCCGCGTGATTACGATCAAGCCGAGCATTACCTTAATTTGGGCATTGAAGCGATTCAGCAGGCCGACATTCCCGCCCAAGAAAAAATCTTTCAATCATCGTTTAATCGCAATGGCTTGGCATTAATTCGCCACTTCCAAAAACGGCCCTTGGAAGCGATTGAAATTTGCCAAGAATGTTATAAGCAGCTAGAAACTGGCTTAGATACTGAGGAACATAAATTACATCGCTCGGTGTTGCTCTATAACATTGCCCAAGTGTATGATTCGCTCAAAGATTATCCGAATGCGCTACACTATTATACCTTGACAATTGAAATGGACCCCAATTACGCCGAATATTACAACGAGCGCGCCAATATTTACCTGCAAATTGGCGATTATGCAGCCGCCGAGCGCGATTATCGCCAATCGATTGAACTTAGCCCGCCCTATACCGAAGTGTGGACTAACCTTGCCCAATGCTATCAGTTGCAAGACGAGTTTGAGCAAGCGGTTGGCGCATTTAGCCGCGCACTGGATATTGACCCCAACAACGTGGTGGCGCTTAACCATCGGGCCGAATGCTACGAAGCCTTGGGCCAAACTCAAGCCGCAATCGCCGACTATAGCGCTAGCCTGAAGCTCAAACCAAACGACTCAGGGATTGTGGCTAACCGCGCCATTCTCTATTATGAGCTTGGCGATTTAGCAGCATCGTTGGCCGATTTGAACACCGCGATTGAATTGCAGCCCGATTTGGCTGAGCTGTACGAAAATCGCGCGGTAGCCTTGGAAGCGCTCGAACGCTATCCAGAAGCCGAGCACGATCGCCAGCAAGCAATATTGTTGGCCAATGCCCACGAAGTCAATGCCTAAGTTCCCTCACCCCCCAGCCCCCTCTCCCACGAAAATGCGGGCGAGGGGGAGCACGCGTTTTGTATCACACATTACGGCAGAACCACGAGGTTAAAGCCCCTCGCCCATCGGATGGGAGAGGGGTTGGGGCGAGGGAACGCAAAATCCTTGCAAACTTATAAACCGCTGCAACTGAATCTTCATTTGTTGGCGAAATCATTGCTATACTGAGCCTCAAGGAACAATCCCTTGAGGCTCATTTGATTGAGGATCTGCCGATGCCAACCATATTTAGTCATGTTGCGCCAGCCTTGGTGCTTGGTTTGGCGCTTGGTCGCGAGCGAATTAGCCGCCCGTTGTTGGTTTGCGCCTCGATTGCAGCGATTAGCCCCGATTTTGATGGGATTAGCTTTTGGCTGGACATGCCGCGCGGCACGTTGTTGAGCCATCGCGGTTTTACCCATTCGCTTGGCTTTGCTAGCATGATTGCAGGGTTGGGGGCGATCTTCGCGCCGCATTTGGGCTGCAAACGCTGGGTTGCGGCATTGGTGCTATTTCTGGCAACCTTCAGCCATCCGCTTTACGATATGCTGACCAATGGCGGCAGTGGCGTGGCGCTGTGGTGGCCGTTCAGCAGCCAGCGAGTCTTTTTCGAGTGGCGGCCAATTGCGGTTGCACCAATTAGCGCGGCGCGGCTTTTTTCCGAGCGCGGCTGGAATGTGTTGCTCTCAGAATTACGCTGGATTTGGCTGCCATGGCTGGGGCTTGGCTTGATTGTAGCTTGGCTGCGGCAGCGCTATGATACGTCCAAAGCGCAGATTCGTGCGTAGCATAAGCAATCTCGATAGTGTGGAGCGATGACGAACATGGCCCAATTTGATGCGATTGTTGTTGGCGGCGGGCATAATGGCTTGACATGTGCCTGTTATTTGCAAAAAGCTGGAATTAAAACCCTTGTGATCGAACGGCGACCGATTGTTGGTGGCGCGGTTTGCACCGAAACCATGTTTGGTGGCTATAAGATGGATGTTGGCTCATCGGCCCACATTATGATTCACCTCACGCCAGTGGTGCGCGAGCTTGAGCTGCACAAATTTGGCCTCGAATATATTGATATGGACCCGTTTGCCTGGTATCCATTGCCCGATGGTTCCGGCGCGATTGAATTTTGGCGCGATTTAGACAAAACCTGTGCTTCGATTGAGAAAATTTCGCCCAAGGATGCTCATGCCTATCGCCAATTTGTAGCGCTGTGGGGGCCGCTCAACGAAGGCGTATTTGATGTATTCCTCAAAGCGCCATCGCCTGCCAACCTTGGCCGTCAGATGTTAACTGGCCAATTCAAGGGCGAGAAAGGCACGCATCCGCTGGATATTCTGCGGCGTTTGTTTACCTCGTATGGCCATTTGATCAACGAAACCTTTGAAAGCGAAGCCATGCGCGCCGCCATGGGCTGGTTAGCGGCGCAATCTGGCCCACCGCCGCACGAAATTGGCACTGGCGATTTTGCTGGCTGGCATTCGATGCTGCACGAAAGCGGTGCGAAACATCCGCGTGGTGGCTCTGGCATGTTGACCCAAGCGATGGCTGCGCGTTTCAAAAGCGATGGTGGCACATTGATGCTCGATGCTCCGGTTGAGCGAATTATTGTGCAACATGGGGTGGTGCAAGGAGTTGAATTAACCTCAGGCGAAATCTACAGCGCACCAATGGTTATTTCGAATGCCCATGTGCAAACCACCTTGCTCAAGTTGGTCGAGCGTGCGCAACTGCCGAATGGCCTCGCCGAGCGGGTTGGCCGGATTCGAGTTGGCAATGGCTTTGGGATGGCAGTGCGTTGTGCCGCCGATGAATTGCCCGATTATTTGGCCGCGCCTTCTGGTGGCCGCCCGCATCCATCGCATCATGGCTTGCAACTGCTTTGCCCATCGATCGATTATCTTAATCGCGCGGTCAGCGATTATGATCGCGGCGTGCCAGCCAACGATCCGGCGGTGATTGCTATGACATTTAGTGCAATCGATCCTGATGTTGCGCCCAAGGGCAAGCATACGCTGTTTTTGTGGGGCCAATATCACCCGTATGAATTAAGCAATGGCGAAGATTGGGATAGCATTGCCGATCGCGAGGCCGACAAACTTTTAGAAGTGGTGTATCGCTATGCGCCAAATATGCGCGGCAAAATTAGCAATCGTTATGTGCAAACTCCATTAACCTTGGAGCGAACCTTTGGCATGCTACGCGGCAACGTGATGCATGTCGAAATGTCGTTTGATCAAATGTTTGCCTTCCGTCCGCTGCCTGAGCTTTCCGAATATCGCGTGGCTGGGATCAAGGGCTTGTATCTGACTGGCGCGAGCACCCATCCTGGTGGCGGCGTATTTGCGGCATCGGGCTATAACACTGCCCAAACTGTGCTCAAAGATCGCCAGCCATCACGCCAATGGGTTGGTTGGACGCTTGGCGCGGCGGCGGCCTTAGGCGCAATTGCTTGGGCGAAAAAGAAATAAAGCTATTGCAATAGCTGCTCAGCGATTGATCCAACTGAGCAGCTATTGTTTATTTAAGGCTGAATTGTCGCTTCAAAAACGCTAATTGATAAGGTTCGCGGGTCGGCACCTGGTTGTTGCAAGCTTGGGTTAATACCTGCTTCGTGGGGTTTGAAACGCAGTTTATAACTTTTTTGGGCTAAATCGATTGGCAGTGTGAAGCTTTCAACGGCTGTGCCAACATTCAGCGTTGCCAACAATTGGTCATCGAGCAAAATATCGACCGCCTGCGGATGATCAAATGCTACCAATTTCAATTGAAGCTGGGCTTGCATCGGGCGAGTGGGATATAGGCCCAAGGTTGCGCCAGCGTCAGCATCTTTAATCCAGCGATGTAAATCATGCTCGCTGCCCTCAAGCTCATACCAACCAGTACCTAGTTCCATCAGGCTCGTCAATGGCTCGCTGCTTGGTTGCCAATCCAGTCGATAGGCCACCAGCGTTTGGTCGTTGGCAATTTCGCTGGCCTTGGCTCCAGTGAGCGCTTCAACTTGCTCCAACGTCGGCACTTGCTGATTCGGCATATCCGATTTGCGGTAGTACAAGAGGTAGCGCAAATTAAAGTAGCTGGTGGCGGCCAGCGGTTGTTGCACCGGAAAAATATCCTGCGCTGGCAAATTAAGTTCTGGTTCTTCCAAGCCACGCACGAGCCGAATATCAAAAATTGGAATTCGTGGCACGGGTCGCGCCAACACGCCATCAATAATTGGGCGCTGATGGATGGTTTGATAATACATAGCAAACCACGCGCTGTTGGTGCGCCGAATCGGCATGTCGAGCACGCTGCCAGCGATTGGATCGGCGGCAATTTGCTCATACACCGGATGATGGCTTGGTTGGAGCAATGGCCGCTGGTTTGGCCAACTATCAACGCCAATTAAGAGTAGCAAAACGGCGCTTGCTAGCACATGCCAACGCGCTTGCCAACGCTTCAGCAGTGCATCCACGCCCATGGCCGCCAACACCGCACAACTGATTAACGTTAAAACGATAAAGCGATCGGGGTAGCGCCCAAATTGGGCAATTGGCAAGAGATTATAAATTTGATACAAGCCATAGCGTGGGCCGAGCGCCAGCCAAAATGCCCCAAGCCCCAGCACAATCCAGCGCAAGCCTTGTTTTTTGGTCAACACCACGCCCATTACGGCCAGCACCAAGCCAACAATGCCTAAATAGGATAATGTTGAGCGTTGAACGATTGCCAAAGGTGAGATTGCCCGCTTGCTCACTTCCTCAACGCTGCGAATCAAGACCGGATTATTGGCCGCCTGGCTCAACATTGGAAGCAACATCAATGGCAGAATCACGACTAAAGTTACGCCACCGATGATCAGTGGAGCGCGTAGACGTTGCCAAGTCTGTTTAAGGCTAAGTGGTTGCTGCCCCAGATCAAATCCAAGCCAAACGAATGTCCAGAGTAATGCATACATCGCCATATACAAGCTCGAAAACAACACCGCCAGCAAAGCCAGAATTGCCCAGGCAATCCGCCCGAATGAGGGTTGTTGGCGCACCCGTTCGTAGGCCACGAAATAGAGCGGCAACCATTGCATATTCCACAATTCAAGGTGATTGAGGGTGAGGTGGCCAAAATGGAATGCCGAGAAACTGTAGATCATGCCCGCCAAAAAGGCGCTGCGCGGCGAGCATTGCCATTGGCGGCAGAGCAAATAGACTGCATAGCCGCTGAGCACAAACGAGCCAAGCGCCAAAAAATTATAGGCTGGAATCACGCCCCAAATAGCGATAATCGGTAGCGCAATGATTGCGTTGGTAATGCTCAAGGGGTGAAAATAGAGCGCAGCGCCATTCGGTGTATACAGTTGGTCGGTAAAAAAAGGCGATTGGCCAGCAAGCAGGCTGCGATACACATGGTCAAGATTCCAGAGCTTTTCCCATAAATCTTGGGCTGCATCGCCAGCACCCGAAGGCACATGGGTTGCAACATTGCCAATCAACGGATAGGTAGCGATGATTGCAAGCAGCAGATAGCCCAAAAGCACAAGACAATGAATTAAGCGTTGCGACACACTGAATCCTTTTTAACTAATCAAACAGCGCTAGCATACCATAGGCACGGGATGCGAGAGACGAAACCAAGAAGGACACGAAGAGCACGAAGGAACGAGGAATTAAGGTAACGAAACCACGAAGAGCACAAAAAGCACGAAGCTATTAATGTGGGGAATAGGAAGCATAGCAACAATCCACGGAGAAACATTAGGGGGTGCTGGGGGATGAAAACCCCCGGCGTTTCCCTCCGGCGGAGGGACGGAAGGGAGGCGAACCGATGCTGAGGAATCAGCGATCAGGGACAAGGCTATAGGCTATAGGCTTTTGGCTAGCGGAATATTTTTGCAAGCAAAAGATATGTTCCAATAACCAATAATGAATCGCCTCATTTTCTCTGCGCCTCTGCGTTAGCGGATTGATCCACGAAGAGCATGAAAACAAATCATTGGGGATCAGTAAACATAGCAACAATCCACGGAGAAACATTAGGGGGTGCTGGGGGATGAAAACCCCCGGCGTTTCCCTCCGGCGGAGGGACGGAAGGGAGGCGAAAAAAGCCATACTTATTAAATACTACAAATGTTGATTAAAGACGTAACAAAGGGCTAAAACTAAACTCCGTGGCCAGCAAGCAGCATAAAAATTGACAAAGTATTAAGCTTAGGCTATGCTTGCCATAACTGCGTGGACTTGGCAACGCACATTCATGTCATCATGCATATGCAGATAGCCTTGATTGCTATCAGCAACCAAGTACCATTCGAGGAGTCTTCTTTCCATGACAGAGAAGCGAACTCCGCGGCGACGTGTCCAACGGGCCCAAACGCAAAACAACGCCGAAGTTATTTTGCTACCAGCTCCTAACCACACCACTACCGCATTTCGCCAAAAATCTGATACAGGCCGGATTGAGTCACTCAATCAAGCTGGCCGCTCAGCCCAACGACGACGCAAGCAAGAACAACGCGCAGCTTCGATCGCGCGATCTTCGCTAGCTCAAATCGCTGGCACATCAACACGTGCTCCAGTAGCAATTCCCGAACCAAAACCAGCACGGCGTTCGCTCAAGCTTGCCGCCCAATCGGTGCGTCAGCGCTTACAAATTCAACGTCGTTTAGTCGCGCATAGCGTCATTCTTTTGGCTGCCTGTGTGGTGGCTTGGGGTCGTGGCTTTCCACTCAATCCCGCTGCTGATTCGACAGATCATGCAATTCCTGAAGTTTTAGCCGCCGCTCAGTTGGTCGATGAAGTTGAAGCAGGTAATTTCCAACGTGTCGTCATCCCCATTTCTGCAACCCAGCCCCAAAGTGTTGGTGGTGGCGAGCATGAAGTTGTGGTCGATGTTGGCCCTGCCTTAATCAAACCAGCGCCAGAGCGTGGCCCTGCCTTTGTTGCAACTCACTTGGTTGCCAACGAAGAAACTATCGCCGATATTGCTAGCAAATATACAATCACTCCAGAATCGTTAATTGCGGCCAATAATTTAACTGGCCCAGTTGCGATTGGCGAAACGCTGCGGATTCCGCGGGTTTCAGGCGTGCCCCACACCGTCAGCGAAGGCGAAACGATTACCGATATTGCCGAACGCTACAGTGTTGGCGCTGATGTGATTATGACCTTCCCGCCCAATGGCTTAGATCAAGGCCAAGCCTTGGTTGCTGGCCGCGAGATTTTCGTGCCAGGTGCATCGCTAGCGGGCGTGCAAAATGTCTCAGTCCGTGGCGCAATCGATTCAATCAACCAAAAATCGCAAGCAGCAGCCATTGTACTGGCCGACCGCACCAACTTGCGCGAAGGCCCAGGCACTGCCTACGAGAAAATCGTTAAGGTCAATGCTGGCGAGCGTTTACAGCTGATCGCTAAGCACGAAGAATGGGTCAAAATTCTACAAACTGATGGCAACGTGGCTTGGGTTGCTCGCGAAGTTGTGAGCATTCCTGCTGAAGTTTGGTCGGTTTTGGAAGAAACCGATAACTTTCCACCGCCACCACCACCGCCACCAGTCTGGGTTTGGCCAAGCTATGGCGACCTAACCTCGGGCTTTGGCTATCGCAACTTTAGCGTTGGCCGCTTCCACAACGGCATCGATATTGCCAACCGCAAAGGCACGCCAATTTCGGCAGCTCGGCGTGGTACGGTTATCGAAGCTGGCTGGTGTAGCGGCTATGGCTATTGTGTCAAAATTAGCCATGGCTCTGGGATGGTCACCGAATACGGCCATATGATGTCGAATCCTGTGGTTTCCGAAGGTCAAGAAGTCGAGGCCGGACAGTTGATTGGCTATATGGGCAGCACCTATGATCGGGCTGGTGGCGGCTATTCAACAGGCGTGCACTTGCACTTCACGATCAAAATCGATGGTACAGCAGTTAATCCGCTGAAGTATCTGCCATAAACCAAACGAGGTTTGAAGCAGCGCCAGTGCAACTTGCATTGGCGCTTTTTTATTCCCTCACCCCCCAGCCCCCTCTCCCACTGAACGCGGGCGAGGGGGAGCATCCGTGGTTCACCAAGGAATTGGGGGAAAACCAAGATGTAAAAGCCCCTCGCCCATTCGATGGGAGAGGGGTTGGGGTGAGGGAACGTAGCTTCAAACTACGCTCGACCTAGTTGCAAAACTTGCTGGCTGCGTTCGCGTCCGCTGGTCGTTAACTCAAGTTGTTGGCCTTGGCAACGCACCAAACTGCGCCGCTGAGCCAAATCAAGCACGCGCTGAGCAAACTTATTGTTCCATTGTAGTTCGCTTTGCAAATGGCTAATTGTGCTTTCGTTAGCTGCTTCGGGGCTGCCTTCGTGCTGCAACAAATGCACGAGCAGCGTATCTGCTGCGAACTGAATCCGTTGGCGGGCCAAACGCCGAGCGCGGGCAACCAAGCCCTGTTTGGGGCTAAACAACAAGGCCAAGCCAAATTCTACCCCTGTGATGGTGGCAATTGCGCCTGCAACCGAGCCATTGAGCATAAAGGCCAAGCCAAAGCCAAGCACTGCCGCGATTGCTCCAGCGCCAATCGCCAAGCCAATCATCCATGGCAAGCGGTCGGTCAGCAAATAGGCAGTGGCCGCAGGCACAATCATCAAGGCCACCACCAAAATTGCCCCAACTGCGGTAAACGCCCCAACTGTGGTAATCGAAACCACCGCCATCAAGCCATAGTGAATCAGGATTGGCGAGAAGCCAAGGGTCGCCGCCAAGCCTGCATCAAAGGTCGCTAGCTTCAATTCTTTATAAAACACGCTGATAAAGATGAAGTTGATCAGACACAAGCCACCCATAATCCACAGCGATTGTGGCCCCAAATCGGTTTCGCCAATGTACCAATGATCGAAGCCCACAAATTCGATGTTGCCATACAGCACTGCATCGGCATCAAGGTGCACATCGGCATAATATTTCGAGACGAGGAAGGTTCCCAAGGCAAACATGGCTGGAAACACAATCCCAATCGCCGATTCGCCGCCGACCCGTTGGGTATTTTTGAGCAATTCTACTAAGCCGACGGTAATTAATCCGGCTAGTGCTGCGCCAAAAAAGCCCGCCAACAAACTTGGCCCTTGGGCGATGAAATAGCCCGCTACCAAGCCTGGCAAAATCGCATGGCTAATCGCATCGGCCAACATCGCCATGCGCCGTAGAATCAGGAAACAGCCAAGCGAGGCACAGGCAGCCGCGACCAAGATTCCGGTCAGAATAATTGCAAACGTGCTACTCATGGCTTATTCTCCTTTGACTGGCTGGGCTTCGCGATTGCGCGGCTCATGATTGAGAGCATGGCTTTGGCGCAATTTGGCCCAAACCAAGCCGCGAGCTGGCGCAAACAATAATGAAATTGCCACAATTGCGGTTAGGCTGAGAATGATCATCGGCCCAGTTGGTACGTGCTGTTGCCCAAGGCTCAGCATTGTGCCAGCAATGCCTGCCGCTGCGCCAAACACGCCCGAAAGCAGCAACATCACGCTTAATCGATGCGTCCATTGGCGGGCTGCAACCGCTGGCCCAACCAACATCGCCGCCATTAACACCACGCCGACGGTTTGCAAGCCAATCACAATCGCCACCACAATTAAGCTGGTGAGCAAAATGCCCAAGCGGTTGGGCGCAAAGCCAAGGCTGGCAGCAAAGGCCGGATCAAACGCCAACAACTTAAATTCTTTATACAGCAACACCAAACAGCCCAGTGCCAAACCACCCAAAATGCTCATTGTCAGCACATCGGTTGCAACCAAGGTTGCCGCTTGGCCAAACAAAAAGCGATCAAGCCCAGCTTGGTTGGCATCGTTGCGCTTGGCAATATAGGTCAGCAGCAAAATCCCTACGCCAAAAAAGACGCTCAGCACAATCCCCAAGGCGCTATCTTCGCTAATTCTGGTGTCGCGCACAATTCGATTGATTGTGAGTGTGCCAACCCAACCGGCAATGCCCGCCCCCAGCAAAAGCACAATCGGCGCTTTGGATCCAGTCAACAAGTAGGCGATGGCGATGCCAGGCAGGGCTGCGTGCGAAAGCGCATCGCCGAGCAAGCCTTGGCGACGGAGCACCGCAAAACAACCCAAAATGCCGCTGACAATCCCCAGCACCATCGCGCCCAAGGCCACATTACGCAAGGTGTAATCGCTAAATAGATCGAATAGGCTCATGCAGCACCTCGAATCAAGTTTTGGGTTCGGCCACCATAGGTTTGGCTGATATTTTCTGGTGTCCAAGTGGTTTTCATGGGGCCTGCGGCGATCATACGCACATTCAGCAAGGCCACCCAATCGAAATATTCTGGCGCTGAATCAAGGTCGTGGTGCACGCAAATTACGGTTTTGCCATCGGAGCGTAGTTGTTGCAATAAGCTGATGATTGCGCGTTCGGTTACTGCATCAACGCCCACAAATGGCTCATCCATCAGATACAGCTGGGCGCGTTGGGCCAAGGCCCGCGCCAAAAAGACCCGTTGTTGCTGGCCGCCGCTGAGTTGGCTAATTTGGCGTTGGGCAAAATCGGCCATGGCGACTTGCTCCAAACAGTGCAAGGCCCATTCGCGGTCGGCCTTGCTTGGCCGCTTGATCCAACCAAGCTGGCCATAGGTTCCCATCAAGACCACATCCAAGGCATTGGTTGGAAAATCCCAATCGACGCTGGAGCGTTGTGGCACATAGCCAACCATTTGGCGGGCTTTGGCATAGGGCTGGCCAAACATCTGGACAGTGCCAGCAGCGATTGGCATCAAGCCAAGCGTGGCTTTGATCAAAGTCGATTTGCCAGCGCCGTTTGGCCCGACAATTGCCGCCAACACGCCGGTTGGCACGCTCAAATCAATATCCCACAAGACCGGTTTATCTTGATACGCCACAGTCAGGTCGTGAATTGCCAGCGGTTTTGCATTTGTGTTCATAATGTTTGGCTCCTGTATGAGGGGTCAGTGATTAGGGATCAGGGGTCAGGATTAATAGCTATTTCATCTTTTCTTCTCTATTTCCGACTGAACTTTGATCCCTGAATCCTGCTCCCTCGTAACTACTTCAACGCATTCACAATTGTTGTGATGTTATGGCGCACCATGCCGATGTAGGTGCCTTCTTCAGTGCCAGCGTTGCCCATGGCATCGGAGAATAATTCGCCGCCGATTGCCACATTCCAGCCGCGCGATTGCACAGCCTTCTGCACTGCATTAATGGTGGTTTGCGGCACGCTGGATTCCACAAAGATAGCTTTGATCTGGCGGGTTTGAATAAATTCGGCCAAACCCTGAACATCGCCTGCGCCTGCTTCGCTGGCAGTGCTCAAACCTTGCAAGCCGCGCACTTCAAAGCCATAGGCCGAACCAAAATAACCAAAGGCATCGTGGGCTGTAATCAGCACGCGGCTTGAAGCTGGCACGCTGGCAATCAGCTCGCGAATCTCTTGATCAAGCGCGGTTAGTTCTTGGGCATAGGCAGCGGCGTTGCGTTCGTAATCGGCGGCATGCGCCGGATCGTAGCTCGCCAAGGTTTCGGCAATCACACCAATCGTATCGCGCCACAACAGCACATCAAACCAAATATGTGGGTCGTAGGAATCGTTGCCGGTTGAATGCAAGCGACTTGGATCGAGCTTGCTGGTGACGGCAATCGTGGGCTTTTGGCGATTGAGCTTTTCGAGCATATCGGTCATGCGGCCTTCAAGCTCCAAGCCACCATAAAACACCATCTCAGCATCATCGAGAATCCGCACATCGCCAACGCTTGGCTTGTAGAGATGCGGGTCAACGCCAGGCCCCATCAAGCCAAGCACCTCGACATGCTCACCGCCAACATGCTTAATCACATCGGCGATCATGCCAACCGTTGCTGCCACTTTGATCGGTGGATTTGGTGTGGTTTGTTGGGCAAAACTGCTCGGGCCGCAACTTACCAGCAACAGAACGAGAAGCACTAAAAGCTGTTTTCGTCGCATACAACTACCTCATTTTAATAAGACAACAAACTATTTAGGCATGCCTAAAAGCTTTGACTAAAAAAAGAGCGCTAAATTGAACGCTCTATTTGAACTTGAATTCTGGTTGCTAAGCGCGAGTCGAGCACCTGTTGGGTTTGCTGCTCGCCCACGTTCAAGGTTAAGGGGCCGTCAAACGGGGCGCGGGCCACAATCATCACAATGCTGTTGGGCGTTAAGCCAAGATCAGCCAAATAGCGCAAGCGCGCTGCATCGCGATCTTCAACTTCGACGATGCGGGCAATTTGGTTAAGCTCTAATAAGGTTAATGAGCAAGAATCGCGCTGCGGAATGCTACCGTCGCGGGCCGGAATTGGCGAACCATGCGGATCAAATTGGGGATGACCCAAATATTCGGCAATCCGTTCTTCGAGTGCTTCCGAAAGCACATGCTCCAACACTTCAGCCTCGTCGTGCACTTCATCCCACGACATCCCAAGCGCTTGCACTAAATAAAGTTCAAGCAGCCGATGATGGCGAATCATCTCAAGTGCAATTTTCTCGCCGATTTCGGTTAGGCGCACGCCAGAGCGCGCTTGATAATCGACCAATTCCAAATTTTCGAGTTTTTTGACCATCTCGGTGATGGTGGGCGCACTAAAGCCAAAATAACTAGCCAGCCGACCGTTGGAGACAGGCGCTTCCTCTTGTTGCAGGGTATAAATCGCTTTGACATAATCTTGCACGCCTGCCGTAATTCGCATAAGCTCACTAATCCTTTCATTTAGGTACTACCTAAGTATAAAGTTGATTGTGGTTAAATGTCAAGCAGGGAAACCACGAAGGACACGAAGGGCCACGAAGCAGGGAAACCGCGAAGGGCACGAAGAGCGCAAAGGTTAAGTTTTGAGCCACGAATTGCACGAAGATATATTTTTTCGCCACAGATTTTTAGGCTATAGGCTATAGGCTATTGGCTTTTGCGTTCATCCCTCATCCCTCATAATTCATCCTTACGCCCTCTGCGCCTCTGCGTTGAGTTTTCGCCACGAATTGCACGAAGATGTATTTTTTGCCACAGATTGGCACAGATTTTTAGGATTACATTCTTGCTGACCCATAGCCTATAGCCTGATCCCTGAAACCTGATCCCCAGCCCCCAACAACCGATCCCCATCTATGCTCTATGTTCTATGCTCTATGTTCTTCATCCTTCATCCTTCATCCTTCATCCTTCTATTTACGGAAACCCACTACCCATACTCAGTAAGCTGCCGATTAAAATGAACAGCAAGGCCAGAATATAGCCTAGCAAGGCCAGATTAAAGGCCACGCCACGGCCAACTTGATACCAGCGATAGCGTTGCTGGGCCTTGGCTGCGCGGCTCGTCCAGTGCAGAATTTGGGGAATTAAGCGCATGGCTTGATCAAAAAGCTGCTTGACTGCTAGCTCAGGAGTTGCCAAATCGACCTCAACCAGCGCTAAACGATGCTCTTCGACATATTCGCCTGGAGCCAACCACTCGCCAGTTTTGGCATCGCCAACAAAGCGATTGCGATAGCGCACTGCCTTGCAAACCAGCCGAAACTCCAGCGTATTGCCATGAATTGCCAGCACAAACGTGCCGATTAGTGGTTGCAGTTGAAAAACTTTGCTGGTGAGGTGGTCGCGCACGATGATTGGCACAATCACCGAATAGCGATCGGCCTGAATTTTCGCATGGGGAATTTCCGTGCAATGCTCAAGCTGGGTAGCTCCCAGCGCTTGCATAAAGTGGGGTAGATGTAGTTCAATCAGTGGGCGCACAAGGCGAGCGGTGGCGCGGCTTTGCAAATCGCTTTCGGTTTGGCGAATCCGTTCGATCTGCTGCTCTAAGCGCCAGCGTAAAATCCGTGCTCGTTCCATAACAACCACCTAGGTGATGGAAGTTTGCTAGCTGATAGCCCGTTTACGTTCAGCTAAACGCTGCTCGATCTCTCGATCTGCCACAATTTGGTCGGCCTCAAAATAGACTTGGGCCACAACCAGCCAGGCCCAAAATAAACAACTCATCAACAGCCACAAGGCTGCCAAGAGCCACCACACCGCCACTGCCGGAATATGCGTAAGTTGCCAGAACCACCACCCAGCTCCTAGCGCTGGCAGATAAATTGGCAAAGTAACCAAGCGCGCTTGGAGGTAAATCCAACGCCCATTATTGCCAAGCGCCCGCCGCAGGCTTGCCCGACCTAGAGCTTTTTCCACCGCGCCATCGCGAGCAAAAAAGAGCTTGCTAACAGGCGAAAAACTGCCTAAGAAGCTTACACCAAACAGCGTGCCAAGAATGATGAAGGTGAGGCTGGTGGCAATCGTATTATTATCGCCAACGATAAATGGCACAATCGCACAAAACAAAAACACGGCGGCAACCAGTTGCGGAAACACGAAATAGACAAAATCCATCACCGTTGCCAACAAACCCATCACCGCTTTATCGCCGAATTGTCGCCATGCAGGCAGTGGCAGCCGATAGCCCCGCGAACTATTATCGAGGTGCTCAATCACTAACCCTTGCGGCCAAATAACCCCAATGATCGTTGAGCCAAGCAACCCGCCAAGCGCAACCTTGGGCAACCATAAACGGTCGCTCCAAACAGTACGCAAGGCGGTTTGTAAAGCTCGCAAGGGCTGAAATTGTTCTTCGGCTGCCACTGGCACTCCTTCGCTAGGCTTCCAAGCTACGGCGAATCAGATCAAGCGCCGCAGTGGTGATAAAGCCTAAAGCATCGTCGCTTTTCAACTCAACCCGTCGGGTAAAGCTGCGTTGCAAATCTTTGCCCACCAACACAATGCACACATCGGTAAAGCCATCGGCCCCAATTTGGGCTGGCACTGCTGCAATGCCATAGCTTGCTTGCCAACTGTTGCGTACCGTATTGGCCCCGGCAATTGCCAACGATTCTGCTGCTTCGCGATCAACCGCTTGATCGAGTGGGTGGATGGTTACGCCGCGCAAAGCTTGGGCCAAATCGGGCTTGGCCGAACGCAGCCCATTGTAGATTGGTGCGCCGCGCAAGCCTTCGTAAATTGCCAAACTAGCTGATTGTTGTTGCAACCGGCGCAATACATGCGCTGCCAAGCCATCGCGATCCATCAAAAAGCGCTCAAGGCGACGCGAAACTTCGGCAGCGCAGGCTTCAATATCGGCCTCAACTTGGGCCGGATCTTCGCCATGAGCCGAAATTCGCACCTCGTATTGGGCGGCTTTGGCCGAAATCCCAACCGTTGGATAGGCCGCTTGCATTAGATCGGCGATAAGCTCGCCAGCTTCAGCCTCGCTTGTGCCACTCAGCCAGATCGAACGCACCAACAAAACCGATTTTAGGCCACGCTCGTTGCGCAAGAAGGGCAATAATTCAGTTTCAACCAGAAACTTCATCTCGCTTGGTACGCCAGGAAAGACCATCAACGCGCGTGCGCCTTCGTCGATGATGAATGATGGTGCCGTGCCACGAGCATTGGGCACAGGCCGCGCGCCCATCGGCACAAAGGCTTGTTGGCGATTGCTCTCGCTCATCGTGCGCCCAAACGAGCGGAAGCGCGCTTCGATGCCAGCAAACAGCTCTTGGTGAAACTCCAAGGGGCGTTTGGTGGCTTGGGCAACGGCTTCGCGGGTTAGATCGTCGGCGGTTGGGCCAAGCCCACCAGTGCACAGCACCAACGAGCTACGTTGCCATGCCGCCGCGATGACCTCGGTGATTGCGCCAATGTCGTCGGCAACCAAGGTGACTCGTTGCACTTCAACCCCAACGGTAGCGAGCGTTCGCGCCAACCAAGCGCTATTGGTATCGACGGTTGTGCCGAGGGTCAATTCGGTGCCGATTGCAATTAATTCAGCTTGCATTGTGCTACTCGCTAGGCAATCGTTGTTTGATCAGGGGCTGGCACACGTTCGTGGAATTCAGTCCAAAGCTCTTTTTCCCGTTGAACCACGGCGGCTTTGGCCGAGGCGATGGCACTTTTGACGTTGACTTGGAGCGAACCCAACGCGCCTTCTTCTTCATCGCGGTTGGCCAGCACAAATGAGGCTGCCAAGCCAGCACCAACGCCGACAATTAGGCCGAAAACGAATTTCATGAGCGGTTTCCTCACACTAGGCAGAGCAAATTCTGGGGTTATTATACGGTGGAATGAGGCTTAAAACAATGCAGCGCCCGAAGGCGCTGACTGTGTGGAGCGGGAAACGAGACTCGAACTCGCGACCTTCTCCTTGGCAAGGAGATGCTCTACCAACTGAGCTATTCCCGCGATTTAGTTGTGAGGATGTGGTTGGTGGGGACGGAGAGACTCGAACTCTCACGTCTAGGACACTTGCTCCTAAGGCAAGCGCGTCTGCCAATTCCGCCACGTCCCCGTAGCGAGGAGGAGTATAGCATAGCTGTTGGAAAATTGCAAATGCGAGGATTTCCCTCACCTCAACCCCTCTCCCGTCCAACGGGCGAGGGGCTTTAAGCCGTGGTTCTTGCAAAAATCCTTGGTAAAATGGGTGCTCCCCCTCGCCCGCGTCTAGTGGGAGAGGGGGCTGGGGGGGTGAGGGAATTCTACTCAATCTCAACTGTGCCTAATTCGATGTAATTGGCTCCATGCTGGGCAGTGCTGGCAGTTACGGGCAAGCGCTGAGCCTCAGTCTCAGTAATCGTCGGATTATACCAGCCAAGCACAACTAAATAGCGACCTTTGGCCATGGTTTTGGGCAAGGGTACTGCCACTTGATCATGAATTGCTTGGTTGGCTTGCCAGCGACTGGTGGGCAGCCCGCCATTCAAGGGCATGGTATCGACTTGGGCGGCAACTGGCGCGCCCAAGGCTGGCACCAAATGAATGAACAAGCGATAATCGTTGGTTAAAGCGCTGCTGGTGCGCCACGCCAATTGCACCGGCAACGTGCCGCCCGCCTGATAGCCAGCAGGCCAAGCCTGAAATTGATAGCCTTCGAGTTGTAGGCTGTTATTCCACGTGGCTGTGGCCGAAGCGGGAATTGGCCACGTGCCAACTAAGGCCAAATTCTCCACTTGCATTGGGCGGGGAAAGCTTTGGCACAAAATCCGTAGCGCATTAAATTCCCAATATGGCAGATCGGTGCAACGCCATTTGTCGTTTAAATCAGCGGTCAGAAAATTAATTCCAACCTTGCCCATATCATCTTGGGGATATTGCGGGTTGGGCGGATCGATCGCTTTGGCATTTTCAGGGGCAATCAGCAGCCAACCACGGCGTTTGCCAGCCAACAGCGCCGCATAATCATTATCAAACTCGCCTTGATCGTAGCCAATTGCCCCGATGCGGCCAAAGCCACGGGCCACAGGCAAGGCATCGGGCGTAACGCGGCTGGCATAATAGTTATACAAAGTGGCAATATAGGGCGGCTGCACGATAATCACATCATCAGGGGCGACATGCTCAGCCAGACTTTGCAGCGCCCCGCGGTAATCTTCCTTGACGGCGTTGCCGCTCCAAATGCCATAAGGCTGCTGAAACACCAACCACGCGCTTAAGCCAACGATTGCCCCGAGGCTCGCCGTGTTGAGCCAGCGTTGTTGGGCAATTCCGGCCAAACCAAGCGCCAACATCAAGCAAAATAGCGGCAAGCTAAAACTGAGGTAGCGTGGCTCGTAGAGCGGCGAGCCAGCCCCAAGCACCGCCAAAAACAGCAGCACAGGTAAAAGCCACAAGCTTAAGATGATGTTTCGCCGTGGATGCCTCCATGTGAGCCATAAGCCGCTGGCGAGTGCCAAGCCCACTGGCAACAAGCGCCAAGCCAAATCGCTGCTTGAGCGATCAAAACTGAGGCGGCCTAGCAACAGCCATGCCGCTTGCAGCACGCCAATTGTGCGGCCAATCGGTGGTGCATTTGGGTCTTGGCGCAGGCCAAAACGAATGCCAACCACAAAGCCAAGGCTCAGCAAGCCAAAGCCAAGCCAGAACCACTTTTGCCAAGCGGTTTGCCTGAAATGGAGCGCCAAAACCAAAACTTGCCCCAAAACTTGCAATAATGCCAAACGATGCAAACTGAGACACAGCACCACGCTGGCCAACCACAGCCAAACATTCCGCTTCTGAAGCTGATCAAGCAGATCGAGCAAGCGCAAATTTGACCACAACACCGCCGCCATTAACATGCTATAGACTTTGGCATCTTGGCTTTGCCACAAGCCAAAAGGATTAATTGCCAGCAGCCCAGCCGCAACCCATGCGACGGTGGGTGTGCTCAAGCGCGCCGCAAAGTGATAGAGCAACCCGACCGCCAAAGCTCCAGCAATGGCTGAAGGCGCACGCAACGCCAATTCACTATCGCCAAAGATGCTTACCCAAGCCTTGATCAGCAAGTGATAGAGCGGGTAGCTCTGGCGTGGGCTTAACAGATCGCCGAATAAGCTGGGCCAAGACCGACCAGTAGCTTCGCTCCACGTACCGCCCTCGTCGAGCCACAAACTTTGGCTGCTTAGGCGGAAGAAGCGTAAGCCAAGGGCAACGATCAAAAGGCCAAAACTGATTAATCGGGCTGATTGCTTGTGCATAGCGTGCTCTATAATCTTTAACAAATATGAATGGCGGCGGTGATTTGGGCTTGAACAGCAAAAAGCACCAAGCCAGCGAGCTTAGTGCTTGATTGATTGCTGCGGAGCACGCCGTTAAGCGGTCAGTTGCTCGATGCCGCTTGCTTCGTCATCTGCGATTGTAAACAGCGTATCGAAGCGCGTTTTGCGGAAAACCTCAGCAATTTGGACTTGCAAACCAAATAGCATCAAATTTTGGCCACGACTTTGCTGATCTTTCAAATTCATCATGAGCATGCGCAAGGCCAAGCTTGCGGCAAAATCAACTTTGCTCACATCGACCAAGACAGGCCCATTGTGATCGGCAATCGTTTTGGCAAACGGTTCTTCAAGCTCACGGACTGCGGCAGCGTCCATGCGCGCAGGCAAGCGCACGATCAAGACCTTACCATTGGTTTCTTGGATGAGTTCAGCCATACGAAATCTCCCTATAGTTGTCGTTCAAAAGACAGCAGGAAACAAGCGTCATTATACACTGAAGCGCGGGTCTATCACAGAGGATTCTGGCCAAATTGCGTTTTTGGGCTTGTTAAAGGCACATTGACGCTTTTTTGAGCGGGCTTTATAATGCGTAGCGCTTAATGCAACTTCACTTCTTCGCAGGAGGCTGCTCGGTGTACTTTACACAAAACGATCCCCCGATTCTTTTCCCTTCGTGGGTAGCAGGTTTGTTGGTTGTTTGGATTGCGGTTTTAGTGGGAGCCATTTTCTGGCTACGCTCGCTGCCACCAAAAAATCCGTCGCGTTTGGCGTTTCGCAAGCGCACCAGCAACGGCCTGTTGATCATCGCCGGGATTGGGATCGTGCAGTTTCTGGCGCGTTGGCTGAAGATCGACGTAGTTGAGTGGCGCTTGTGGGGCTATGTTTTATTTGTCGCATTGATTGGTTTCGGGCTGTATTCTTGGCAGTATGCCCGTTCAACCTTGCCAGCTTTGGTTGCCCAAACCGGCAAAGTTAAATCCAATTATGCTAAGAGCCGCGCTGCTGCTGCCAGTAGCAATGTCAAGGCTGGCGCTGATGGTGTTGCAAGCGAACCCGCTGCACCACGCCTCCCCAAGCCAATTGCAACCACTGGTCGTCGTGACGCACGCCGCTCCAAGAAACGCAAATAATTCGCTCTGTTGGCAACAATTAAACACTGGCTCTGCTTTGCAGGCTGGTGTTTTTGTTTTTTAGCGTGAGGCAAAAGTCAAAAATCAAAAGGCAGAAATCAGCAAGAACATAGAGCATAGATGTACTAGTTCATTTGATTGGCAACCGTTTTCCCTCACCCCCCAGCCCCCTCTCCCACTGCACGCGGGCGAGGGGGAGTACCGTTTTTACCAACGAATTGTGGCAGAACCACAGCGTTAAAGCCCCTCGCCCAGTGGATGGGAGAGGGGTTGGGGTGAGGGGATCAGGCAGTGGTTAACCTGATGTACCAATACACATAGAACATAGGGATGAATGGCTATGGGCTATCGGAAGATTTTTTCGTGGAATTCGTGGCTAAAAATACGGTTCTGATGCCCAAGCAATCGTTTCGCCACCCTTCCGTCCCTCCGCCGGAGGGAAACGCCGGGGGTTTTCATCCCCCAGCACCCCCTAATATTTATTTTGTGGAATGTTTCTGGGTTGTTTTTTCCCCCGATAGCCAATAGCCAAAAGCCAATAGCCATGGTTCCTCTGCGCATCTGCGTTAAAATTCTCTTTGTGCAATTCGTGCAATTCGTGGCTAAAAACTTAACTTTCGCGCCCTTCGTGTTCTTGGCGGTTTCGTTCCTCGGCTCCCTGTTCCCTTGGCCCTGACAGCTGAACCCTGGCCAATCAATCGTAGAAACGAAAGAAACAGGTATACTACTAGTCTACTTAAGGAGCAACAATGAATCCATATACCGATCCGTCGCGGGTGCGCGGCGCGTTAAATAGCATTGGGGTGCGCCCAAGCAAAAGCATGGGCCAGAATTTTTTGGTCGATCCAACGCCGTTGAAATTGGCGTTGGAGCATGCCGATGTGAATGCCAATGATGTGGTGATTGAGGTTGGCCCAGGCTTGGGCGTGCTCACCTGGGAGCTGCTGAATGCCGCTGGCCAGGTGATTAGCGTTGAGCTTGATACGCGCTTGGCCGGACGTTTACGCACTGAGTTTGCCGACCGCCCGCTGACAATTGTCGAAAGCGATGTGCTGGAATTGGCTCCCAGTGCGATGTTGGCTGCTGCTGGCTTGCCCGCCGACACGCCCTACAAACTGGTGGCCAATATTCCATATGCAATTACTTCGCCGTTGTTGCGCCATTTTCTCGAAGGCGATAGCCCGCCAAGCTTGATGATGGTGCTGATGCAGTGGGAAGTTGCCGATCGGATTACCGCTAAACCAGGCGATCTGAGCATTTTGGCGCATAGCGTGCAACTCTACGCAACTGCTGAGATTGTGGCTCGCGTGCCAGCCGCTTCGTTCTTGCCACCGCCAGCGGTCGATTCGGCTTTAGTGCTGATGCGCCGCCGCCCAACCAACGCCGTGCCGACCAATCCCAAAGCCTTGTTCAAGGTCATTCGGGCTGGGTTTAGCCAAGCTCGCAAAAAGCTGATCAATTCGTTGGCTGGTGGTTTGGCTGGTCAAGGCTATAACAAAGAGCAAGTGTTGGCGGCAATTAGCGCAGCGGGGATTGACCCAAATCTACGGGCCGAGGTGTTGACCTTGGATCAATGGGCGACATTAACTGATACCCTAGGCATGGCTACCAAATAATTAAGCCGCGTTGCGCGCCGACGCGAATTGCTTCGGTGCGCGAAGCCACATCCAATTTGCTGAGCAAGGCTGAAACATGGAATTTGACTGTGTGTTCGCTAATCACCAAGCGCTGAGCAATTTGGCGGTTGGTCAGGCCTTCAGCCAAGAGTTGCAGCACTTCATGCTCACGCTCGCTGAGCACAGTATCCAAGGGTTCTGGTTGGGGCGGGGTATGAATTTGGGCCAAAATTGTGGGCGAGAGCACGCACAACCCAAGCTGCAACGCCTGCAAGCTAGCCCAAATTTCCTGCGGATAAGCATCGGTTGTTACCACACCCCAAGCCCGTTGCTGCGGCGTGGGATGTGGTAATTCTTGGCTAATCAGCAAGATCGCAGGCTGATCGGTGATGTGGTGCAAAAGCAAGGGCAAGGCTTGATCATCAAGCAAAATCACGACATCGACGTTTCCCAAATGGTCGAGCAATGATTCGATGTTCGGCGCTGCCGCTACAATTTCTGCCTCGTACTCGGCCAAAACGCTGCGCATACCCGCGCGCGTTAGCGTTGTGCCACCAATCAACATGAGTTTTAATGCTGGTTCGCTCAAAGGCTATTTCGCTCCAATGGTGATGTCGAGGTTTTGCAATTGACCAGCGCGTAGCACATCAAGCGCCACGGTCTTACCAGCCCGATCGCTTGCCAAGAGCATTTGTAAATCGCGTGGCTCGCCAAGCTCATGGCCATCTAAGCCAACCAAAATATCGCCAACCAACAAACCAGCTTGATGGGCTGGGCTATCGGCTTCGACGCTGACTACTAGCAAACCAGTGGCTTGATTGCGGCCTGCGCGTTGGTTTTCGGGCAAATTAACAGTTTGGCTGGCAATTCCGATAAACCCGCGCCGCACTTGGCCATGATTCAGCAAGGTATCGGCCACGCTGGTCAGCACTGCCACCGGAATCGCAATTGGTTCGCCACCAGCAAAGCCCGAGGTAAACAAGCCAACAATTTCGCCTTGAACATTGACCAAGCCGCCACCAGAGAAGCCTGGATATGGCGTGGCATCAGTGCGTAAATATTGGGCCAACGTGCCACGGCGGGTTGGAACTGGGCCGCCAATCGCGTTAATAATGCCAAAGCTTGCTTGTACGCTGCTTGGCCGACCAACTGCCAAGGCCAATTGACCAACCCGTGGCTCGGTTTTGGCCAATGCTGCGGGAGTAAAATTGGCGTTTGGTACGCGCAACAACGCCACATCGCTGCTTGGGTCGCGCCCAACCACATGGGCTTGATATTCAGCGCCATCTGGCCCAACCACCTTGATATGCTCATCGCGTTGAATGACATGATCGGCGGTCAGCACCAAATCTGCTTGCCAAACGATGCCGCTGGCACTTTGGCGACGGCGGGCGTAGATCGTCACAATCCCTGCGCCAGCGTGTTCAACTGCATCGGCCAGTTCGCTCGAAAATTCCTGTAAACTCATACAGCCTCCTAAATTTAGTAACTGCTGAGCAGTATAGCCCTGCCTAGCGGCCTTGAGATCAGCCGAGTAGCGAGGTTCTGACCTAGCCAAACGACTAGTTGCTTGGGCCAGAACGCGGTACAATAGTTATGAAGCTGTCGTGAGGATAGCTAGAATTTCAAGCTGCACCCTGCTGGTGCCAACTTCATTGCGGAAGAAGAATTATGGTGTTATCGCTTGATCTACGACGCTACCGAAATATCGTCGTATTGACGGGGGCGGGAATTTCGGTTGCCTCAGGGGTGAGACCGTTTCGCGGCCCAAATGGGATTTGGAACGAATGGGATATTGAGCGCTGCGCCACGCGTACAGCCTTGGAACAATCTCCCCAGTTGGTTTGGCAAGCTTTTGGGCCATTACGCAAACAACTCCAAACTACTCAGCCCAACGCTGCCCATCGGGCCTTGGCTCGTTTTGAACAATCGCTGAGCAAGCATCAACGCTTTACGCTAATTACCCAAAATATCGATGGCCTGCATCAAATGGCTGGCACACGCAATTTGGTCGAGTTTCATGGCAGTTTACGTCAAAGCCGTTGCAGCGACGATGCTTGTGAACAGCCAAGCTTTGTCGATCAGCGCGCGCATACCGAAACGCTGCCAACCTGCCCAACCTGCGGCAAGCCATTGCGCCCAGATATTGTGCTGTTTGAGGAATCAATTCCGACGTGGGCCGAAGCTCACGCCAAACGTAGCCTCCGTGAATGCGATTTCTTTTTGGCGGTTGGCACATCGGGAACGGTGTTTCCAGCCGCAGCGTTTGCACGTACAGCCCAAATGCTGGGCGCTCGCACAATGTTGGTCAACTTAGAGCCGCATGCCGAAGCCGATTCGGCGTTTGAAGAACAGCAGATTGGCCGCGCCGAGGAGCTGTTGCCGACCTTGCTAGGAGTTGCCTAGCTGAATCGTGACTGGCAATTGTTCAACCGCTGAGGTGCAGTAACCTTTGCTGCTACAGAGCATAAAACTCAGCAAAATTTGCTGATTAGGCTGTTGGGCATCAAGCTCAACAGGCATGCGCAAGGTTACTGGCCCCGCTGGGTAAATCAACAATGGCTTGGCGGTTTGCAGGGTTGGGTCTGGCGCTGCAATTGCATCGGCGATAATTGGCCCAACCGAGCGCAATTGGCCTGCTTGGGGTAGCTCAAGCAAGGTTGGCCGACCCATGCCATCAACGCCGTTGCGCGGCAAATCTTTGGAATACAAGTGTAAATGCGGTTCTTTGGGTTGGTAGGTTGCCGCCAAAATGATTTGGTTGGCACTATCACGCTCTAAGCGCAATTCAACCTGAGCGTACTGGCTATCGACAGTTTCCAACACCTCGAGCACCTGATAGGGTGCTTGGGGCGTGGCGATCTCTGGGCCACAACTTGCCAGCAAGAAGATTAATCCCAACCAAATCATTTTGCGCATTTAGTTAATCTCCGCTTTGAGCATTTTTATGCCATTCCACACATGCCAAACCACCGTGTGCTCAGGGTATTGGCGGCGATTGGCCGCGCTGATTGGCTGGCCTAAGCGGGTCATTCTGCCTTGGCGATCAACCGGACGGCGGCCAACCACGGGCGCTGCTTCCGAACGCGGCGCAGGAAAATAGCTCTGGCCAATTGGCACTGGCGTATGAAATTGCCAATTGCCCAAAGCTGCATAATCAACGTTCAAAACATACAAACTATAATAATCGGTTTCGAGGCCTTCGCGCTGACATTTGGCGCAACCGCCGGTTGTCTCTGCATATTCTACAGGCGAAAGATTGGCCTTGCGCGCCTGAGCACGGCAATTCTCACATAGCCAAATCCGCGTTTTCGGCGTTGGGCCTTCGAGAATCCCCAAGCTAACCGAGGGCGATTGGCTGAGATACAGCGTTTGAATCGCCCGCTCTTTAAGCAAATAGAGTGATTGCGCCCGATCAAAGGCGCTCAGCTCTTCGCGGCTTGGCGTGCGTTCGGCTTTGGGGTCAGTTTCGTAGAACGTGGCCCATTCATCAAGCAATTTCAACCAACGAGACAAACCGACAATCGGCGGTTCTTCAATGACAGTACTCAACGAGCCTCCTCAATCGAGCGGCGCAAACAAATCAACTAAATTTCCATCGGGATCAACGACAACTGCATAGCGCTGACCCCAAAATGCATCCCATGGCTCTTTGGAGCCAGCATAGCCTGCTGCCAAAATCTTAGCATAGAGTTCGTCAACTGCTGCAGGGCTGGCACATTTGAACGCCATGTTCATGCGATGGCCGCGTGGTTCTTCCCAATGCTCATGCAAACTCTTGATCAAGCTTTGGCTATCCCAGGCCAAGCGCATGCCGTTGGGCAAGGTTGTTTCAACATGATTTTCACCACCAGCATCGCTTGGCAAATCCAAATCGAACAAGCGATAAAAATTCAAGGCCTTGTCCATGTCGGCAACCACAATCCCAATCATATCAAACATTGGCTTCCTCCTGTAAACACAAACACATGTGCTATTATACAGCTTAAATAGCTTGGTTTGACAACCATTGTCTCGTCTCATCGATTGAGTTTTGCATTAATCAACTTCAATAAGCATAGTACTTTGGCTGTATTATCCTAGCCTAGTTGGCATTTTAAATTGATGCCAAAACAGCTATAGATTTTATGGATTAAGCAAAAATAATGCCTAAATTATTGCCAATGGTCATAGCATTATGCTAGTACCACCAGATTAGATATTTGATTGAGAGAATAAAGTACTAGCCAATTAATTGTTTATTGCCTTTTATCAGCGCATAATTGTTACCAAGAGTTTGCCTCATTCGGTTTCTTGGGAAGGATTATGCTCATGCAGCGGATAAAAATTGTGCCACTGATTATTGTTTTTTTGCAATTCTATGCAGTTATTCCTATCGCTGCTAAAAATGATACTTCATTGCAATTAACTATCGCCAATGAGCAACTTGATAGCGATAGCGATAGCCTAACCAATACTTGGGAAATTCAACATCAACTCAATCCCTATAGCGCGCTTGGCCCCGATGGCGCAGCAGGCGATCCCGATAACGATGGCTTGAGCAATGCCGCCGAGCAAATTCACACCACTAATCCGCGTAATCCCGATAGCGATGCTGATGGGATGGGCGATGGCTGGGAAGTTGGCTATGCGCTGAATCCAACCAACGCGGCTGGCGATGATGGCGCAACTGGCGATGCCGACCGCGATAACTTGACCAACCAAGAAGAATTATTCAGTTCAACCAATCCCCGCAATGTCGATACTGATGGCGATAGCTTGCGCGATGGCTGGGAAGTTGATCATCAATTGTCGCCGATTAGTTCGACTGGCTATCACGGCAGCGCCGGCGACCCCGATACCGATCAGCTCAGCAATCTGCAAGAGCAAACTGCCACCACCAACCCGCGCAATCCCGATAGTGATAGCGATGGTTTGCCCGATGGCTTAGAAATTGAGCATGGCACAAATCCCTTGGATTGTGAGCTTGACGCTGATGCTGATGGCTTGGAGAACCAAGCGGAATTGGCCTTGGCAACCAATCCATTTAGCGCTGACAGCGATAGCGATGGTTTGCCTGATGGCTGGGAAGTGGCGCAGCAACTCAATCCGCTCAGTAGCGCAGGTTTGCATGGCGCAAACGGCGATGGCGATGCTGATGGCTTGATTCAGCTCCACGAATATCAACACCAGACCAACCCACATCATGCCGATAGTGATGCCGATGGTTTGGGCGATGGCTGGGAAGTGCGCTCCAACTTGAATCCACTGAGTGCAGTTGGTAATGATGGCGCACATGCCGACCCTGATGGCGATTCGTTGAGCAATTTGGCTGAGCAAGGTTTTGCCACCAACCCGCGCAGTGCCGATAGCGATGGCGACCACTTGCCCGATGCTTGGGAACTGCAACAGCAGCTTGATCCCTTGCAAGCCAGCGCCGAATTTGGCACAGCTGGCGATCCTGATGCTGATGGCTTGAGCAATCTGGCCGAATATCGCAACAGCACCCGCCCATTGCTGGCCGATTGTGATGCAGATGGCATGACCGATGGCTGGGAAGTGCGCTATCTGCTTGACCCGCTTGATGGATTTGGTTTGAATGGGGCATCGGGCGATCCTGATGCTGATGGCTTGAGCAATGTGGTTGAATTTCAACGCCAAACCCACCCGTTGCAGGCCAGCTACCTCATGATGCTACCACTTGCCCAACATTCGTACTAACCTGGGTGCAGATTTGGCCCAAAACAGAGCGCTAGACCTAGTGAAATTGCTAGGTCTAGCGCTATTTAAACTTGGTATAATGGCCCAACATTGTTGTTTGAAACCTGACTCAATCATAGGAGTAGAGCATCCATGCGCGTCTTGATGTTGGCTTGGGAGTATCCACCGCATATTGTTGGCGGTATGGGCAAGCACATTGCCGAATTGGTTCCGGTGCTTGATGCAGCGGGAATCGAAGTGCATGTGTTAACGCCATGGCTGCGTGGCGGCCAACAACACGAGCGTTTTGGCATGCACAGCCATATTTGGCGGGTTCAGCCCCCGGCTATGCCCGATTATGGCTTTGTTTCGTTTACCCAAGAAACCAACCGCTATCTTGAGCGCTTTGCCTATGATTTGGGCAAAACCCATGGCCCATTCGATTTGATTCATGGCCACGATTGGCTGACGAGTTATTGTAGCGTCGCCTTGAAATATGCATGGCATACTCCGCTGATCACCACGATTCACGCGACTGAACGCGGGCGCGGGCGCGGCTCGCTGGGCGGCGACCATGCCAAAACGATCAATGGCTTGGAATGGTGGTTGGCCCACGAAAGCTGGCGGGTGATTGTTTGCAGCGATTTTATGGCCGACCAACTGCATCAATTTTTTGGCACGCCCTTCGATAAACTCGATGTGATTGCCAATGGCGTGAATGTGCCAACCATCGAATGGCCGAGCCAAGAACGCCAGCAATTTCGCCAAAAATATGCCGCCGAAAACGAAAAAATTGTGTTTAGTATTGCGCGCATGGTCTACGAAAAAGGCATTCAAGTGTTGGTTGAGGCAATTCCCCATGTTTTGGCGCAACGTCGCGACGTAAAATTCGTAATTGCAGGTATGGGGCCGTTAGCGGAACAATTGCGCAATCGCAGCCATGAATTGGGGATTAATGATCATGTCTATTGGACAGGCTTCGTGACTGATCAAGATCGCAATTATCTCTACAATGTTGCTGATGTAGCGGCCTTTCCCAGTATTTACGAACCATTTGGGATTGTGGCCTTGGAAGCGATGGCTGCGCATTGCCCAGTGATTGTTTCGGATACGGGCGGCTTGCACGAAGTTGTGCAAAACCACGAAACAGGCTTGACGATCTATCCCGATAATCCAGAATCGCTGGCTTGGGGCATTTTGCACACCCTTGAACACCCCAAATGGACCAAGCAGCGGGTTGCCCATGCCTTCAAAACTGTTGTCGATATTTATAATTGGCCATTAATTGCCAGCCAAACCCAAGCAGTCTATCAGCGAGTTTGCGACGAGCGTGCAGTTAGTATGTGGGGATGATTCTATGAGTACCGAAGCGTTTCAGGCTGGGGTTGCAGCCCTGAAAAGTGGCAATAAAGCCTTGGCTCGCCAACATTTGATGCAGGTTGTTGAACAGGACGAAAATAACGAACAGGCGTGGTTGTATCTCGCAGGAGCCTTGGAAGATCCGCAGGAAATGCGGATTAGTTTGGAAAATGCGCTGCACATTAATCCGCAAAGCAGCCGCGCCAAACAAGGCCTCGAATGGCTGCGCAAGCAACATCCGGCTATGTTTGTTGAACCAACGCCAGCCATAGCTGAAGCAGCACCAGTAGCGACAGCTCCTGCTTACACTGGGGCAACCTTGGCCTTAGCTGACATGCCGCTATCCTCGAATGCAATTCCTGATCAGCCAAGCGCTCCCGGGCCTGCGCCTATGACGCAACCAGCGATTGTTGCCCAACCAAACCCAGTTGCCGTGCCAGCGCTCGGCGAGGTTCCCGATATTTTGCCATGTCCACGCTGTGGTGCCCAAACCCGCTATGCTGAGCAGCGCTGTCGGCAATGTGGCATGACTTTGACGATCAAGGCCGATCGCCAAGCTCCATCCAGAGCACCAGCAATCATTGCCGCAATATTAAGTATGTTACCAGCTCTCTTATGGACATTGCTTGCCATTCTTATTTTTGGTAATGTATTTCAAAAGTATACTGATTTCCAAAAGCAATTAAAAGTTATAGCTCCTCCTGGCCTAAGCCTACCAGAAGCACAGCAAAAGCTTCAAGATGAAAAAGTTGCCAGAATGGAGGAACTTTTTTCGGCATCGATAACTCCCTCGCTTAATGCAGCAGTCGTTTTCTTATTAATTGGGGTCTTTGGGATTGTAATGGCAGTCGCCTTGATACGCCGTAAAAAATATGGTTTCTGGGGAACTCTTATTTATAATAGTATTTATGCGTTTTCTTGGCTTTCATTATTATTCGCAGTATTTCGATTAGAAAGCGAAATTACACCATTAGTACAGCTTCTGAGTCAATCATTTATAATTGATCCTTCAATGAGTGTTTCAGGCAATGCTGATTCATTTTTTACCATGCTCAAGCTAATTATCTTTGCTTTTGCTAGTTACTATCTGATTATTTTGGTATTAATGATCTTCGCTTGGAAATCTGTCTCGCAGCAGGTTGTGCGCTTTGTACCGCAATTCGAAGAATTGTCCGATGGCAATGGCCACTTCAATCGTGGGGTTGTCTATCAAAAGCGTGGGATGTGGTATCTTTCTATGCTAGAGTGGGAACGAGCAGTCAAGCTCAACCCACGTGATTCGACCTATCGCCATGCCCTTGGCTTGATTTATGAGCAGATGAAGCGGCCTGCTGATGCATTACAGCAATTTGAGCAAGCCCTCACCGAAGATCCCAATAATCTCCGCATTAGCCAAGATCGGGATCGCTTGGTGCAAACATTGCGAGCCTAGCGTGATCCATGGCTTGTTATAAGCGAGGCCCGCATGCCCGGAAATAGTTTTGGTCGTTTGTTCCGCATTTCAACCTGGGGCGAATCCCACGGCGCTGGTTTAGGCGTGGTCATCGATGGCTGCCCTGCTGGCCTAGCGCTTGATCTGGCCGCGATTCAGGCCCAATTGGATCGCCGCCGAGTTGGCCAAAGCCGCATGACTTCCGCCCGCCGCGAGCCTGATGAAGTCGAGATTTTATCGGGCGTTTTCGAGGGCCGCACCACCGGCACAGCCTTGGCAATGCTGATTCGTAACACCAACGCGCGCTCCAGCGATTACGATGCGATTAAGCATTTGTATCGCCCTGGCCATGCCGACCATAGCTACGATGCCAAATATGGTTTTCGCGATTATCGCGGCGGTGGCCGTTCAAGCGCCCGCGAAACTGCGGCCCGGGTTGCTGCTGGCGCAGTGGCGCGCCAAATTTTGGCCACAATGGGCATTAGCTTGGTTGCCTATACGCTGAGTTTAGGCCATCTCAAAGCCCAAATTATCGACGAAAATGAAATTGAAAATAATATTATGCGCTGCCCCGACCCAGCCGTTGCCGAGCAAATGATTGCCTATGTCGACCAAGCGCGCCGCGATTTAGATTCGTTGGGTGGTGTGGTTGAAGTAAAGGCGCGTGGCGTTCCTGCTGGGCTGGGCGAGCCAGTCTTCGATAAACTTGATGCGCTGATTGGCCACGCGATGTTTAGTATTCCTGCGATCAAAGCTGTGGAAATTGGCTCGGGCATTGAGGCTGGCAATGCGCGTGGCTCACAAAATAACGATCCATTTATCCAACGCGCCGATGGCAGCATTGGCACCAGAAGCAACCATGCTGGCGGCATTTTGGGTGGCATCAGCAGCAGCGAGGAGATTGTGGTGCGCCTGACGGCTAAGCCACCAGCCTCAATCGCCCAAGAACAAACTACGGTTAATCAAGCGGGCGAGCCAGCGACGATTGTCGTCAAGGGCCGCCACGATCCAACCGTTTTGCCGCGTTTGGTGCCGGTTGCCGAGGCAATGTTGGCGTTGGTGTTGGCCGATTGTATTTTGCAGCAACGCGCCGCTCGATTGTAGGCCCGAATGACAGATCAGCCGCCAGCATTCAACCAAGCCAGCGATCCTGAGGCAGCCGAGCCACGTCGCAGCAGCTCGGCTCCGCCCCAATTGCGCTCAGCGATTAGCCGCGCATTATCGCGCCGCAAAGCCGAATTGCAAAGCCAAACTAGTGCCGAACAGGTGCCAGTTGATGCTACCATCGAGCCAAGCGTCGTTGCTGAGCTAGCAGCGCCAAATCCCATGCGCCAAGAGCGCTATCGGGTGGCTGCTAGCCGCGCCATCAGCCGCCAACGCCCAAGCAGTGAGCCACAGCAGGCGAGCAATGGCGCAAACAGCCGTGGCCGTGATCGTACCCGCACGCGCTTACGTCCGCCAACCTTGCCCAACCAACCCTTGCCCAAGCTGCCTGCCGAGCAACCAGCACGGCGCGAATTGCCGCCAGCAGTTGTTGCGGCCTTGCAACCGGAGAGCCTGCCAGCGCCTGAGATTCAACGGCCACCATTGTGGGTTGCCTTTGTTGCCGGTTTGGGCTGGACGGCAATGCTGGTTTGGATCTTTTTTGGTGGGCTTTCGCCCCAATCTGGTTTGTGGGTTCGTAGCTTGTTTGGCATTGCAAGTTTGGGCTTGGGGTTAACCACTTGGTTGCCAGTCCAATGGGCTTTGCGTTTGCCAGCATTAACCTGGCGCGGCACAGTTGGCTGGGCCGTCATTTTCTGGGTGCTGGCCTTTGTGCCCGCGCCAACCACGACGATTGCTGCTGGCCTGCCCGACTTACCAATTTACTTGCTGTTTCTGAGTGGGGTGTTTTTGGCCAGCAACGCCTTGGTTTTGCCCTTGGTCTATGTTTGGGGCATTCGGCGCTACCACAATCGGGCGCAGCGTTTCGATGTGCGCCGTTCGCATCGCCAAGCGGCAGAAGCTGGAATTTTTTGCAGTTTGTGTGTGCTGTTGGCAGCAATGAACATTTTCGAGCCAGTCACAGTGTTATTGTTAATCGCCATTTTGGTGCTGAGTGAGATGGTGATTTTATCGTTACATGCCAAATAGCAGGCTTGATCGCTACACATGGGGGTTTTGTTCTATGCCACATACCGTTGCAATTCTCGGAACTGGGCTAATTGGCGCGTCGCTGGGCTTGGCGTTGGGCACTGCTGATCCTGAGACCGCTCCACTAGGGCGTTGTCGGGTTATTGGCTACGATGGCAGCAGCCAACAATTGCGAATTGCGCGCGGGCGTTTGGCCATCGATGATGAGGCCAAAACTGCTGCCGATGCGGTCAAAGAAGCGGATATTGTGGTGTTGGCAACCCCGGTGCAAACCTTGCCAGCCTTGATGCGTGAAATTGCCCCACACTTGCGCTATAAGGCCTTGGTAACCGATGTTTGTAGCACCAAAACCAGCGTTTTGCAATGGGCCAAAGAATTTTTGCCTACCACCGTGAGCTTTGTTGGTGGTCACCCAATGGCTGGTCGCGAGAAAATTGGAGCCGAGGCTGCTGAATTAGATTTGTTCAAAGGCGCGGTTTATTGCTTGTGCCCCCCAGTTAATGCCACGCCCGAAGCTACCGATTTGGCGACTGCTTTTGTTGAAACGATTGGCGCTAAGCCCTACTATATCGATCCCGAAGAGCATGATATTTATGTGGCTGGCATCAGCCATTTGCCATTTTTGCTGGCCGCAGCCCAAACCGAAGTGGTGACGCGCTCGCCTTCGTGGCGCGAAATGCAGATGATCGCAGCCAGTGGCTTTCGCGATCTGACCCGCTTGGCATCGGGCGATCCAGTGATGCATCGCGATATTTGCAGCACCAATCGCAGCGCAATCAAACATTGGGTCAACGAATCAATTCGCGTCTTGGTCGAGATGCGTACCGCGCTGGAAGACGACAAGATGGATGATTTGCAAAGCATGTTTGAGCATGCCAAAACCATGCGCGACCAATGGCTGACCCTGCCGCAAAACCAACGCCCAGGCGAAAGCGATCAATTAGCCGATGCCGAAATTGGCACCAGCATCAGCCAACGCTTGTTTGGCAATCCTGCTGCCTTGTTGCGTGGCGGCAAGAAAAAATAGGCCAAGAATTAAAAACTTGCTCAATTTACCAAACTATGCTATACTCCGCCTCGTCTGATAAAACAGACAACCAGCGAAGGGGTGTAGGCTCAATGGTAAACCGCTGGTCTCCAAAACCGGATTTCAGGGTTCGAATCCCTGCGCCCCTGCCAAACGCTCCATTACGGAGCGTTTTTTGTTGCCAGATAGCTAGCCCCAAATCACCTAAATGGCCTATAGCACAGATGTTCAAATTCTGGTTGACATGCTATAATTTGCTGGTTGAACTGAGTTTTTGCAGCATGCTTGAGGGTCTACCGTGTCAAAAATGACGATGTGGCAGCAGTATCTGTCGATTAAGCAAAAATACGCCGATGTGATTCTGTTTTTCCGGCTGGGCGATTTTTATGAAACCTTCGGTGATGATGCCAAGTTGATTGCCGAAGTGCTCGATATTACCCTAACTGTGCGTGGCCTGAGCAGCGACGAAAATACGCCAATGGCTGGCGTGCCCTATCACGCCGCCGATAATTATATTGAGCAATTGGTCAGCCGTGGCTATCGGGTCGCGATCTGCGAACAAATGGATGAGATGGTGCATAAAACCTTGCAAAAACGCGAGGTTGTGCGCATCGTTACCCCAGGCACGCTGACCGAACCAACCATGCTCCAAGCTGAACGCAATAGCTACCTCGCTGCAATTTTGGTCGATCGCGGCAGCGTAGGTTTGGCCTATGCCGACCTGACAACTGGCGAGTTTTGCGCCACTGAATTGCGCGGCAACGAGGCCTTGAAGCAACTCGAAGGCGAATTAGCCCGCTTGGGCGCTGCCGAATTGTTGGTTTCCGATGCGCCTGAATTGCGCCCCGCTGGCTTGGAGATTGCCAAAAAGCAGTTAACCCAAGATCTCGCGCCAATGCGCAAGGCCGAACGCGAGCGCCTGCTGCCCCACGAACGCACCGCCAAAAAAGTCGAAGGCAACAACGAAAGCACCTGGGTTCAAGGCAACGTCACTCAATGGCCAAATTGGCATTGGGAAGCTCGCACTGCCCGCGATGCCTTGCTGAATCAATTTAAAAGCCAATCGCTTGATGGCTTTGGGATTGGCAATAAAGCGCTAGCAACACGGGCCGCTGGCGCATTAATTCAATATTTGCACGAAACACAGCGTGATAGTGTGGCCCAAATTCGCAGCTTGCGGGTGTATGATACGACGCGCTTTATGTTCCTCGACCCCCAAACGCGACGCAATTTGGAGCTGACCGAAGGCGCGGCGGGCCAACGCAAAGGCTCGTTGATCGCAGTGCTCGATCAAACCCGCACGCCGATGGGAGCACGCTTGCTGCGCCAATGGATTTCGCAGCCGCTGATCGAACTAGGCCCATTGACCGAGCGTCAACAAGCGGTCAGTTGTTTTGTCGAAGAAACCTTGGTTCGGGCCGAAGTGCGGGCCTTGTTCAAAGGCGTTGGCGATATTGAGCGCACGATCAATCGGGTGGTGCAGGGCATTGCCACGCCGCGCGATTTGGTGCGCTTGCGCGAAGCACTGCGCCTTACCCCCGATATTTTGAGCCAAATCGAACGCACTGGTTTGCGCTCAACCAGCCCAACCCAAATTGCGACTAGCGATGATGATTTGTTTGATGACGAGCCAGCCAGCAACCAAATTGATGCCTGCGCCGATATTTGCGAATTGCTCGAACAGGCGATTGCCAACGATCCGCCTGCTTTGCTCGGCACATGGGATAACGCTCGCAGCGACGAGAATGTGATTCGCAAAGGCTACGCTGGCGAAATTGATGCAATTGTTGAAGCAACTCGCGATGCAGCTCGCTGGATCAATGAGCTTGAAGCCAAGGAACAGCAACGCACGGGGATCAAAACGCTCAAAGTGAGCTACAACAAAGTTTTTGGCTACTACATCGAAGTAACCAAGGCCAGCGGCGAAACGCGGATTCCCGATGATTACATTCGCAAGCAAACCTTGGTTAATGCAGAGCGCTACATCACGCCCGAACTCAAAGAATACGAATCGCTGATTCTGAATGCTTCGGAAGCCTTGAACGAAAAAGAACGCCAAGCTTTTCGCCAAATTTTGCGCCAATTGGCCAACGCTGGCCATCGCTTGCTTGATTTGGCGCGGGCGATTGCCGAGTTTGATGTTTATAGCACCTTGGCTGAGGTGGCAGTGCGCCAACGCTTTGTGCGACCAACCCTGCGGCTCGATGATGTATTTGTGATTCAGAATGGCCGCCATCCGGTCGTTGAGCACAATTTGAATGAGCCATTTACGCCCAACGATGCCCATTTTGATCCTGAGCATCAAATTGTGGTGCTGACTGGCCCCAACATGTCGGGCAAAAGCACCTTTTTGCGCCAAGTGGCTTTAATTGGCTTGATGGCGCAAATTGGCTCGTTTGTGCCAGCTGATTATGCTGAAATTGGCATGCTCGATCGCATTTTCACGCGGATTGGGGCGCAAGACGATATTGCAACTGGTCAATCGACATTTATGGTTGAGATGATCGAAACTGCCAATATTTTGCACAATGGTTCGCCGCGCTCGCTGATTATTCTCGATGAAATTGGCCGTGGCACCAGCACCTACGATGGGCTTTCGATTGCGCGCGCAGTTGTTGAGTATATTCATAATCAGCCCCGCCTGCGGGCCAAAACCCTGTTTGCAACCCACTATCACGAACTGACCGAGCTAGCCAACATCTTGCCACGGGTGCATAATTGGACGCTCGCGGTGGCCGAAGAAGGCGATCATATAGTCTTTTTGCGCAAAGTGATTGAGGGCGCTGCTGATCGTTCATATGGGATTCATGTGGCGCAAATGGCGGGCTTGCCACCAGCCGTAATCAAACGGGCAAGCGAAGTGTTGAGCGAGCTTGAAGGTAAAGGCGAGCGTGAGCAACGCCGCGAAGCGATGCGCCGAGTCAATGCAGCAGGTAGCACGGCTGCGCCGCAAATGTCGTTGTTTAGCAGCAACGAGCCAAATCCAGCGCTGGAGCTGTTGCGCGAGATGGATGTGACGCAACTTACGCCAATCGAAGCGCTGACCAAATTGTACGAGCTGCAACGCTTGGCCAAGGATTGAGCAACGAGGGATGAGGTTTCAGGGATCAGGGGCTAGGGATATTTTAAGCATCCCGTCGCCGCTGATCCCTTTTTTTGATCCACGAAGGGCACGAAGGCTAGGAACCGCGAAGAGCGCGAAGGCCACGAAAGCTCATTTTAGCCAGAGATTTGTTTGATTATCTTCCCAAAAAACCAAAGCCATCCCTTCTCTACGCCTCAATGCTCTTCATCCCTTATCCCTCATACTTTTCTCTGCGCCTCTGCGTTAATGAATTGATCCACGAAGGACACGAACGGCACGAAGGTGAGGAACCGCGAAGAGCGCGAAGGCCACGAAGATTTATTTTTAGCCACAGATTAGCCAGATTATGTTCTTTTTTGCCACGAATGCCATGAATTGCACGAATAATGTTCCGCTAGTCGAGAGCCAAAAGCCTAGAGACTCATCGCGATTTTGACTTCTCACTTTTGCCTTCTGACTTTTGACTTTTGCTCTCTGTTCTCGCTTGGTTTTGTCACAATAGTTGGGCTGTGATGAATGCTAGTGAAATGAGCGCGTGATAGTTGCGTGATAGCCTCAGTTTATGCTGCTGGGCATTGAATGTGTCGCTAAGGAGGGTTCCATGCCACGCTTCGTGCTCCAGCTTGTGCTACTCATCGCCCTAATTGTTAGTGTTAATCTCCCTGTAGCCCAAGCTCAACCTCAGGTTTTTTTGGCTCCCGACGAAATCCAGGCCGTCGTTGATGATCAATTTTGGAATAATAGCGGCCTGATTGCCGGGGCAAATAACACAATTCGCGCCCTCAGTTCGCAATCTGGGGATTTATTTGTTGGTGGTTTATTCGATCGGATTGCAGGCATTAGCGCCAATCGGGTGGCATTTTGGGATGGCAATCGCTGGAATGCAATGGGCAGTGGAGTCAACGGCCCTGTCGATGATCTCGATGCCTCAACTGGCAGCTCGGTGTATGTGGTTGGCTCGTTCAGCAGCGCTGGCGGAGTTGCCGCGGACGGGATTGCGCGCTGGAATTCGGGCACTGGTCAATGGTCGGCCTTAGCTACCAACGTCAACGGCGCGGTTACCGCAGTTCTGGTACAACAAGTTGGCGGTAACGATGTGGTGTATGTTGGCGGCACGTTTACCGCGATTAATGGGGTCAGTGCCAATCGGATTGCCAAGTTTAGCAATGGCACTTGGTCGGCCTTGAGCAGCGGGCTGAGTGGCGGAACCGCACCGCAAGTGTTTGATTTGGCGGTTAATCCTGCTAATGTCAACCAAATTGTGGCTGGCGGCACGTTTAGCTCGGCTGGTGGCAGCACTGCCAACAACGTGGCAATTTGGACAGGTTCAGTTTGGCAAAGCCTTGGCACTGGCAGCAGCAACGGGGTCAATAACACCGTGCGCTTTGTCGATTTTCGCGGCACGAATATGGTTGTGGTTGGCGGTAGTTTTAGCAACGCTGGCACCATCAGCAATGTTGGCGGCGCAGCGGTTTGGCAAGGCAGCAACACATGGCAAGCCATGGCCGGACGCGGGGTTGCTGGTGATGTGCGTGGCATCGTCGAAAATGTGAATTTTACCTATGTGATGGGTAATTTTGGCAGCGGCGTAAACCCCAATGGCAACAGCGTTTTCTCACCCAACATTGCTCGTTGGGATGGCAATATTTGGTCGCCTGTGCCAAATGCTTCGAATGCGCTCGGCACAAACGGGGCAATTTTACGCACCGAACGCCTTGGCAGTGGCAGCGATAGCTTCTTCATTGCTGGCGCTTTTGGCACAGCCCATGGCCTTGAATTGAATTTTGTGGGCATGGTGTTGCCGCAACAAGGCTTTTTGCCCGGCGCAGTTGATCGCTTTTTCCCCTTGGCTGGCGGCTTAGAAGGCGCTAACGCCAAAGTATTTGCCATCCAGCCGCGTTCGGGCCAAATTATTGCCGCTGGGCGTTTTGATTTGGGCAGCAATCGCTTGCTCAACAATATTGCCAGTTTCGATCCGGTTGCGCGGGTTTGGTCGCCCTTGGCTGGCGCAAGCGATAGCGGCGTTAACGACGATGTGCGCGATTTGGCTTTGCGCGGCACTGATCTGATCGCAGTTGGTGAGTTTAGCAAAGCAGGCGGCGTTGATGCTGCTGGAGTCGCCAGTTGGAATGGCTCAACTTGGACAGCCTTGGCAACCAGCATCAATGGGCGGGTCAATGCTGTCGCGGTCAGTGGCAGCGATATTTACATCGGCGGCGAATTTACCCAAGTTGATGGCGTGCCCGCCAATCGGATTGCCCGCTTGAGTGGCGGGGTTTGGCAAGCCTTGGGCGCTGGCAGCGATGGCGCAATCAATAGCCTGTTGTTCAAATCGGGCCAGTTGTATGCTGGTGGGTTGTTTGCCAACGCTGGCGGTACTCCGGCCAGCAATCTTGCGCGCTGGAATGGCACAACGTGGCAAGCAATTGGCACAGGCACGAATGGCGAAGTGCTAGCCTTGGCCGATGTCAACAGCAGCACGCTAGCGGTTGGCGGGCGCTTTAGCAGCGCTGGTGGCGTTGCCAACACCCGCGCAATTGCCTTGCTGAACCACAGTAGCTTGGCATGGACGGCGCTGGGCACTGGCACTGATGGCTATGTGACGAGCCTCGCCGTGCGGGGTAACGACCTCTATGCTGGGGGCTTATTTAGCCGAATGGATGGCCTGACGGTTAATCATATTGCGCGTTGGAATGGCAGCAATTGGAATGCGCTGGGCAGCGGGGTTGCTGGTGGCAACCTGCCAAATAGCGAAGTTGGCGGCTTGGCGGTCAACGGCGATAACTTGTATGTTGGCGGGCGCTTCGATCGCGCTGGCGATACAGTTTCGCATCGTTTTGCAGAATGGCGACAGCCAGAAGTCGATCTAAGCCTGAAACTCACTGATTCGCCTGATCCGGTGACGGTGGGCAATGCCATGAGCTACCGCGCCAGTGTTAGCAATTTGGGCACAATTAGCGCGAGCAATGTCGTGTATGAGCAAAGTTTTGCCAATAGCTTGATTTTTGGCCAAGTGACGACCTCGCAAGGCACATGTAGTTTTCCCACAGCCACGATCTTGCGCTGTAATTTGGGCACGTTGGCGGCCAATGCCAGTACCAACATCACGATTAATGCCACGCCCAGCCAAATTGGCCTGATCACCAGCACCGGCACGGCTTCGTCGCCAGCGAATGAGGCGTTTCCAAGTAACAACAGCCGCACGCTCACAACCCAAGTGATTGTACCTGGCAACCCAGTGCCAACGATTAGCAACATCACGCCTGATAGCTTTATTCGCCAGCCGATTGGCTTTCCACCGCCGCCAGCAGTGCGGATTACGGTCAATGGTACGGGCTTTGTGGCCAATTCTAAGGTAGTTGTAGCTGGAGCTGAACGCAGCACCAGCTTCATCAACAGCAATCGGCTTGAATTTAGTATGCCAGCGACGACCAACCAAGGTGTGTATGCGGTGTTGGTGCGCAACCCAACGCCAGGCGGCGGCGATTCGAATAGCGTGAGTTTGCGGGTTTCATTTGGAATTGTCGGCGTAAGCAGCATCACCCCCAATGTTGGCGGCACAGAGGTCGATTTGCAAACGACGTTCAGCGTCAGCTGGACGCATACCACCGATCCTTGGCGCGTTATCGAGCACCTTGATTTGCGCTTGGTTGATAGCGATGGTGTGGCCTTGTGGGCACGCTTTACCGAGGGCGTTTCGGGCACGTTCAGCCTACTCGATAGCAATGGCGATGTGCTTGGCTATGCTACGGCTGGCACAAGCGAGCCATTAGAGGGCGATAGCGCAATTCTTGATTTGGCCGATAGCAACTTTGCAGGCAGCGGGCCAACTGGCTTTAGCATGCAAGTGAATTTCACGGTTCGCTTCAAGGCCAGCGCCGCCGGACGACGCTACAATATTGAGCTATATGCGACCGATGATAATGGCGGCGTGCAAGGCCCCGATGTGATGGGCACATTCACCGTTGGCATTCACAACGTCTACCTGCCAATAACGATTAAATAGTTTTTATCCACGAAGGACACGAAGAGCACGAATGTTTAGATTAGGTTGGAACGCTGCAATAAGTTCACTATTCAGTGTTCCAATCAATGAAACCTTCGCGTAACTTCGCGTTCTTCGTGGTTGCATTCCCCTGATCCCTAACCCCTGAACCCTGAACCCTATTCAAGATTCCAACGCATCAAACCGTAGTGCAACTTCGTGGTCTTCGTGGTTTTAATCGAGCCATTTGAAAAACTCTGCCAGCCTTGTGATTTTGTCAATCCACAAATTGGCCAAATGATGGTAGGATGCTGCAACAGCATCTTGCACCTGAGGCTCCCAATGGCAGAAACCACCGCCGCGCCCCGTCAGATTGAGGATCTGCTTCAAACCTCGAATGAACAACGGATTAAGTTGTTTAGTTTGGTCGAAGGTTTGGCTTTGTTCGCCGTTATGCTCATTTTGCTTTTCGCTGGCAATGCCCAACAATTAAAAATTGGTTTGAGCATTTGTGCGATTGCTGGCACAATGTTGGGCATAACCTTTGCCATGCGCCGTTCGCGCTACGTCGAATGGCTGATTTACATCAATTTGGCCTCGATAACGCTTATGCTTTCGTTAACTGGGCCGATTATTGGCGAAGTTGATGGCTCGGTTTGGGTTTTGTTTCAAGTGCCACCATTAATTGCCACGATTGTGCTCAATACCTCACGCGCCACCACGATTATTTGTATTGCTTCGATGATTATTCTTGCGCTTGTAATTGGCAGCGAATTCACTGGGATTATTCCAATTAAGTTTTTGGTGCCTAAATCGGCCTTATTGATTAATTTTTTCTGCCAATTATTAGTACTTGGTGTAATTGCGGTGACGGTGCGCTTATTGGTTGGACGCGCCAAGCGAGCTTTTACCGTAGTAGCCCAAACCGAGGCCAAGCTTGAACAGCAATTAGCCAAAGAGCGTGAATTGGCGCTTCAGCGCGAGCAACTGAATGCGCAATTGAGCCAAAGCCTAGCCGCCATTAGCCAGCGCGATAGCCAAATTCAGGCCGAGCAAGCGGCGCAAGCGGCTTTGCGTGCCCAGTTACGCCAGCTGAGTTTGCCCGTGATTCCAGTGCTCAAACATACGGTTGTTATGCCCCTAGTTGGTGATCTTTTAGCCACTTCAAGCGAGGGCATCGAAGAAACCTTGCTGGCTGGAGTTAGCCATCATCGGGCCAAACTTGCGATTTTAGATGTAACTGGCGTGCCCACGATTGATACTGAGCTTGGGCGACGCGTAATCCATGCCACAGCGGCAGCGCGTTTGCTCGGCGTTCAGACAATTATCGCGGGAATTCGGCCTGACGTGGCCCAAACCTTGGTGAGTTTAGGCATTGATTTTAGTGCTGTGGTAACTGTTGCCAGCTTGCAAGATGCGGTTGCGATTGCGATTAAACGTTTAGGCATGGACTAATTCATGCTACAATTTGGCAATTCCCCAACTGTCACGACAGGATTTAGGCTGAATAGTACCTTTTGTGCCTGCGTAGGCTAGAATATGACGTATCAGCGATTTATCAGCAGCTCACGAGCAAGGTTTGATTGACGCTAGAATCTGCCACGCCCTATGATAGAGCGCATCTGACATAACGATTGATGGGGGCAGTTATGATGAGTAGTATGGCCGCAGTTGCGCCGAACCCTCAAGCAGTTGCTTGGGCCAAAGCTGGTTTGTTGGCAATCAAATATGGGCGTTATCGTGATAGTGCCGCTTTGTTGACCCGCGCCGTTAAAATCGACCCAATGTTGGGCGAAGCATGGCGCTGGTTAGGCGCGTTGCACAGCGGTCAACGCCAAGCCTATTGTTTGCGTTGGGCGCAACGCTCGTTGCCGCGCACCACAATTCCGCGTTTGCCCAGCGTGGTTGCCGCGCCTGCGCCAAGTGTGCGCAGCAAAGCCAAACCGCAACGGCGGCGCAACTGGCGCAGAATTGCCCGTTGGTCGAGCGCCGCAGCGCTGGCGGCCTTGCTTGGTTTTGGTGGATTTCAGGCTGCCTATGCCAATCGCGTCTATCCTGGGGTGCAAGCCTTTGGCCAATCGCTGAGCGGCTTGACCAGCAACGAGGCAGCGCATGCGATTTTGCCAACCTTGCAAGCTTGGAACAACCATCATTTTAAAGTTCAATTAGGCGATCAAACGGCGATTGTGCCATTCAATGCCTTGACCAGCTTTGACCCCCAAGTGATTGCTGATCGTGCCTTGCAGATTGGTCGCGAAGATTCGTGGTCGGAGCGATTGAGCAACCAAAGTTTGGGAATTGTCAGCACGATCAAAGCTGATGGCCTCTTGCTCAATCAACAATCGCTTGATAACGCCATCCAAACCTTGGCCGAGGCCAGCGATCGGCCTGCGGTCGCTGCTCAATTTCAGCGCAATCCTGATGGCACTTGGGCGGTGAGCAACGATGTGATTGGCTTGAAGCTGGATCATGCGCAAACTAAGGCCGCCTTTCAAGCTGCTTGGGATGCGATCGATTGGACTGCCGCGCCGCGCGATTATAGCGTGCTCGTGGTGCAGGAAGGCTTGCAACCCCACCAAAAAGCCTCGACGCTTAACGCCATGCTGCCAAAGCTCAATCAACAAACTGCTGCGCCATTAATGCTGACGATCAATGGCACGCAACATCAATTTGATAGGGCTAGCTTGCTCGATCTGAGCACATTGCCACAGGCTGGGCAGAGTTTTGGCCACAACCAGCCAGCAATTGCCGCCTTGGTGCAAGAATTAGCCAAAACCTATGATCAGCCAGCCCAAGCTTCGCGCTTGGTGCGCAACGGCAATCGCGCCACTGAATGGCATTTTGGCCAAATTGGCTACACGCTTGATCAGACCCAACTTCATGCCCAAATTGGCCAAGCTTTGAGCACTGCCAATAACGAAGCATTGAGCTTTAGTTTGCATGAAACTGCTCCGCCAGCGGGCGAGCTTGAAGCGCTAGGCATTTATCAGGTGATTGGGGTTGGCGCATCGGATTTTAGTTCGTACCCAGATTACAATCGCGATCGCAATGTTGAAGTTGGTGGCAAGGAATTTGATGGTCTACTGATTGCTCCTGGTGAAGTAGTGTCGTTTGGTGGCACGGTTGGCGATATTTCGCTCGAAAAAGGCTACCAAATTGGCGAGATGATTGAAAATGGCATGGCGGTGCCAAGTATTGGCGGCGGAATTTGCCAAGTTTCGACGACCCTGTTTCGAGCGGCATTTTGGGCTGGTTTGCCCATCGAGGAGCGCCATAACCATAGTTGGCGTTTGGCTTGGTACGAGGTCGATGCCCCGCCAGGCATGGATGCCACGATTGCCTTGGGCGGGCCAGATTTGAAATTCCGCAACGACACCAACGGCTATATTTTGATCGATGTCAACACTGATTTAGTCAACAAAAACCAAACCTTTACCTTGTATGGCAGCGACACTGGGCGCAGCGTGACGATGGAAGCAACTGGCAACGGCTGGAATGCCTTCCAGATTTTTCGGACTATTAGCGAACGCGATGGCACAAGCCGCAGCGACCGCTGGGATAGCTATTATACGCAGTAGGGAGGCTTTGTGGAGCCAAAAGCACCAGTCCCAATCATCAAAACAATTCCAACTTGGCGCGATTTAGCCCGCTGGACGCTGACAGCCTTTGCTATTTGGCTGGTGCTGTGGTTGCTCTGGCGCACTGGTAATCAACTGTTGCCGTTTGCGTTTGGGCTGATCTTTGCCTATTTATTGTTGCCCTTGGTTAATAAATTAGAGCGCTGGATTCCGCGTTGGGCCGCAATTCTGGTGGTGTATGTGGTTGGCTTGGGGCTGTTAATTGGCTCGATTTTGTATATCGTGCCGCCTGCAATTACCCAAGTAAAAGGCTTTTTTGAATCGTTGCCAGAATTTTACAAAAACACGCTCGAACCGAAAATCAACGAAGGCCTCACTTGGTATCGACGCGAAGTCCCATCTGATATTCAAACCGATATTAATGGTCAGGTGAGTAAGGGCATTACCACAATCAAAGAAAATGCTACCAATTATGTTGAAACTGGGGTAAGTGGCATTGTAAACGGCTTAGGGGTGGTTTTCCAAACCCTAATCTTCTTAGCAGGCTTTTTGATTATTCCGTTTTGGCTGTTTTATGTGTTGCTTGATGAGCGTAAGGGTAAGGCCGCAATTATTCGCATGATTCCCAAATCGATCCGCACCGATGTACTAACCGTGCTTGCGATTTTCGATCGGGTGTTTTCATCGTATATTCGTGGCCAATTGATTCTTGGCTTAGTGATTGCGATTATGTCGTACATTGGCTTGTGGGTTGTTGATTTGGTGATGCCAGGCGAAATTCCTTACAAGCTGCTCTTAGCCTTGGTTGCTGGCTTTACCGAATTAATCCCCGTGATTGGGCCGATTATTGGCGCAATTCCCGCAATTATTGTGGGCTTGACCACCTCGCTGCCGATGGGTTTGGTGATTGCTGGCTTGTATATTCTGATCCAGCAGATTGAAAATAATTTCTTAGTGCCACGGATTATTGGGGCGATTGTCGAAATTCATGCCGCAATTTTGATGGTGCTGTTGGTTGTTGCTGGCACGGTTTCAGGGCTGGTCGGGGTGATTATTTTTGCCCCAATGGCGGCTGTTGCGCGTGATAGCTATCAATATATCAATGGTCGGCTGCGCCAACCAGACGATCCACGCTATTTACGGGCTGGCGAGTTGCCGTGGGAGCATAAAGAAGAGCCAGAAACGCCGATGCCGCCGATGCTTGCCTTTCAAAACAAAGCCTAATTGACCACCTGCCCCTTGGTTTGTGCAAACGCCAAGGGGCTTTTGCTTCAGCAAATTCCAAAACCATACTGCATAACACCACTCATCGTAGTATAATAGCGCCATCTTGGACTTGGGGAGACCGATCCATGGGCCGCAACTCGTCTTTTCGCATTTGGCTAACTCGTATTCGTCCTCTTGCTTGGGCCTTAGCTTGCTTTGCGCTCGTGCTTTTTGGCTACACGTTTAGCACCAGCATTCCAACCGATCGCTTGACGATTATTGCGAGTGTTTTAGGTGTAACTGCCGTGGCCTTGCCATGGCTTTTTAATCCCGAAGGCGATTGGCGCGAGTTGCGCACGCTTGGTATTTTGGCCTTGCCCTTGAGCGTGGCAATTCTCAGCGAAGGCTATCATACTGCGCTCTGGTCGGTGCTGCTGATTCCAGCGATTGCGATTCCCCAAATGTTGCCACCCCGCTGGGCCTTCAGCGCAATTGGCTTGATGGTGATTGCTTGGGCGGTCAGTAATGTGTTGGTTCCAGCGGTTGCGGTTGAAACGGTTGCGCTAGAAGTTGGTTTGCGTAGCGTGGGCTTTGTCTTGGTTGCAGTTGCAGTCTGGTTGGCTGCGCGACCGCGCTTTGATTATCCAGCGATGTTGCCAGAAGCCCCGATTCGGCGGGCAACCCGCGCTGCTGAGCGTTTGCGTGGCTCGCTTAGCCCCGAAGAAACCCTCGAAGAATTGGCTAGCGCTGCCAAAGCCTGTGGCCCATTTATTTTTGCCAGCGCTTCAACGGTCGATTGGCGGGCACGAACCCTGCGCATGGCGGTGGCAATTGGCGCAAGTGGTCGCACGCTCGGCGCAACTGAAATGCTCTCCATTCCGTGGGATGAAATTTCGGTGCTGTTGCGCGACGACCGCCGCATTGGCGATAATGCCTATTTGGCCGATTCGCTGCCCTTCCGCGATATTGCTGGCGAGCACTATATGTTGGTTCCAGTGCGTACCGCAACTGGCGAGATTTGTGGTTTGCTCACGGTTGGCGATGATGATCCCAAGGCCCGCAAACGCCTGACTGAAACCGCACCCTTGCTTGAATTATTGGCCTCGCAGGCAGCAGCCGTGCTCGAAAATGCCGCGTTGCAAAATACCTTGGCTCAACGCATCGAGGCCACGACTGCCGAAATGGGTCGCACCGCCGAAGATGCCATGCGCGCCCGAACTCGGGCCGAAAGCATGTATCAGATTGTGCGCGCACTGAGTGGCACGCTCGAACCGCAACCATTGCTTGATCAAGCGCTGTTGTTGATTGCTCAAGCAACCCAAGCCGAGCGCGGCGGGATTATGCTGATTGATCCTAAAAGCGGTCGCTTGGCATTTAGCACCAATCTTGATCGTAACATTACGCGCACCGAGGCCATTTCGTTGGAACGTGGCCAAGGCTTAGCTGGTTGGGTCGTCGAGCATCGTGCTCCCGTTATCATCCCCAACACTGCCGAAGATAACCGTTGGATGGTGCGCACCGAATACGACAAAAAAGGTCGTTCGGCGCTGGCCGTGCCGATGGAGCAAGATGAGCGGGTTGCTGGGGTGATTGTGCTGATCAACAGCCGCATCAATCACTTTACCCAAGAGCATATTCAATTTGTGCAGGTGATTGGCGATCAAGTGATGACGATGCTCAGCAATGTGCAGCTCTATCGCGCCACAACTGAGCAAGCCCGCCGCTTGAGCCAAGCCCTCGAACAACGCGAAGAAGAAGTTAGTCGCAGTTTGGCGATTGTGCGTTCAATCGGCGACGGCGTGGTGGTTGGCGATCGAGTTGGCCGCATTCGGTTGATCAACCCTGCCGCTGAGCAATTGCTCAACATCGAAGCCGTCGAGTGGTTAGGCAAGCCCTTGATGAGCCTGCCTGGTGCGCCAGAGAGCGAGCCACGCCTGACCGAAAAGCAAACCTACCAACAATTTGAGCTAAGCGGGCGCATGATTCGGGCATCGAGTACGCCAGTGTTTACCTCGCAAAGCGAATGGCTTGGCAGCGTGGTGGTTTACCACGATATTACGGCGGCTGAATTGGCCGATCGCATGAAAACTGAGTTTGTTGCCACCGCCTCGCACGAATTGCGCACCCCATTGACCTCGATCAGCGGCTATATTGATTTGCTGATGTTGAACACGCTTGGACCCTTGACCGAGCAACAACGCCAATTCCTGAGCGTGGTCAAAAACAACATCGAACGCTTGAATGCAATTCTCAACGATTTGCTCGACGTTTCGCGGATTGAATCGGGCAAAGTGCGTTTGCAGCGCAAACCAATTAATCTTGATGAGCTGATTCAATCGACCGTCATGGCAATTCATCAACAATGGAGTGGCAAGCAAATTTCGTTGGCGCTTGATGTGCCCGATGATTTGCCGCCGATGATTGCCGACCCCGAACGGATGCGCCAAATCGTCACTAACTTAATCTCGAATGCCTACAAATATACCCGCGATGGTGGCCGTATCGATGTGGTGGTGAGCAATGGCAGCGATTCAGTTACCTTGGCGGTCAAAGATAGCGGCGTGGGGATTGCAGCTGATGATCAACAGCATATTTTCACCCGTTTCTTCCGCTCAGAAAACCCGCTCAAGGAGCAGGCTGGTGGCACTGGCTTGGGCTTGAACATCACCAAATCGTTGGTAGAGTTGCACGGCGGCAAAATCTGGTTTGATAGCGAAGAAGGCCGCGGCACGACCTTTACCGTGCAACTGCCGGTTGGCGGCGATTCCGACTGGACTCCAGCTTCATGGCTTGAGGGTGTGTAATGCGGCGGCGTAAAGTTCAACCGTTGAATGACCAGCGGCGCGAGGTGCTCTTATGGTTGGCGCAACGCAGCTGGACGGTGGCGCAACTTGCGGCGGCGAGTGGTTGCGATGTGGCAATTTTACGGGCTTGGTTGGAAGGCAAGCGTTCATTGAGTGAAGCCGAACGCTTAGCGATTGAGGAAGCACTACAACAACATCATGAATAAACTTTATTTTGGCGATAATCTGGCTGTTTTGGCGAGCCTGCCAGCAGCCAGCTATGATTTAATCTACATTGACCCGCCTTTCAACACTGGCAAAGTGCAAAGTCGCACCCAATTGCGTACCGTTCGCTCCGAGCATGGCGATCGGGTTGGCTTTGGTGGCCATCGTTATAGCAGTATCAAAGTTGGCGAGCGGGCTTATGGCGATAGTTTTGATGATTTTCTGGCCTTTATTGAGCCACGTTTGCTCGAAGCCTACCGTTTGCTGAAGCCCCAAGGCAGCTTCTTTTTTCATATTGATTATCGCGAAGTGCATTATTGCAAGGTGCTGCTCGACCAGATTTTTGGCCGCGATTCGTTTATCAACGAAATTATTTGGGCCTACGATTATGGCGCACGTTCGCGCAAAAAATGGTCAACCAAGCACGATACGATTCTGTGGTATGCCAAAGATCCAGAAAACTATACCTTTAATTATGCGGCAATCGATCGCATTCCCTACATGGCTCCTGGTTTAGTTGGGCCTGAGAAGGCCGCGCGGGGTAAAACGCCGACCGACGTTTGGTGGAACACGATTGTTAGCCCAAATGGCAAGGAAAAAACTGGCTATCCAACCCAAAAACCGCTCGCAATTCTCAACCGCATTGTGCGCGTGCACTCCAACCCCAACGATCAGGTGCTGGATTTTTTTGCAGGCAGTGGCTCGTTTGGCGAGGCCGCCGCACGCAATGGCCGCAACTTCACCTTGATCGATCAAAATCCCCAAGCAATCGAGGTAATGCGCCAACGCTTGGCCTTTGCCAACCCCGAATTTTATGAAATAGCCAAAGATGGCATTTAACCGCGAAGGACACGAAGTTTCACTAAGGTTGGATCAGTTGGTTCTCTGAGGCTTGTACAAAACTCAGCTTTCCAATTAACCTAACATTCGTGCTCTTCGTGTCCTTCGTGGTTTAACTCAATAGTTATTTCCAGCTATCGTTGCGGGTGACCGTGCCGCTACCGGGTGTGCTAAATGTGCGGTTGGTGCCGCTTTCCCAGGTCACATTGCCCGAGCCATCTTTCTTGATGTATTTGTATTCGATGGCGGTGTTGGCTGGCAAGTTGATCGTTTTGCTCCACACTGGGTAACTTGCTGATGAGAGCAGCACAGCATTGGCGGTATTCCAACTGCCAAGCGCCGCAACATTGCCAATGACATACACATTTTGGCCCCAAGTTGTGGTGGCGTTTTCGTTGAAGGTCACCGCAATGGTGCTGCTTGGTGGCGTGGTTGGCACTGGTGACGTGGTTGGCACTGGGGTTGGGTTGGTGCCATTGATTTTTGCCCCGCCGTGAATCGCCACTGAATCCATCGCTGCCACCGTGATCGTTGCTTGACCACTGCCATTGACGCTGACGGTTGGGCCTGAACAAACCCCATTGTTGAAATCGCCGTGAATTACATCGCAGTAGGTGCCTGCTGGCAAGCCAGTTGCGAACGTGCGGCTTAAGCTATTGCCTTCGCGATTGATTGCCACAAAGCCCAAGCTGCCACGGCTGAATGAGATTTGATTATTGCCATTTGACCACCAATTGCTGGTGCTAAATGCCGTGCTGGTGTAGTTGCGGAAGCCGACCATGTTAGCGATGCCGCGCCAGCGATGCTCACAAACCCAGTTGCTCCCGCCACAATCGGCGCTGTTGCCGTTGTAGACATTGCTGCTTGGTGGGCCTTGGTCGCCATTGCTAAAATTGTAGCTCGACATAACTTGGGGATAGCCATATGGCCAAGCCAAGGCAAAGATGTTGGCAAGTTCGTAGAGTTTGCCATCTTTGAAGGTCACCACGTTGCCAGCGCCGCCATGGCCGCGTTGGTTATCGTGATTATCGGTAAAGACCACAGCGCTATCGCTGGCGATAAAGCCCCATGGCGTGCCGAAGTTGCTCATATTGGCGAGCTTATCGGTTTTGAACATCCGGCCAATGTTGGTGCTATATTTGAACTCGGTTACATCGCCATTGCCGGTGTATTCGCCAGAGGTAATTGGCTCACCGCCTTGGTCAATCACTTCTTGATAAATGTAAGGATTGCTGGCGCGGCTCATAATGTTGGCGATGTCGGCGGCGGGCATGTGTTTGGCGGCATCGATGCGGAAGCCAGCCACGCCCAAACCACGCAGATCATTGAGGTAGGCAGCCAATTTGCCGCGTACATAATCTGATTCGGTTTTGAGGTCGGCGAGGTTCACCAACTCACAATTTTGCACTTCCCAGCGATCTTGATAGTTGCTAATATCGTCGTTGCCATTGCGGCCACAGTGGTGGAAATCTTGGCTTTGGTAGTTGCCTGGGTAGGTATAGCTGCTATAGCTGGTGCCAGCAACGCCAGTGCCGCTGCCAACGCCAGTCATGTGGTTGATCACAGCATCGACATAAATATCTACGCCAACTGCTTTACAGCGTGAAACCATGTTGGCAAACTCGGCGCGAGTACCGGAGCGGCTTTGAATTTGATAACTGACTGGTTGATAGCGCGTCCACCATTGAGCGCCTTGGATATGTTCTTGGGGTGGTGAGACTTGAACCGCCGAGAAGCCTTTGGGTCCGAGCCAATTTTCGCATTCTTTGGCAATGTCAGTCCATTTCCATTCGAATAAATGGACGAAAACCGTGCGTGGTGTCGTTTGAGCTTGGGTTGCTCGTGGAGCGGTTCCAAGGAAGCCAACCGAGAAGATGATCACAACCAAGACGAACAGTGTCAACCGCGCGATTGCGCGAGTGGTCCGTGACATAAACGACCCTCCTTTGGGACGTGAACGGTTGATCGAGTCAAGGCAGCTGGATGATACTCAGGCCTAGGATGTTCGAGATCACACAGCATCTACGGGGAATGAATCAACGGCGATTCATCGAGCCACTATCAATTTGTTTATAGAGCGAACAAAGTTTTAGCCCTAGAAAAATACCGTCGTACAAAGCTGAAATGATGGCTAGCGTTGTGAGCACGATTAGGCAAATGTCCCGATTTGGGCTGGTACTTTTGGTTCGTTCGTTTGTTGGACGAAGTATACACAAGCGATTTGGGCTTGTCAAGCAAAAATATTTAGCTTTTTAATCATTTGTAGATCGAGGGATCGGGGGTCAGAGGCTGGGGATCAGTAGCCCGTGCTGTGCCACCCTATGTTGCCAAACCCGATGATTGTCCGATCGCCAAGAGCCAATAGCCTTCGCCTCTTCGTGCGCTTCGCGGTTCCGACCCCCAGCACCCAATCCCCGACCCCCGCTCCCCAGCCCCTCGATCACCACCCTTCCGTCCCGCCTCAAGGCGGGAGACGCAGGGGTTTTCGTCTTTCAAGGGTTAGGTATTAAGCCCCCCTCACCCCCAACCCCTCTCCCGTGGCGCGGGCGAGGGGCTTTAACGCGGTGGTTCTTGCGCAATACGTCGGTAAAAACCGGTGCTCCCCTCGCCCGCGTTCAGTGGGAGAGGGGTTGGGGGTGAGGGAATGATCCTTGTTGCCAATCCAATGAACCAATACACATAGCCAATAGCCTTCGCCCCTTTGTGCTCTTCGTGCGCTTCGTGGATCAAAACTTCGCGCGCTTCGCGTTCTTCGCGGTTCCAACCTCCAGCACCCTAGCAGATTGTTGAGGCACTTTTGTGACAATTGCCACAAAAGCAGCAAAATGGTTGACGTTGGAGATAAAAACATGGCTAGGCTCATGTGAGATAAGGCGATTTCTGCCCGTTACAAAGGGATTGAGCCTATTCTTGACTAATGTTAACAAGTTTGACAAGAGCATAGCCATCCTTTATACTTGAGAATGTGCAAAAAAGCACAAAATCCCAACAGTCGTGAAAGTTGTATTGCCCAGCGTTGTGCAGAGCCAGCAGTGTACCGCTTTACGATGGGCCTATAAACGCGGAGGGATCGCCTTGTCCACAAAACAAAAGGTAATTATAGCGGTCGCACTTACCGCAGTGATCGGGATTGCTTTGCGCATATTCCTGCCTGTTGGTACGCCGCTGGTTTCGGTACGAGCCGAAGAACTGTTCCACATTGGTGGGTATACGATCACGAACTCGCTGGTGCTCACATGGATTGTGATGGCACTCTTGATCGTGCTTTCGGTGATTGGCACCAGCAAATTGCGCAGTGGCAACACCGAAGCCTTGAAGCACCCACGTGGTCTCCAGAACGCTTTGGAATATGCGGTTGAAATGTTCTACAACACCATGCAAGGGGTCAGCCCCAAGTTTGCAGGGCGTTTCTTTGTCGTCGTTGCTACGATCTTCTTCTTGATTCTGCCATCAAACTGGTTTGGTTTGGTGCCAGGCGTTGGCTCAATTGGGTTGTGCTATAGCCACAGCACCGAGCATGCTGCCGCCCCGAATCACGTTGCAACCGCTGGCATCAGCACCGATAGTGCTGCACCAGTTTTGGCTGCTGCTGCTGAAGGTGGCAAATACACCAACAACTGCCCAAGCGGCACGGCCTTCCACCCATTCTTGCGCCCAGGTAGCGCCGACTTGAACATGACCTTGGCTTTGGCCTTGATCTCGTTCGCGGTGACTGAATTCTGGGGTTTCCGCTCGTTGGGCTTCGGCTACTTAGGCAAGTTCTTCAACATCAAGGGTGGTCCAATCCAAACTGCGGTCGGGATCATCGAATTGATTTCGGAATTTGCGCGGATTGTCTCGTTTGCCTTCCGGCTTTTCGGCAACATCTTTGCCGGTGAAGTTGTGCTCTTGGTAATGGCATTCCTGTTCCCAACCTTGCTATCTCTGCCATTCTACGGCCTCGAACTCTTCGTCGGCTTGATTCAAGCCTTCGTGTTCGCGATGTTGACGATGGCATTTATCGATATGGCTGCTGAATCGCACGGCGATCATGGCCACGAAGAACACGCGCACTAAGCGCTTGATCGACGCAAACTAACGGTTTGATCATACACTTTTCTTTTGACTACGTATTAACACTCAGTTTTTGGAGGATTCAGCTCATGACCGATGAAGGTGTACGCCTGATTGCAGCGGCCTTGGCTATTGCTTTATCGACCCTCGGCCCTGGTATTGGTATTGGGATGTTGGTATCGGGCGCATTGCAGTCAATTGCTCGCAACCCTGAAACCGAAGGCACGATCCGCACCAATATGTTCGTCGGTATCGCTTTGACAGAAGGTCTCGCGATCTTCGGTCTGGTTATTTCGTTGTTGATTGGTTTCGAAGTTATCTAAGAACCAACCGCTGACGAACGACGATTCAATGACACTATTCCTGCAAGCGCCATGCACCTAGTGGCGTGGCGCTCTTGCTAAGGGGGATGTAATGGATAAGCTTGGGGTCGATCTCCCACTGCTACTCTCACAAATTGTCAACTTCTCATTGTTGGCAATTTTGTTGAATATGTTTCTCTACAAACCAATTTTGAATGCCCTGCAAGCTCGCTCAGAACGCATTCGCGAGAGCTTGGATAACGCTGAAAAAGTGAAGCAACAATTGGCCCGCGTTGATGCCGACTACGATGCGAAGCTGCAAGAAGCTCGCCGCGAAGGTCAAACCATCATCAGCCAAGCCCAAGAACGCGCTCGGGCGCAAGAAGCCGAATTGTTGGTTGTTGCTCGCAATAACGCTGCCAAAATTGAAGAAGAAGCCCGTAACAAAGCTGAACAAGATCGCCAACAAATGTTGCGCGGCTTGCAAGGCCAATTGGCTTCTTTGGTTACCGAAACCGCCAGCAATGTGCTTGGTCGCGAACTGCAAACTAAAGGTCACGACGAGTTGATCAATAAATCAATTGACCAACTTGGGAGGCTGAACTAATGAGCAGCCGCGAACCCGCAAGCTACGCCCGCGCTGTCTATGATTCACTCGTTGCAGCGCTCAAAGCCGAAGGCCAAGAAGATCTCTTGCCAAGCGTGCTGGATGAGTTGGTGCAGTTGGCGCGTTCGGGCGGCCCAACCGCGGCTGAAGTTACAAGTGCCGTAGAACTGAGCGCTGAACAACGCACCAAGATCGCCAGCGATCTCAAGGCGCGTTATGGCGCATTGCTCGACATCACCTACAAAGTCGATCCAGAAATTCTGGGCGGCTTGTTGGTGCGTGTTGGCGATAAGGTGCTTGATTCAACTCTCCGCCAACGCCTCAACGCAGTCCAACGCAATATGATGGCCGGTTAACTGTGAGAAGTGATGAAGCACCAGCTTCATCCTTCATACTTCGATCATAGAGGCAAACAATGGCTGTAACAACAGAAGATATTCTTAGTCGTCTTAAAGCCAGTGTGCAGCAACCAATCAGCGCTGACCCAACTGCGGTCAACGTCGGTACGGTTGCTAGCGTTGGTGACGGCGTAGCGCGGATCTCAGGTCTGCGCGATGTTATGGCTTCGGAGTTGCTTGAATTCAAGCAAACGAAGTCAGGCGAAACCGTCATGGGCATCGCGCTGAACTTGGAAAAAGATAACGTCGCTGCCGTTATTTTGGGCGATTATCTCGAAATTGAAGAAGGCGACTTGGTACGCTCAACTGGCAAGATTATTTCAGTGCCAGTTGGTCAAGAGTTACTTGGCCGCGTCGTTGACCCACTTGGCCGCCCGCTCGACGGGAAAGGTCCAATCAGCGCAACCAAAACCCGCGAAGTCGAACGGATTGCCCCCGGGGTGATCGAGCGTAAATCGGTGAGCCAACCAGTGCAAACTGGGATTTTGGCGATCGATGCCTTGATTCCAATCGGGCGTGGTCAACGCGAGTTGATCATCGGCGACCGCCAAACTGGTAAGACCGCGATCGCAATCGATACGATCATCAACCAACGCGGTCAAGGCATGGTGTGTGTGTATGTCGCTATCGGCCAAAAGCGCTCGAAAGTGGCTCAAACCATTACCACGCTTGAGCAAAATGGCGCGATGGATTACACCATCGTGGTCAATGCTTCAGCCTCAGAATCAGCAGCATTGCAATACATCGCCCCATACTCAGGCTGTGCCATCGCTGAAGAAGTGATGGAAGGCGGCGTGACGGTCGATGGCAACCTCGTCAAAGATGCCTTGATCATTTATGACGATTTGTCGAAGCATGCTGTGGCCTATCGCCAAGTGTCATTGTTGCTGCGCCGCCCTCCAGGCCGCGAAGCCTACCCTGGCGACGTGTTCTACTTGCACTCACGCTTGTTGGAACGGGCTGCTCGTTTGAGCGATGCCAATGGCGGTGGTTCGATTACGGCCTTGCCAATCATCGAAACCCAAGCCAACGACGTTTCAGCTTATATTCCTACCAACGTGATTTCGATCACCGACGGCCAAATTTTCTTGGAATCGGACTTGTTCTATGCTGGCCAACGCCCAGCGTTGAACGTTGGTATTTCGGTGAGCCGCGTCGGTTCATCGGCCCAAACCAAAGCCATGAAGACCGTTGCTGGTAAGATGAAGCTCGAATTGGCGCAGTTCCGCGAATTGGCAGCCTTTGCGATGTTTGCCTCCGACTTGGATGCAGGCACCAAGGCCCAAATCGAACGCGGTCAACGCCTTTCGGAATTGCTCAAGCAACCACAATACCAACCAATCGCTTTGGAAGACCAAGTGATTATTCTGTGGGTTGCTGGGAACGGCTTCTTGGATGATGTTCCAGTTGCTCGGATCAACGACTTCAAGCGCGATTTCTGGCAGTTTATCCACAGCAGCTATGCTGAGGTTGGTCGCACCATCGCCAGCGATAAAGTCTTGAGCGAAGCAACCATCGCCAACTTACGCAAAGCCGTGACCGAATTCAAGCAAACGGCGAGTTATAAATAGATAGGGGTTGGGGGCTGGGGGTCAGGGGTCAGTTAAACCTTGATCCCGCCCTTGCCTCAATCTCTTTCTTTACGAGGATTTTATGGCTTCAGCACGAGAAATTCGGCGGCGGATCAAGAGTGTCAAGAACACTGGCAAAATCACCAAAGCGATGGAGCTAGTGTCGGCCTCGAAGATGCGTCGCGCTCAACGAAACGTGCTTGCAACCCGTCCGTATGCCGACCGCCTGTACGATGTTATGGGCGAGTTGACAATGCGTTCGATGGGTGGCAGCTCGAAACACCCGTTGTTGCAGCCGCATCCCACAGTAACTCGTGTTGCGTTGATTTTGATCACGCCCGACCGTGGGCTGTGCGGTGCGCTTAATTCAAACTTGACGCGTGCAGCGGCTCGCTTTATCACAGAGCAAAAAAGCCAAGGTCGTAGTGTTTCGGTCATCGCTGTCGGCAAAAAAGGTCGCGATTTCATCTTGCGGGCTGGTCAAAAGCTCGATTCTGAAATTATTGGCTTGGGCGATGCGCCACCGTTGGTGGATGTATTGCCTGCTGCCACAACCGCGATCAATGGCTATAGCCCCGATGCGAATGGCAACTATGCCTACGATGAAGTCTACTTGCTTTGCGCTGAGTTCGTAAACACTTTGGTGCAACGGCCAAAATTGCGCCGTTTCTTGCCAGTCGAAGCCCCAGGCAACGCTGGCGCAACCAAGGTCGATTACTCATACGAACCAAGCCAAGAAGATGTGCTTGACCAATTATTGCCACGCTTCATTGAAGTGCAGCTCTACCAAGCCATCCTTGAATCAATTGCAAGTGAACATTCGGCCCGGATGATGGCCATGCGCAATGCCAACGACAATGCCAAAGAGTTGGTGCGCGACTTGACCCTGACCTATAACAAGGCTCGGCAAGCAGCCATTACCACTGAGATTAGCGAAATCGCCGCTGGTGCAACAGCGCTCAACCAATAATCAGCTAGTTTTGGCTAGCGATTGTTGACCATTTGGAGAATTCCATGGCAACTGGAAAGATTTTACAAATTACTGGCGTGGTTATCGACGCAGAATTTCCTGCTGATGGCCTGCCACAAATTTATAACGCGTTGGAAATTCCCTTGGGCCAAGGCCGACCATCGCTGATCTGCGAAGTCCAACAACAGTTGGGCGATAGCGTCGTGCGTGCGGTCGCAATGTCCACCACCGACGGCCTTGTCCGTGGGATGGACGTTATCGACACTGGTGCACCAATTAGCGTGCCAGTCGGGCCTGAAACCTTGGGTCGGGTGTTCGACGTTCAAGGTCGGCCAATCGACGGTGAAGGCGCTGTTGGTACAACCAAAACAATGCCAATTCACCGCCCAGCCCCAACCTTCGAAGAACAATCAAACCGCGCTGAGTTGTTCGAAACCGGCATCAAAGTCATCGACTTGATCGCGCCCTTCACCAAGGGTGGCAAAACCGGTGTGTTCGGCGGCGCAGGCGTGGGCAAGACCGTTATTATCCAAGAGTTGATCTCGAATATCGCGAAAGAACAATCCGGTTACTCGGTATTCGCAGGCGTAGGCGAGCGCTCACGCGAAGGTAACGACTTGATCCACGAAATGAAGGATTCGAAGATTCCTGGCACCGACCAAACCGTGTTCGATAAAACGGTGATGGTGTTCGGCCAGATGAACGAACCACCAGGAGCACGCTTGCGGGTAGCACTTTCAGCCTTGACCATGGCTGAATACTTCCGCGAAGAAGGCCGCGACGTGCTGTTGTTCGTCGATAACATCTTCCGCTTTACCCAAGCAGGCTCGGAAGTGTCGGCGCTCTTAGGCCGGATGCCTTCACAGGTGGGTTACCAACCAACTCTTGGTACCGAGATGGGTGAATTGCAAGAACGCATTACCTCGACCAAAACTGGCTCGATTACCTCGTTGCAAGCAGTCTACGTGCCTGCTGACGACTACACCGACCCAGCGCCAGCAACAACCTTTGCCCACTTGGATGCAACGATTTCGCTGGAACGCTCGATCTCGGAAAAAGGTATTTACCCTGCGGTAGACCCACTGGCTTCGACCAGCCGGATTCTCGATCCCAACATTGTGGGCGAAGAACACTACCGCGTCGCGACCGAAGTTCAACGGATGTTGCAACGCTACAAAGACTTGCAAGATATTATTGCAATCTTGGGTGTCGAAGAATTGTCAGACGACGACAAATTGACAGTTTCCCGCGCCCGTAAGCTCGAACGCTTCTTCTCACAACCATTCGGCGTGGCTGAAGTGTTTACCAACATTCCAGGCAAGTACGTTGCCGTTGGCGATACTGTCAAGAGCTTTGCCCGCGTTCTCGCCGGCGAGTTCGACCACATTCCCGAAAGCTTCTTCTTTATGAAGGGTGGCATCGACGATGTGGTAGCCGCCTTCGACGCATCAAAGCAATAAGCGATCAATGATTATGCGACCCTGCGCCGGCTGGAACGGGCATTATACCCGCCCCATTCCGGCGCATTGTCTATAATCGCTGTGAGGATGTATGCCACTCCAATTGGAAATCGTCACCGCTGAGCGCGTGGTTCTTTCCGAAGAAGTCGATATGGTCAGCGCACCTTCATATGAAGGTCGGGTGGGGATTTTGCCTCGCCACGAGCCATTATTGACTGTCTTGCAACCAGGCGAATTGCACTATATAAAAAATGGTGTTAGCATGCCCTACGCCATCAGCGGCGGCTTCATGGAAGTCTTGCCAAATCGGGTGACGATTTTGGCCGATACCGCTGAACGCGCTGATGAAATCGATGAAGCACGGGCAGAACAAGCACGCGCCAAAGCTGAACAAGCTGTGCGCGATCGCCAAGGTGCTGTAGATGTTGCTCAGGCCGAAATTGCCCTGCGCCGCGCTACAGTGCGTTTGCAAGTTGCCAAACTGCGCCGTAATCGTCAACAGTAGTAAACATGAGTTGAAAGAACATCAGCTAGCACCCATGGCATGCAAACCAATGGTAATCGCTTGGTGTTCTTTCTTCGTTTGGAATAACTAAAGGTATGGCACGAAAACTTGGGATTGACCTAGGCACGGCCAATGTGCTTGTCTACATCAAGGGCAAAGGAATTGCCTTGTCCGAGCCGTCGGTGGTGGCGCTCTCGCGCAAAACCAATAAGATTCGCGCAGTTGGCGCTGATGCCCTCGCGATGCTTGGCCGTGAACCGGAAAGCGTTGAGGTGATTCGCCCAATGCTTAACGGGGTTATCGCCGATTATGAAACCACCAAGGCGATGTTGGAGCACTTTATTGATAAAACCCGTGGCTTTGGCAAGCCCGATGTGATGATCTGTATTCCGGCTGGGGTAACCACCGTCGAGATGCGGGCCGTGCGTGATGCCGCCCGTAAAGCTGGCGCACGCCGCGCCTATTTGATTCGTGAGCCACTTGCTGCTGCGATTGGCGCGAATATTCCGGTGGCCCAACCATCTGGCAACTTGATTATTGATATTGGTGGTGGTACAACTGAAGTTGCCGTGATTTCGCTCAACGATATTGTGGTGAGCAATTCGGTACGGGTTGGTGGCAATAAGTTCGATGAAGCCATCGCCGCCTATATTAAACGTAAATATAATATGATGATCGGCGAACGGACTGCTGAAAGTATTAAAATTGAAATTGGTTCAGCCTTGCCGCTCGACCGCCCATTGACCATGCAAGTGCGTGGCCGCGACCAAGTTGCTGGCTTGCCGCGCACAATCGAGGTCGATTCGAACGAAATTACCGATGCGATTCAAGAGCCACTTGAAGCAATTATTAGCGCAGTGCGCTCGGTCTTGGTCGAAACGCCACCAGAATTATCATCGGATATTATTGATAAAGGCATGGTGATGACTGGTGGTGGCTCGATGCTGCGCCGGATCAATGAATTATTGACCGAAGTAACCGGCGTGCCTTGTTATGTCGCCGACCAGCCCGCCAACTGCGTGGCCATCGGCACAGGTCTTGCCCTAGAAAATCTTGAAATTCTCCGCGAAAGTTTGTCGGGGAGTGATATAAATTAGGTTCGAGGGTTCAGAGGTCAGGGGTCAGGGGCGAGGGACTAGGGATCAGTAACTAGCCTTTAAATGCTCAAGCCTGAACCCTAACAACTGAACCCTGACCCCTACTCGTGATTATTCAACGTTGAATGATCGTATTGACCATTGACATTTATGCAAGCTGGCAGCGATGCTGGCCCATTCATTGAAGTAATGAACTGAGTAGTTTTGGGCTACGGTTGTTGCTTCAGCGAGGTTTTCTATGGATATGCGCGATGATGCGCGGCTCGCCAATGAAGTCGAGAAGCTAACCCATACAGCGGATGCGCTTTCGCTTGACGCGAAAGATCGCATGCGCAAGGTTGTTGAACCTAAAATTGAAGCTGCGGTTGCCCAACGCGAGGCAATGGTCGCCGAATTAACCAGCGAACCTGTCCAGGCTCCAGCCAGCGAATTAGCCAAGGCTGATCCCCGCCGTGTGACAATTACCCATGTGCGCAATCATCCCCATACCTTTGCCTACCTTGATGCTGCCAACCAGCAGCTCAAGCTGATTGGCTATACTGAGCATGGCCGTCGCCATGCCGCTTTGGTTGGCCATATTGGGGCTAACGTCTTGCGACGGCTTAAATTTTCGGCGCGCGAGATTGAGCTGGCCGAAATTGCAGGCTTGTTGCACGATATTGGTAATAGCATTAATCGCAACGATCACGGCCAAACTGGGGCAATTCTGGCCAAAGATATTTTGAGTAGCCTCGAGATGCCAATCGACGAGATCATCACGATTATGGGTGCGATTGGTAATCACGAGGAAGAACGTGGCCATGCAGTTTCAAGCGTGGCGGCGGCGCTGATTTTGGCCGACAAATCCGATGTGCATCGCTCACGGGTTCAAAACAGCGATCCCACGACCTTTGATATTCACGATCGGGTTAATTATGCAGCGACCAAATCGTTCTTGCGGGTTGATAGCGAGCAACGGCGTGTTACACTGCAATTGACGATCGACACCGAGATGGCCTCGGTGATGGATTATTTTGAGATATTTCTCTCACGAATGGTAATGTGCCGACGAGCTGCCGAGTTTCTTGGTAGTCGCTTTGGGCTTTCGATAAACGATGTATCGGTGTTGTAGCTGCTACGCTAGCTGGCTCACCAAGCGCAGGTTAAACGCGCTTGTGCTGGTGGTAGCCGCTACGGCAGTTTAATTTATTTCTCTTTACTAAAGGAGCCATCTCATGACCGAACGAGCCGTATTAAGTGAAGGCGACACTGTAGGCGATAATTTACATGTCAAGCAAGCCTATCGCAACTTAACGGTGCCGCAATTGGTGGAAGCTGCGCTCAAACGGGGCGAGGCCGTTTTATCGGCTACTGGGGCTGTTGTTGCCACCACGGGCGCACGCACGGGTCGTTCTGCAGATGATAAGTTTGTGGTGGAAACACCAGCAGCTGCGTCAATGCACTGGACGAAATTCCATAAAGCTATGAAGCCCGAAACCTATGCCGCAATCAAGGCGAAGGCATTGGCCCACATGGCCGAACGTGAGATGTTTGTTTTAGATGCCAGCGCTGGAGCTGACCCAGCCTATGCGCTGCCAATTCGCGTGGTGACCGAGTATGCTTGGCATAACTTGTTCGCCAAGCAATTGTTCCGCGATGCGATCAGCAACGATCAACAACCACAATGGACGGTGCTCAACCTGCCAAGTTTGAAGCTTGATCCAGCGGTCGATGGCTCGCGCTCAGAAGTTGCCGCCATGATCAATCTCGATGAAAAATTGATTTTGATTGTTGGCACCGAATACGCTGGCGAGATCAAGAAATCGATCTTTACGGTGCTGAACATGGTCTTGCCAAGCCAAAACGTGATGCCAATGCACTGCTCAGCCAATATTGGCAGCAAAGGCGATGTGGCGTTGTTCTTCGGCCTCTCAGGTACCGGCAAAACCACGCTTTCAGCCGACCCAGAACGGGTGCTGATTGGCGATGATGAGCATGGTTGGAGCGCCAACGGCGTGTTCAACTTCGAAGGCGGCTGCTATGCCAAGTGTATCCGCTTGCGCCGCGAATCGGAGCCAGAAATTTTCGATGCCATTCGTTATGGCGCGGTGCTCGAAAATGTGGTGCTCAGCGATAGCCGCGATCCCAATTATGATGATGCTTCGTTGACCGAAAACACCCGCGCAGCCTATCCATTGGAATTCATTCCCAATGTGAGCGAAACGGGCATGGGCGGCCAACCAGAAACGATCATCTTCTTGACCGCTGATGCCTTTGGGGTTTTGCCACCAATCGCCAAGCTCAGCCCTGAACAAGCAATGTACCACTTCTTGTCGGGCTATACCGCCAAGTTGGCAGGCACCGAAACTGGCGTTGGATCAGAGCCACAAGCAACATTTAGTACATGCTTTGGCGCACCGTTTATGCCATTGCACCCAACCGTTTACGCCGATTTGCTCGGCCAAAAAATGCGCGAACACAAAGTGCGAGTATTTTTGGTCAACACTGGCTGGACTGGTGGAGCCTTCGGAGTTGGCAAGCGCATGAGCTTGCGCGATACCCGCACGATGGTGCATGCCGCCTTGGAAGGCAAGCTCGATAACGTGGAAATGTGGCACGATGCTCGTTTCAACCTCGATGTGCCAGTGGCAATCGATGGCGTTGATAACAGCGTGTTGCAACCACGCCAAACCTGGGCCGATGCCAGCGAATACGATCGAGTTGCCGATGATTTGGCTGCTCGCTTCCGCAAGAACTTCGAGCAATACGCCGAACGCGCAGGCGAAACCGTGGTAAACGCCGGGCCCCAAGCGTAGGCTTTTTGATCCACGAAGAGCACGAAGTTTTTAACCACGAAGGACACGAAGAGCACGAATGTTGGGTTTCGTGGTTGCCTGAGATTTCTACAATTATCAGGCAACTACTCAATTAACCTTAGCTTAGCGCCCTTCGCGTTCTTCGCGGTTACGAGATACGTTTTTAACCACGAAGGACACGAAGAGCACGAATGTTGAGATAGTTGGAAACCTGAGTTTTGTACGAGACATCAGGAACCAATAATCCAACCTTAGTGTAACTTCGTGCTCTTCGTGGATCAACAAAAAATTCCTGCCCCCCTCATTCAGACACTCCTTGCACAAGCCTCGATCTTCTCGGATAATGCTGGTATGCAAACAGTTATTCTCGATCAGCAACAATTGAATTCGCACTATGGCTTGCTGACTGTGGCCTCGCCGCAACTTGCCAGCGCGCAGCCAGGCCAATGGGCAATGCTGCATCACGGCTTGGGCAACGACCCATTCTTGCGTAGCCGCGCTTGGATTATTGCGACCAATCGTAGTAGCACCGCTACCTTGGCCCTCGATTTGCACGACCCACTGTTGGCGACGATTGCGCGTTTGCCCAAAGCCAGCGAGCTTGATGTGCTTGGACCGTTGGGCCGACCGCTGAGCAGCGATGGCCAAAAAGCAACCTTGTTGATTGCTGAGGGCAATGCAATCTATAGCATGTTGTTCTATGCCCAACGCATCAGCGAAACGGGCGCGCCTGTGCTGTTGCTTGCCAGTGCCAGCGATGAGTTGCGCGTGCCGCCATTTGTGCTGCCAGCAGAGATTGAATATTTGGCAACCAGCGATGATGTGCTTGATTTGCTAGAAAGTAGTGGCAAACTTGATTCGCCGTTGGTTTGGGCCAATCGTTTGTTGGCTGCAGGCAGCGTCGATTTGGCGAATCGTTTGAGCCAACGCATTCGCCGCGAGCGCTATGCATGGCAACAAGGCTTTGCCGCATTTATCGTCGATCAGCCCTATCCGTGCGGAATTGGCATGTGTGGTGGGTGTTGGCAAAATACTCGCCAGCAGCCAAAATTGTTGTGCATCCATGGCCCAGCGCTTGATCTGCGCGAATTGATCTAACTTAATCGGCATAATTTCGGATAAAATATTGATAACCTGATCCAAATAAGCAATGGCGCTTATCGCTAGGAGATGTACATGTTACCCGATTACCGCCCCGAACCGTTTGTCGATTTCAGTGTCAAGGCCAATGCCGATGCCATGCGCACGGCGCTTAGTAAAGTTGGCGATGAATTAGGCCGGACGTATCCGCTGCTCATTGGTGGCGAACATATCGAATTGGCCGACACCTTCGATTCACTGAATCCGGCCAAGCCAAGCCAAGTTGTTGGCAGTTTTGCCAAGGCAACGGTTGAGCATGCCAATCAAGCGGTCGAAGTTGCCGCCACAGCTTTTGAAACATGGCGCAACGTTGCGGCAGAAGAACGCGCTCGCTATTTGTTCCGCGCTGCGGCAGTGATGCGCCGCCGTAAGTTTGAATTTATGGCATGGTTGGTTTACGAAGTGAGCAAAAGTTGGGCCGAGGCCGATGCTGATGTGGCCGAAGCCATCGACTTTATGGAATATTATGGTCGCCAAGCGATTAAGTTTGGTGGCCCGCAACCTGTCGTTGCCTACAACGGCGAAGAAAACGAACTCCGCTATATCCCACTCGGCGTGACTGTGGTTATTCCACCATGGAACTTTGCCTTGGCGATTATGGTTGGTATGACCACCGCCGCAATTGCCGCTGGCAATACGGTTGTACTGAAGCCAGCCTCGGCCTCGCCAGCAATTGCCGCCCAATTTGTGCGCTTGTTGGTCGAAGAAGCTGGCTTGCCCGATGGCGTGGTCAATTTCGTGCCTGGATCGGGCGGCGCAATGGGCGATGCCTTGGTTGATCACGCCAAAACCCGCGTGATTGCCTTCACTGGCTCGAAAGAAATTGGCTTGCGGATTTTCGAACGCTCAGCGAAATTGCAACCAGGCCAAATCTGGCTCAAACGCACAATCTTAGAAATGGGTGGCAAAGATGGGATTGTGGTTGACGAAACCGCCGATCTCGATGCTGCCGCCGATGCAATTGTGGCCTCGGCCTTTGGCTTCCAAGGCCAAAAGTGTTCGGCCTGTTCGCGGGCAATTATCGTCGAGAGCGTGTATGATTCTGTTTTGAAGAAGGTTGTTGATCGCACCAAGAAACTGACTATGGGCGATCCTACCGATCCTAAGCAGCATATGGGCGCTGTGGTCGACCAAAAAGCCTTCGATAAGATTCGCGAATACATTGAAATTGGCAAGAGCGAAGGCCGTTTGATGCTCGGTGGCGAAACTGGCGATGCAGCAGATGGCTATTTCATCCCACCAACAATTATTGCTGATATTGCTCCCGAAGCTCGGCTTTCGTTGGAAGAAATTTTCGGGCCAGTCTTGGCGTTTATCAAAGCTAACGACTGGAAGCATGCGCTGCAAATTGCCAACAACACCGAATATGGCTTGACTGGCGCAGTATTCAGCCGCTCCCGCGAACGGCTCGAAGAAGCTCGCCGCGATTTCCATGTTGGTAACTTGTATTTCAACCGCAAGTGTACTGGTGCGTTGGTTGGGGTGCAACCGTTTGGTGGCTTCAACATGAGCGGCACCGACTCCAAAGCTGGCGGCCCCGATTACCTCTTGTTGTTCACCCAAGCCAAAACGATCACCGATCGCTTCTAAAAAAATGGGATGCAGCATGGAATTAACTCCATGCTGCATCCCGTAAACAATAAAAAAGCCCGATGGGTATCGGGTTGGCATCCTCACCAGATCAAATGTTGTTCTAGGCTACTTGCAGCACCAATTGGGCAATCATGCTGCGTAGCTTCACGAAATCCAGCGGCTTCAAAAGATATTCGCTACAGCCAGCAGCAATTGCATGGCTGCGATATTCGTTGCTGCCAAAGGCGGTCATGGCAATAATTGGCAGATGCTTGGTGCTGCTATTGGTGCGTAATTGCTTGGCCACGGTTAAACCATCAATGCCCGGCAACGCCAGATCCAATAACACCAAGGCTGGGCGAACAAGCGGAATCTGCTTCAACGCTTCACTACCATTGTGAGCGCCGACCACCGTATAGCCATCTAACTCAAGAAGACGCGCGAGAATAATGTGAGTGTCTGGTTGATCATCAACAATATATAAACAAGCCATACCTGCTCCAGTGTCCGTAGAGCTCGAAAAATCACGCTCGCTGTGTCGGCAAACACTCGTTGGACAATAGGAATTGAGTCCTCGATTGGATAGTTCCTTTAATTAGCATGCAGGGTAACATAGATAGATAGCACTGACAAGCCTCAAAGGTATAAAAAAACTTAATTTTTTCTGAAAAATAAGTTTTATAAATTTGGTAGCGTCATTAACCGCCAGCGGGCTGAACCAAACAAGCTTCTAGCCGATTCTAATCGGCCAAAAGCTTGCTGGTTAAGCTACGAGCGAGGCTCGTTTTTAGCGGTAGTTCAAGGCTTGGCGCAGCTGTTGCAGAATATTAAAAGTATATAAATCGTTAACAATTAGGCTGGGCCAGGTTTGCGGCGCTGCGAGGTTAACCCAGCCAACTTCAGCAATGCCTGCGCTTGGATCATTGGGGTTGGGAGTTTCGAAGCCAGGTTTTGGCCTGCCCTCAATAATGCGGCAACGATAGGTTTTGAAGGCTTGATAGGTTGCGTCAGGCTGATCCTGTTGATGCAGAATCAGCCCTTCAACCGCAACTTGCACGCCAAGCTCCTCCCACGCTTCGCGTTCGACACAGGCAATTTCGCTTTCCTCAGGCTCGCGTCCGCCGCCAGGCAACAACCAGAAATTGCTCGTTGCATCAGCAAAGCGAATCATTAAGAGCTGGTCGTGCTCAATAATTGCAATTTGATAGCGGGTATGGCGCAGGGTTGCCATTAAATATCGCAGCCTTGGGTTAATGTTTGAATGAGCACCATCGCCGGCCCGCTGTCTTGCAGATAGCCGCTGTTTAAGCGCCAAACCTCTGCTTGTTTGCTCGCGCCATAACAGCCCACCCAAAGCGCGTTGGTATCGGCCAAAACAATCGTTTGCAGAAAAGCCGAAGCCGCAGTTTCAACTGGGTTTACATTGACATAGACGCTCAGTTGCTTGCTTTGGCGTAGGCTATCGGGCACATTGGGCAAGGTTCCCTCGACCCACGTCTCAGCAGTTTTGGCCGAATCTGCCTGCGCAAGCGCGGCATAGTAGCTAAACAGCAGCTCGGGAATCGTGGTTTGGCTGCTGAGTGGCAACTGCTCAAGCGGCGTGCCACATTCACGGGCCTGTTGATCAAGCACGCCCAAAACATTATTGCTGCTGGTTGGCATTGATTTGCTTGAACTCAAGCGCCATGGGCTATTCGCGTCAGCCCGAGTTGCCACATAACAGGCAGTATCGGCGCGTGCTCCGCCATCCTTCATGCCGAGCAACACAATCCCTGCCATACGCGCTTCGGTTTGGTTTTCGTTCAAGGTTGGAGCTGTCACCAAGCCAACCACTGCATCGATGCCAAAGAAACTTGCGCTGAAACCAGCTTGATCAATTCCGCCTGGTGGGCTAGCCCAGTAGCCATAGGCCCGCTCATACTCTTGGCGATTGAGCGCATTGACCAGCGAACCAAACAGCTTAATCGGGCTGGTTTGATCATCAAACGCTGCGACCATCGGTACTTGTGGCTCGTCAACCACTGCGGTTGCACTTGCCGCTGCTGAAGTTGGCGTTGCCGCTGCCGCTGCTTGGGTTGGGCTAGCCTCAGCTTGTAAGGTTGGGCTAACGGTTGGTGCTTGGGTTTGGTTGGTACAGCCAGCCAAGAGCACAATGGATAGCAAGCAAGCGCGCTGTAAAAAGAGCTTCATCGATCAAACTCCTTTATTCTTTCCAGGTGGTTTTGCTTTGCCAATCGGCGCGAGTTAATGGCTTTGGAGTTACCGCAGGCTTGCCAACATATAAAAAGCCCAACAATTTGGTTGGTGCTTCAAAGCCCACGGTTTTGGCCACAAGCTCGTGGGTTCCAATCGCGCCGCTCGACCATTTGGCGGCCAAACCAAGCTGCGCCGCCATAATGTGGGCATTTTGGACTGCCATCGCCACCGCCGCTACTTCTTCCCATTCGGGATTTTTGGGCTGTGGCTGCATGCCCAGCGCAATCCAAACAGGAGCCATCCAGACCTTATCGCGTTGCTTGGCCTCTTGAAATGGGTCGCCTTGGGCGGCGGCAACCAAGGCTGCGCCCAATTCGGCCCGCGCATCGCCAGTATAGACTACAAAGCGCCATGGTTCGGTCACACCATGGCTCGGAGCCAACGTCGCTGCCTGTAAAATTAATTCAATCGCTGAGCGCTCGATTGGCTCAGGAGAAACTTCTTTTAAGCCGTATGATCGGCGTTGGGCCAAAATGGCCAAAACTTCGCTGCTTGTTGCCATTGCCAAACCTCATCAACTAAATCAATTGCGCTTTAAAGAGTAGCATGAATCAATCAAGCCTGTAATTACCAGCCAAAAGCTTGGGTTTCCCAGCTGAGCAAATCGCCCTCGATATGCTCGGTGCAGCCAAGTTGCTCCAACATCAGCATAATTTGGGCGCGATGATGCATGCTATGGGTAATTAAATGGCCAATCGTGCCGCCATAGGTTTTTTGAGTTGGCGGATTATCCAAGCCATCGGTGTACACCGCATCCCAGCGTTGTTCGCGGCTGATGCTACGCGCAATTGTGGCAAAATCTTTTCCAGCAGCACCCAAGCGTTGCAATAAGCCTTCAATCGAGGTATCGCTCAAATCACGCACTGGGCGCTCGGCCATCAGATCGCACCAAGCTTCCATATTTTCGATAATATGCTCAAAACATTGGCGCAAACTCCGTTGATCGATTGGAAACTGGCGATCAAGTTGCTCAGGCGTGAGCGTTTGGGCTTGCAATAACAATTGGCGGGTTGTCCAGACATCATGACCAAGTAAACGATCTAACAAATCCATTGTTTAATTCCCATCTACTTTAAGATCCAAGGGTGCAGTATACAGCACAAATGTACCATTGGTTTAGCGCACAACGAGCTTGTTTCGCCGAACTACAGCCATCTGCTATACTGTAGGGATAAAGCCACCTGCATTTAGGGAAGACCATGATGGATAAGCTCCCACATACGTTTTATCGCCGCCGTTTTGTTGATGGTCGCCATCATGTGTTCCATTCGTATGGATTTGGTCGGGTTGTGCGCAACGATGCTGAGGTTTTAATTTATGACTGGTCGCTTGGCACGCCGCAGCGCATTAGCGATACGCTTGGCTGGGGCAGCGATGCACCGCGCACTCGGTTATTTGATCAACGGGCCTCACGAGCGTTTGGGCGTTCGTGGTGGTGGCGTTCGCGGCCACTCAATATCACCAGCATGTATGATGAATGGGGCAATTTGATTGTCCAGCGCATCGATTTTGCTAGCAAAGCTATGGATATTAGCGGCAGTTTCTATCAAACTGATCTGTATCTTGATTGTTTTGTGGCTGCCAATGGCGTGACCCATGTGGTCGAAGATGAAGATGAAGTGATCGAGGCCAATCAAATTGGCTTATTAAGCAATGCACAACGCGAGATGATTGAAACTGAGCTGGATAGCGTGCGCAATCTGATGCGTGCTGGCACCTGGCTCAGCTGGCTTGAAACCAGCGCCGGTACGCCATTCGACCGCAAATTTTTGCCCAAAGCGCGCAACTACGATGGCTTTTGGCAATCGCGGGCTAGCTATTGGCCGGAGGATTAACATGGCGCTCGATTGTAGTGTCGTGATTATTTCATGGAATGTGGCCGATTTGCTGCGTCAATGTTTAACTTCAATCGCCCAATCGCTGGCGGCGAGCAGCTATAGCTATGAAGTGATTGTGGTCGATAATGCCTCGCACGATGCTTCGGTTGCCATGGTTGGCCACGAATTTCCCAGCGTCCAGATCATCGAAACTGGGGCGAATTTAGGCTATGCTGGCGGCGTAAATATTGGAATTGAGGCCGCCCAAGCTCCATGGATTTTGGTGCTCAACCCTGATACCGTTATGCAAGCAGATGCAATTCCTCAGTTGCTGGATTGGGCGCAACAGCACCCGACAGCCAGCGTGATTGGCCCACAATTGCGCTACCTCGATGGCTCAATTCAATCATCACGTCGTCGCTTACCGACCAAAGCCAGCTACTTTTTTGAAAGCACATTGCTCGAACGTTGGTGGCCAGCCAATCCTTGGGCTGCTGCTTATCGTTGCGCCGATCTGCCCGACGATCAGCCGCAGCAGGTCGAATGGCTGATGGGTGCAGCCTTGTTGGTGCGCAAATCGGCAATTGAGCAAGCAGGCGCGATGGATCGGCGCTTCTGGATGTATTCTGAGGAAGTCGATTGGCAAGCTCGCTTGGGGCGGTTTGGGCCAATTTGGTACGTGCCGCAAGCAGTGATTATTCACCACGAAGGCAAATCGAGCGAACAAGCGCCAGCCCGCAAACATTGGGCCTTCCAACAATCGAAGTTGCGCTACGCCGCCTTGTACGAAGGGCCTGCTTTTGCCACCGCGTTGCACTTCTTTTTGGCCAGCAGCTATTTGTATGAACTGCTGGTTGAGAGCGCTAAGTGGCTGCTTGGGCATAAACGCCAGTTGCGTTGGCAGCGTATGCAGATCTATTGGCAGGTACTGCGCCAGTTTGGCTAGGCTGCGTTCCCTCACCCCAACCCCTCTCCCGCCCAGCAGGCGAGGGGCTTTAATATTGTGGTTCTTGCGCAATGCGTTGCTACAAACGGGTGCTCCCCCTCGCCCGCGTTCAGTGGGAGCGTGGGCTGGCGTACAAGGGTAGGTTGTTAAGATCCCCTCACCCCAACCCCTCTCCCGTGGCGCGGGCAAGGGGCTTTTGGTTGTGTAGGTTTGGCATGATTTGTGGTGAAAACGGGTGCTCCCCCTCGCCCGCGTTTTCGTGGGAGAGGGGGTTGGGGGGTGAGGGAACGCTCCACCGCCGACCAATCGCTCAAAACCTACCTTGAAAGGAGGGGGGCTGGGGGGTGAGGGGCCGTTGCAGCGGGCTTTGACATTTACCCATGGCCTCGTATAATGCCTATATGCGACCTTCACGTTCGGCCCAACAGGCAGCCCCACCAGCAGCGATGGTTCATCTCTATCGTGGTTTGATGGATCGCGCAGTCACTTGGCGTTCACGCATCGACACGCCAACCAACTGGGCGGTGGCGATTACCGGCACGGTTTCGAGCTTTGTGCTTGGCGATGCTGATCATCATCATGCGGTTGTGCTGCTGACGATTGTCTTTTGTATGGGCTTTTGGTTTATCGAAGCGCGGCGCTATCGCTACTACGATTTATGGGCCACATGGGTTCGCATCCTCGAAACTGATTATTATGTGCCATTGCTTGGCCAAAATACCCTCGCGGTTGATCAATATTGGCATAAATTGCTGATTACCGACATGAACATGCCCCATTTTAAGATTTCTACCGTCGAAGCGTTGGGGCGGCGTTTACGCCATAATTACATGGCGATTTTCTTGTTTTTGCTGTTTATCTGGCTGTTGAAGCTGATGATTCATCCGCAGATTACCAATCGGCCAGCGCTGGAAACCTTCATTTATGATGCCAGTTTGGGGCCGTTCGGTGGCAAATTGGTCATTTTATCGGTCTTAGGCTTCTATGCATGCTTGATTATCATGGCCTTAATTACGATTCCGCGTTGGGGTTCGCGCACCGAGATGGTGGGCCATGAACGGGTGCTGCGCAAGCTCGCGCTGCCAGAAGCCATGCCTGTGGGTAAAGCCAAACGACGAGGAGGGCGACGTAAATCATATGGAAAAGCCCACGACTAACCAGCCAACCGATCTCTGCATTATTATGCATGCTCACGCGCCGTTTGTGCGCCAACCTGGGCCTTCGAGCCATGGCGAGGAAGAATTGCATGGCTTGATGGCCGATTGCTATATTCCGCTGCTGCGAGGCCTCGCCGACCTGATTGAGCAAAACAAAGCGGTTAAAATGGGCTTGGCCATTAGCCCCATTCTCTTGCATCAATTGAATGATCCTGTTGTGCAAAAGCATATGTTGCATCATCTCGATGAGGCGATTGCGCAGGCCGAGCGTCGCCTTGAAGCTGCCAAGGGTGGCGATGAACATAGCGCGTACTTGGCGCAATTTTATTTGCAATTGCACCAACGTACCTTGCACGTGTTTGAAAAGCAGTGGAGCCGCAATATTGTGGCCATGACTCGCGAGTTGGTCGAGGCCGAAGCGCTCGAAGTTCTCGGTCATACCGCTACCTACCCCGTGCCCCATTTGTACGATCGGCCAACCCTGCGCACGCAAGTGGAAGTTGGCACCATTGCCTTGATGCATATGCTCGGCCAAACCCCAAGCGTGCTCTGGAGCGCGGAAGATCCAGTTACGCCCGAATGGGAGCAGATTCTCAAGCCGCTGGATATGCGGGCCTTGGTGGGAACTGCCAACCCTGAATTGCGCGGCCAAGCGCTTTCGTGGCTTTCCGAAGCTCGCCAAACAACCGTTATTACGCCCGATCAACGTTTATTAACCCATATTCGCTCGGTTGGTTTAGGCTATCCCGGCGATCCGCTGTATCGCACGCCGATGCCAATTCCTTTGGATGATGGCATGCTGAGCCGTGATGGCAATGCCTATGATCCGTTTTATGCTTATGCGCGTGCCCGCCAGCATGCCCGTCATTTCACTGCCGTGCTAACTGAAACTGCCAGCAATGGTCAGCCGTTGGTGATTGTGGCGGATATGGAATTGTTTGGTAGCGGCTGGTTTGAGGGTGGGCTGTGGCTGCGCACTTTGCTCGAAGAATTGCCAAGTCATTTTCGCTTGGTCACGCCAAGCACCTTGCTCAAACGGCATAAACCAAGCGTGGTTGTGCCACCGCAGCACTTTTCGGGGATTATTGATGGTCGTTTGAGCGCTGCTTATCGCCAATTACAAGCTGCCGTTGCTGAATACCCCCAAGCCTATGGCGACCGCGAACAGGTGCTCAACCAAGCGGCGCGTGAGTTTTTGCTGGCCCAATCGGGCGATTGGGATCGTTGGGTTGGTACGCCAGGCGCTGATTATGCGAATGCCCGCCGTAGCGACCACCTGCAAAAGTTCGATTGGCTGATGCAGTTGTTGCCCCATGAAACCTTGCTGCCAGTTGCAGCCCGTGAATTTGCCGCCTTACAAGAGCGCGACAATCCTTTTCCTACCCTAAATTATCGGTTGTTTGGGGATTTTGAACGATGACAACCTACACTTGGCTTGGTCACAACCAGCCACATCTTGATACCATGTTCGTTCATGACCTTGGCTCGATGGTTTTTGCCAGTTTTGGCGGCGTAACCGCTCAAGGCGCACACAAAAACGAAGATGCCGCCGCAATCTTTATCGATCCTGCTGGGGCTTGGGAATTGGCCTTGGTGATCGATGCGCATCATTCGGCCCAAAGTGCGCAGCTGATTTTAAACACCGTGGTTGAAGCAGAAAGCCAATTGCGTGATTGTTTGAACGAACCCTTGAATCAAGCTTTTTTTAGCCTTGATCGGGCTTTGCTCGATTTGTTTCGCAGCAATAGCTTTCGGGCGCAGTGTGCCACAATTCAAGGCGAAGCTTCGTGCCTGTTTGTGGCGCGCAAAGATGAATACGTTTGGTATTGGGCGGTCGGCGATTGCATTGGCTATATTTTCCACCCCAGCATTGCGCGGCTTGGCGAGATGCAGCTCAATCAACGCCGTTTCTACGAATGGATTGGCAATGTCAATACCTGGGATGGCGTGTTGCCCTCATATTCCACTGGCATTCGTTTGCTGCAACCTGGGCTTACCACGCTGATGCTCACCACCGACGGCTTGCTCGAATGCGGCAAACGCCCATTTGAACAACCAACGACCTTGTATAACACTGTTTGTTGGCAGCATAGCACCCTGCCGCGCGCCGCCCGCGCCTTGCTCGAACGTGTGCAAACCGAAGGCGGTCGCGATAGTGCAACCGTCATTTTGTGGCAATTTGATAGCACCTGGGCTGGAATGAACCGCGACTTCCGCTAAACAAATGAGCCAAGTCACCCCAAATTGGCTGATGCTCGATGGATAAACCAGCTTGCTTGAAGGCTTGTAGCACATGCTTGCCTGTGCCAAAACGCTGAGCCAACGGCGCAAGCTGACGGTAAGGCAAGCTCGGCGCTCCCAAACCACGTGCCAACAATGGGACAACCGTTTGTAAATAGATATGGCCCAAGCTGCTCACCCATGAATTGCCTGTGCCAACCTCAATCAAGCTAAACCGCCCATCTGGCCGCAGCAAACGGCGAATTTCGCCAGCAAAACGCACCAATTCGCTATAACAAAACGTTTTTAATCCAAAACAACAGACTACCCGATCAAGGCTTTGGCTGGGTAGTCTGTTGGCAAAAATATCACAATTGTGTACTTCAATTCGCTCCAGCCAAATTGGGTGCTTCAAAGGTTGCGCTACTAGATCGAGGGCAATTAACGAGCCGCGTCCTTGTAAAGCTTGCTCCAGCCATGGCCAAGCCTCGCCGCCACCACACAGCAAATCGCCAACAACCATGCCTGGCTGAATCTGCGCCGTGGCGATACAGCGTTTGCGCCAAGCATTGATAATACCCAAACTGCCGAGCGAACTAACCTGATCGTATGAGGGAGCCATTTGTTCAAACAGCGCTTGTAAATCGCTGTTATCAAACTGATCGGCTAAGCCATAATTGGGTGCTGAAATCATTGTGGAAACCTCACAAATAGCTGCTTGGTATCCACGATAGCGCTGGGATGTTACACCAATGTTACAAGGCCTCGTTGGCCAAGCGTTCGATTAAATTGCGCATGCTCGGATCGACCTGCGTATGCTGGGCCAAAAATTCGACAATTGCCAAGGCCGAGGCTGGGCTCTGCTGATAGCCTTGGACCCATGTGGCAAGCAACGGCTTCAAATCTGGCAAGCGTTGCTCGATGCGGCGTTCGGTGGCAAAAACATCGCCGGCAGCAAGCTTAAATTGCGGCCAAGTGCCAATTAATTCCAGCACTCGATCGACCGCAAAATGTTGGATAAAGCGCTGCGCCGAAAGCCACTCGCCACGCTGATAGCGGCATAAGCCAACATATAAACAGGTTAATGCTTCGCCCAACAACCAGCCAGGCTGTGGGCGATTGGCGGTTGGCATGGCAAGCTGTGGCAAGCCAATCGCAGCATCAACGTGCGCTGCTTTCCAAATAATTTGGCCTGGTGCAAAGGGAATATTGGGCAATTCTGCTGGCTCGAACACCGCAAACTCACAAAAAATCTCGTCGCTATAAAGCACTTTATAGCCATCGACTGTATTTTGAAAGGCATAACTAATTGGTTGAATCGCCGCTAGCCACCCAAGATCATTCAGAAATTGGGCTTTGCTGCCAGCTTCGACGATGGCAAAAAAATCGAGATCCGACCATTGATCAAGCCGTTCGCGTTCCAAGCCAACCGAGCCAAGCCCGATTAAGGCCAAGCCGTGGCCACTGGCTGCCAGCGCTTGACCAATCGCAGCCAAGCGATCTAAAAGTTGTTGGGGTGTGGGCATGGCGTGCCTCCATTGATTAAGGCTCAAACTACCGCATAGCTCTAAGCTTGGGCGATTCAGCCTCGTATGGTAGCATACAACTCCGCCCTAAGCCGCATAGCAATTGTGACGCTGTATGTCACAATGCTGCTGTTTACTAGCAAGCGCATTGCATGTCGTCAAGCAAGGAGGGTTTATGCCTAGCTATCAGCTTGCCCAAATCAATATTGGCACGATTAAAGCGCCCTTGGATAGCCCATTGATGGCCGATTTTACCAATAATTTGGATCGGATTAATGCCTTAGCTGAGGCAAGCGATGGCTTTATTTGGCGCTTAAAAGATGATTCTGGCAATGCGACTGATTATCGCCCACTCGACCCGCTGACGATTGTGAATATGTCGGTTTGGCGCGATCTCGATGCCTTGATGCAATATGTGTATAAATCGGAGCATGTGGCGATTATGCGGCGACGCAGAGAATGGTTCGAGCGCATGGATACAGCTTTTATGGTACTCTGGTGGGTTCCAGCAGGCCACGAACCAACTGTTGCGGAAGCTCTTGAGCGCTTAGAATACTTACGCGCCAATGGCGAGACTAGTGCTGCGTTTAGTTTTCGTAAGCCATTTGCTGCGCCCGACCAACAGCTTGTAGCCGAGGCTTAATCAATGGCTGAACTGTATTTACGCCCAGTCGAAGAGGCCGATCTTGCCAGCTTTTTCGCGCAGCAACAAGATCCAGTGGCAATTCATATGGCTGCCTTTACTGCCAAAGATCCCAGCGATTATGCTGCGTTTCAGGCTCATTGGCAAAAAATTATGGCCAATAGTAGCATCATCAAGCGCGCAATTATCTGGGATAATCAACTGATTGGCCAGATTGCCCAATTTGAACAATTTGGCGAGCCAGAATTGACCTATTGGCTCGATCGGCGCTATTGGGGCCAAGGGCTTGCTAGCCAAGCCTTGCGCTTATTGCTCAACGAAATTACCCTGCGGCCATTGTTTGCCCGTGTCGCCCAAGATAATCACGGTTCGCTGAAGGTGTTGACCAAAGCTGGCTTTCAGATTATTGGTGAAGATTCGGGTTTTGCCAATGGTCGTGGTTGCGACGTAGCCGAATATGTGCTGCGGCTCGATTGATCCACCCTACGTCCGAGTTAGTACGAGTTTGTTTTTTAGGAGGATAACGCAATGACTCAACCACCTATGCCACCGCAAGGTAGCTACCAATTGCCCCCCCAAGGTAATTATCAAATGCCAACCAATGATCAAGCTGGCGGCAGCAAAGCCAAAGCACTCTTGATTGGGTTGGGAGCACTCGTTTTAGGCGCAATTGCTTGGGGCTTATTGGCATACTTTACCGAACGAATCTTTTTCTATGTTGCTATTTTGATTGGGATGGGGATTTCGTATGCCATGATCTCGCCTTTTCGCAAGCCTGTCTCAAAAGCGATCCTTTTATCCTTAGTTGTGCCTGCAATTCTTTTTAGCTTGATCTCCTTGGAATTAGGCAACCTCCTTTCATTTATCCTCGCATTTAAACGTGATTTTGATATTCCATTGAGTGAGTCTATTTCGCTGGCATTCGATTTTTTATTCAGTAAACTATGGTTAGAAACCAAAGAAAATATTTTGACAATCGTCTTTGGGGTCTTAGGAGCTGGCTTAGGCTTCTACAATACCTTGAAACGCTCGTAGGGTTTAAGATCCCCTCACCCCAACCCCTCTCCCGTGCGCGGGCGAGGGGCTTTTTATTGTGGTTCTTGCACAATGCGTAGCTAAAAACGAGTGCTCCCCCTCGCCCGCGCCACGGGAGAGGGGGCTGGGGGGTGAGGGGATAAAGGAACCTTATTTATTGGCCAACAATTGCTCCAAGCGATCAACATAGCTTGCCAGCACGCGAAAGGCGGCCTCAACTGGCTCGGCTGAAGTCATATCAACCCCAGCCAATTTCAGTGCATCCAACGGGGCCAACGAGCTACCAGCGCTCAAGAAGGCCAAATAGTTGCTTTGGGCATCGGGCTTGCCTGCCAAGACCCCTTCGGCCAAGGCATGGGCTGCGGCAATCCCGGTTGCATATTGATATACATAGAAATTGGCGTACATATGGCCTGAGAAGGTGGCCCAGGTAATCCCCATGCGATCTGCATCGGGCACAACTTCTTCGCCATAGCCTTCACGGAACAAATCGAACATGATGCCATTGAGGGTGGCAGCGGTTAATGGCTCGCCACGTTGGCCGCGTTCGTGAATTTCAAGCTCAAATTGAGCCAAAATTGGCATGATGAAGAAATAGCGATGGAAGTTGCTCATGGCTTCTTCAATCAAAGCAATTTGGAAATCTGGGTCTTGGTTGGTGTTAAACAGGTGGTTGCGCACCAAAGCTTGGTTGAAGTTTGAAGCGACTTCGGCCACAAACAAGCCATAGTTGCTATAGATCGTTGGTTGGTTTTGCCAGGTCAGATACGAGTGCATCGAGTGCCCAAGCTCGTGGGCCAAGGTGCTCATGCCAAAAATATCGTTGTTGTAGTTCATCAAGATATAAGGCGGCGTGCCTTTCCAGCCACTCGAAAATGCTCCGGCGCTCTTGCCTTTGTTGGGGTAAATATCAACCCAGCGATCGTCGAGCAAGCCGCGTTTGGCAACGCTGGTGTAGCCTTCGCCCAACGGCTTCATGCCTTCAATAATCCAATCGACTGCTTCGGTGTAGGGAATATCAAGCTTTTTGGTGCTCAATGGCGCTTTGATGTCGTAGACATGCAGTTGATCGTAGCCCAAGGCTTCGCGGCGTAAGCGCCAGTAGCGATGCCAAGTCGGGTAGTTTTTGCGCACCGTCGCCACCAATTGATGAAACACATCGGTTGGGATGTTGTTTTCGCCAAGTGCTGCGGCCAAGGCTGAGCTATAGTTGCGCACCCGTGCATTGAAGACATGTTGTTTGACACAGGTCGCCATACAATTGGCCATGGTGTTTTTGTTGGCCAAGTGGGCATCGCTATAGTTTTCAAAGGCGGTGCGGCGCACTTCACGATCGGGGTCGGTCAGCAACAAGCCAATTGTGCCTTGGGTCAATTCCAATTCGGTTGCATCAGGGCCATGGGCCGCTGGATAGGCCAAATCAGCATCGGTCAAAATGCGGTGGGTTGAGTTGGCTGAATCAAAGGCATCACTGACCAAGCCCAACACTTGCTCAACTTCTGCTGAACGCACATGGGCTTGGCGACGCTCAACTTCGTTGAAATATTGGCCATAGCTGGCCAAATCGGCGTTTTCTGCTTGCCATTGCTTCAGCGTTGCAAAGCCAATGCCAATAATTTCTGGCTCGATAAAGGCCGCGCTGGCCATCATGCGGGCATAAACCCCCATAACCCGATCCATTTTGGCTTTGGCTACTTGATCGGTGGTATCGACACTATAAAACAGGCTGGCATAAATGTAGAGCTTGCCTAGCCGCTCGTTAAGCTGATCAGCATAGTTTAGCGCTGCCAAGAGGGTTGACGCACCTTCAGCCAAACGACCTTGATATTGTTCGATCTCAGCAATCGATTGGGCATAGGCATCGAGTGCTTGTTCCCATTCAGCATCAGAACCGAAAACTTTGGTTGCATCCCACGTATCGGCGAGGGCTACTTCCTGACGGGTTGGGACTGTTGCAGCGGTTGTCATTCCAAAACTCCTTCAACACACAGGTTTATGGCAATTGGCAACGATTATTCATCGTCATCATCATCAAAATCATCGTGATCATCGTCAAAATCAGCTTCGATGTCACCGTTCGCAGGACGGAGATTCAAGCGATGCAGCAAGCGCACCGCCAAAGCCCAGCCAGCTTCTGAAAAGTGCATGGTTTGTTTATCGTGGCTGGTGGCCAACAATTCGAGCATCGCCCGATATTGGGGTGGCAAGCTAAATTCGATTGGCAAGCTGTAGCTGCCGTCGTCATTAACGCTGCTATCGATTTCAATATCGGCATCGTAGGTGGCGTGAGCATAGCCCAATAACACGCCAGCATCTTCGCTCAGGGTCGCTAATTGAGCGCTATCATTTGGCAAGCGCTCAATCCGAAAATAATCGCCGCCAGTGCGCGAACGACGACGGCGGGCAACCCGATGTTCTTCAAAGGCTACAAACAAGCGCGAGCCGTTGGCTTGGGCTTCGACAGCTTGCCATGTCAACGTTTCACCATCAAAGCGAAACCATTGATCGCGTGCTCCGGTCTCGATTTGTAGCAAATTGCCTGGTGCTTGCACATTGGGCATTTCTGGCAGGCGATCGATTTTATCTTTGAGCGTGACAACCCGATAATTGCGGGTACGCAAACGGGCAATCAAGCCCAAGCCACGCGCCGATGTGAGGGTAAACGAGTGGCCATTGACCGTGCCCTCGCCGCGCAAAATCGGAATCATCGCCGTATCGGCAATTAAAAAGGTATTGACGCTCACTTCTTCAAGATCTGGCCGACGAACCATCTAGGAATCCTCCTGAATTCGGTTGAGATACGGTGCTGCGTAGGCGTGGCACATGGCAACGGCAAGAGCATCGGCGGCATCATCGGGCTTGGGAATATGATCCAAATTGAGGGTCATTTGCACCAGATGTTGCATCTGCTGTTTGTCGGCGTTGCCATATCCGACCACGGCCTGTTTCACAGACAACGGTTTGTATTCAAAAATTGGCAGTTTGGCTTGGCGCAACGCAAGCAAGGCCACGCCCCGCGCATGGCTTACGGCCATGGCAGTTGTCACATTTTTGGCAAAAAAGAGTTCTTCAACTGCCGCAACCACAGGTCGATACTCGGCCAAAACATGGGCTAAATCATTGTAAATGGTCACTAAGCGATCAGGCAATGGCTGTTTGGCTGGTGTGGTAAAAGCACCGTAGGCAATCATCGCCAAATCGCTGCCATCAGCCTCAATAATGCCCCAGCCCATAATTGCTGTGCCTGGGTCAATCCCGATAATTCGCATTGTGCTTCCTCAATGATGTTGCTGCTTGCATTATAACGGTTTTCGCTATTCAGCCCGTCCGCGTCCTGTATCGCCATAGCCAGTCAATTCAACATAGCCAAAGCCAGTCGCATTGCCGCTAATTGCCACCGAGCCTTCCCAATAGCGAATTGTCAGCGGCATTTCTTGGTTGGCAACTTGGGGCGTAATGCTCAATTCTAGTTGTTCGCTAGGCAGGCTCAAACGCCATTGGCCTGGATACTGAATGCCTTGCGGGCTTTGCCATTGCTTGGTTACTTCGAGGGTTAGCTCGCTTTGAGCAATTTTGCGCGTCGAGCCATCGGCCAATGTCAACATTCCGCCAGATAAATGGTTGATTGAGCCATCTTGATTGCGAATATTGAAGTAGGTTAGTTCGCGTTGGTCATCAAGCTGGATTGCAAACCAATCCCAGCCAACCGCTTGACCTTCGAGCGCCCCCGAACCCCATTCGTGATCCATCCATGCTTTGCCAGTTACCGCAATTTCGCGACCATCAATCATCAGCGTGCCGCTGGTGGTCATGTTGGTTAGCGAATAATAATACGAAGCATTGCCCAGCTCAGCGCCTTTTTGGCTTAGGCCACGATCGCCTTGCAAGGTTGGGGTTTTGCTTGATTCAAGTTTGAGGTTCAGCGCAATTGGTGCTTGCTGCGCTGTGAGTTGCATGGTCATGCCTTCGGGGCCGCTGCCAACTGCCTGCCAATCTTCAACAAACACTTTGAAGGGATCGCCAGTTGCATTGGCGAGTTGGGGGTTGCCACGCATAAAGCGTTCGAAGGCATAAAAGCGTTGATTGGCCACATCGGTTAATCCTAAGTGAGCCATATAAATGTCGCTGGTTGCCAAACTCGCCGTGCGACTAATCACCTGATCGGTGGCGGCTGAGCGAAAAAAGGTCAGTTGAAAGCCAAAACGCTGGCCATCAGCACTGACCAAATTGCCAGTGTAATACCACCATTCGGTGCGATAGCCAGCATGCAGGCCATGATCGGCAGGAAACTGAAATGGCCGTGGCTCGGTTGCGCGCACATAATCGCCCTGATTGGCTTGGCTCAACATCCCAACGGCGCTGATCGAAGTTTGAATTTCGGTTTGGCTTGGTTGCAACAGCCACCAAGCACCACCAGCAAGCAAGGCTACAATCAGCAATGAACCTATAATCAAACGTATTCGCATACGACGTTACTCCTTGAAAACAGCAACGCATCCAGTGCAATGCTGGATGCGTTACATAGCAATCGTATCACGAAATGAGCTTAAGCGAATAGCCAAATCAGGCCGGCAACCACCAAACTAAGCAAGCCAAAGAGTACAAAAATGCGCCGTTGAACGCGTGCAACACCACTAAAATCAAATGGCACTTGATAGTCGTTGGTTGCTGGCAGTTGTTGCAACAACATTGGCCAAAGCTTAGCGATGTTTGCCCAGCGCAGCGGATTGATAATCACAATTGTATCGCGCAGATCTTCGCTGGCTAAACGCCGCAGCTGTGGCTCGGGCAAATTGGCATAAGGCTGGCGCAAAATGAGATAAGGCAATGCTAGCCCGGCGATGCTCTGCAACGTGCCAACTCCTGCAACCTGCTCCCAATCAATCGTCACGGTATGGCCTGATTGCTTGATGATCAAGTTGGTTGCGCTGATGCTGAGCCGCTGATTAAGCCCCCGCCCAAGCCAAATCAGGATGCCGACTAAAAATAAGAGGCCAATCCCAAGTTTTACGCCTGGCTCAGTTAAGGCTTGTACGATCAGCATAATCAGCAGTACGCTAGCCAATACAATAAAGCCGATGGTTGACCACCAAAAACGCGGGCGAATAGTTATCAAAGCTGGTTGCATCATCTAATCCTAGCCCCAAAGAATAAGTAGTGGAATCATAATTGGAATTATAATCAGTGAAAAGAAAAACACTCGTTTCATATAGTCCGAAAAACTAACCGTAAAAGGGACAATCAAATTATTATCTGATGCCGATTGCATATTTTGTTCTGCCAAATGCTTAATTTGCTGATGATTATTCCATTCTTGCAATATTAATGTACGCCGATGATATGGTTTAGGAATAATCGAAGGAAAAAGCGAATCCAACAAATCTACATCACGCTCAAAAAAGATATATTCGATTGGCCGATTGGATAGAATAAAATAGTGGAGATTTGAAATTTCATGCCATTTTGCAGTTTTAGTAGCATTAAACAAGCGTTTAACCGTAATCCCTTGCTCATCAACGATTAGTTTTCGATAGTATTCGCTCAATGAAAAATAAGCATACAACACAGACATAACAATAAACATTATTGGGAATTTTCGCAGATTAAACATTATTTTATAGAAGATAATCATAATAATCACTAGAACAAACCAGCCTAATGTGATTAACATTGTCTTTTTAAGCTTAGCTGCCCTAAATATCATCGATTGCATAAATCCCTTACCTAAATCTGAATATTAAATTGAACCCGAACTTGGTCAGCTGGTTGCTGTTCGAGCTGCTGCTTGATCAATTCAAGCAATTCTGCACTACGCTCCCAGCAATCAAGGTACATCACGCGATAGGCATGATTATCATTTGTCAGTTGGTTAATCAGTTGCTCGGCCAACAATTGGTTGGCTTGCTGCACGACCAAATATGGCCGTGGTTCGTGATCATGCTCAGTATAATTGATATAGGCAACCTCATTCCAGCCAACCAGCGTGCGCTGTGGCATTCGATACATATCGAGACCTTGCTCGCTCACAATAATTCGTTCACGCGATTTCCAGAAGAGATTGATTAATAGCAAAATCAAGCCCAAATTAACCACATATAATTCAATTTTTGCTGGCTCGCGAATCAACCATAAGCCAAACGCTACCAATAAAAATCCACCAATCAAGCCAAAATTTGGCAGTAATAAATGGTCACTACGCTTAAAAATAGGTGTTTGCATAGTTAACCTATAATCCATATTTGAAGAGATAAAGAATAGCCATAATTAGCACACTAAATCCAAGAATATATCTATTTAAATCATTATAATAGATAAACGTTTTATAATCTTTTTTGATTGCAGGTATTACAGCATATGAATCGTTGATTTGAGGCAAATGTTGATAGATTGCTTCAACAAGTGCTTGTTGTTTGTGCCAGCCTTCGAGTGTAATGCTCCGTTGCTGGTGTTCAGGTGCTATTTCTTTTAAGCTCACTTTTGGAAAGCCCTTAATTGGTTGGCGAAGAATAATATAGGGCACTAGCTTAAACACTTGGTATTTTGCCACACCCAATGATTCGATTTGATTCCACGCGATAAAAGCTCGTTGCCAACCACGGCGAATAAATAATCCTTCGTTTGTAATCCGTAAAACTGAGATTGCATTCACAAGACTTGGTACGAAATGCGCTACGATAAAAAGCAATAAGAATAACATTGAATAGTCAAAATTATTTATTAAATAGATCATACTTAGAATAAAAATCGCTATATTTGTAATTCCATACAGTCGATATGCTGAGAAGAATTTCAGATCATATGTTTTATTTGAATTATCAGGGACGAGCATCGTAATTTCTTTCCTCATAGACAGTATTTGCTGCAATCTAACATTAATTCACAAATATAGTTACTTAAAACAACAATAGAATTGTCACTGTTGTTATAATAACGCTAATAAACATAAAAATGAGGGCAAGCTTGGTGGTCGCAGTCTCTCGGGTGCTGGTAAATGGCACAAACAGCTGATTTTCCGAGTTTTGGGCTGGTAGCTGCTGCTTAATTAATTCCTGCACACTGCTTGCTTGATCCCACAGATTAAGAATTAAGGTTGTTGCTTGATTTGCTTTTGGTACATCGGCATACTCTAATGGTTCAACCAGCGGAATTGGTTTACGCAAGACGAGATATTGAACTTCTCGCTTGCCAAGCTTAACGTGTTGCTGCCCAAGAATATCGGACCAATCAATTTGAATCGGCTGGCGGAAGATTCGCCGAATAACTAGGCCATCTTGATCAATCAGTAATCGCGTCGTTAAGCCATTAATTTGGCTTAGGATGAGAATAATGCATGAGCCAAGCACAAATAGACTGCTATAAATATTTGTCGCTAGCCAAACTCCCAGTAAGATAATCGCAACTATCAAAACAAACAGCTTTGTTTTATACTTTGCTAATTTGAATACATGCTCTTCCACAGATTTCCTCACTAAAATTTGAATAGCTGATTGTGATGCTTTTTGTCAAATCAATCGCTAGCCATTACGTAGGTAGATCTTTCAAAGTTACAAGCTTTAGCGAAATGTATTTAAGATGAACAGTGCGCTTGCAATGCCTAGCGGAATGAGCAATGGTAAGGCTTTGCGCAAATTACTCTCAACTGTAAATGGCACAAACAGCTGATCAGCTGGGCTTTTGGCTGGTAAATGTTGCTCGATTAATGACAACAAACGCGTTGGTTGCTCCCAAGCCTCAAGAATAAAAACATTCGCCTGAAATTCTTTTGGTATAAAAATCGGCCTAATTGAGGGTATGGATTTACGCAAGAGAAGATAGCGGATCTCACGCTGACCAAGCTTGAAATAGTGTTGTTCAAGGATGTCGTCCCACGTAATGCGTACATCGTCACGCAATAAGCGCCGAATAATCAGACCATCCTGATCAACAATCAATTTGATGCTTAACTCATAGATTGTGCTAGGCAAACTGACGAGAATCAGTAGCGTAAAGATCCAATTCAGATCGAAATTACTATAGATTAACATAATAAGCATTAGTATTTTAACCAAACCGATGACGATGATTATTCGATAGTTACTCACTTTAAATGTAGCTGAATTCAATTTAGTGCTCCTATTTCAAGATTAAATAAACAAAAATCGATATACCGATGAGCAACAAGTAGCGATAAAAAATTTGATATGAATGAAATGCTTGTAGGCTTTTTGAGAAATCTGGAATGACCTGCAATTGTTGATTGGTCGCATTCAGGCTTGCGTGCAAAGCTTTGGCGATTATCTCTGAATTGGCCCAGCCTTCCAAAGTTAATGTTCGTTGCTGTTGTTCTGGGGTTAGTTCTTTGATTTTTACTCGGGGTAAGCCTTTAACCGGCTCATACAAGACGATATATGGGAGATTGATGCGTTTACCAACGACACCGATGCCGAATGCTTCGATTTGCTCCCAGTTAATTGCAAAATATTGCCAGCCCCGGCGCATGACCAAGCCTCTGGCACTAATATCGAGATACGAAATGCTATTGACTAAAAACTGAATAAAGACAATTGGATACGTGATTATATTTAAGCGAATAATCCAATCACGTTGTAGCCATGGAGCAGTTACAATCATCAAAATGAGCAGCAGCAGATAGATAGCTACCAATCCAACTTGGAGGCGATGGTAGGGTGGGCGTAAACGTTGTTTGAACGATGCTGATTGCATAAGTTCTCTCTCAGTACTCAGCAGAATCGCGATTAGGTACGTTGGCAATGCAACAAAGTTGCGGCAGCAACCGTGCATGGCTGCTGCCGTAGGCGAATGAGCTTAAATGCCTTGGCCTAGAATAGTATCGATCATAGGGCCAAGCTCTTCAGTGGTAATTCCACCTTCGTACTTGTTGACGATCGTGCCATCTTTGCCCAGCAAGAACAACCATGGCTCGCTTTGCAAGCGCCATTCGCTCATTGCTGGCACCAACAACGGCGGATTAGCTTGGACTGATTCGCTAAATGGGAATTTATACACTTCAACGTGGATGAAGTTCATTTTATCGCCATAGGTTTTTTGCAAACTGCCCAAAACCGTGACGCTTGGGCCACAGGTAGCAGTTTTGCAAAAGCCTGGTGTGCCAAACAAGATGGCGGTTGGTTTGCCGCTCTTAATCGCATCGGCAACGCTCAATTGATATAAGGCTGGGTTTGGCTTGGGATCAGAGCTAATTTGGCTGAGATCGGGGTTGGTTTTTACGGTTGGAGTATCAACCGCAATCGCCTTGCTGCCAATCGCTGGCGTTGGATCTTGGGCGAGCACTGAAAGCCGCAAGGTGCTGACGGTTGGGGTTTGGCCCGGCAAGGTTGCCTCGACTTCAACGCCCCAATCACCAGCTTTTTTAAAATCGGGGTAAGTTACATAAATGCCTGCTGGCAAGCCTTGGCCAAAATATTCGGCGCTGCCTTCGCCTGCAACTTGGGTTTTCTCAGCATCGGTGCCATCAAGATAGTATAAGCGCAGTTTTACTTGCACCTTGGGATCGTTGATTGGCGAGCCATCGACGATCAAGCCAATTGGCAAGCGATTGGGGCCGACCACCAAATTGGAGGCCGCCAACACTGCTTGGACGCGGCTCTTGGCCACGGGGGTTGCGGTTGGAGTTGCTGCGCCACAGCCCACCAAGCCAAAAATAATCACACCATATAAAACACGCCACCAACGCTGCATACTTGTGCTCCTCATACGGATTAATAGGTTATAGCTGCCAGCCAAAAATACTGACAATATTCACTCTAGCACAGATTCAATCGAAGGCTATCAGTTACGCAACCGACCAAGCGCTCAGCCAACCAAGGGCTATGCTACAATCGGGCTACGATTGCGATGCCCTAGCAAGGAGGCTGTGATGTCGCTGTATTTTAACCCCGATCATGAGATGTTTCGCCAAACCATCCGCCGTTTTGTCGAACGTGAAATCAACCCCTTTGTTGAGCAATGGGAGCATGAACGCTGTTTCCCAGGCCATGCACTCTTCAAAAAATTAGGCGAATTGGGCGCGTTGGGTGTTTCGTACCCTGAAGCCTATGGCGGCGCAGGCCTCGATTATTGGTATAACGTGGTTTTGGCCGAGGAAGTTGGCCGCGCCGATTGTGGCGGCGTGCCAATGGCCATCTTGGTGCATACCGATATGGCCACGCCAGCCTTGGCCGAATTTGGCAGCGACGATCTGCGCCAGCGTTTTTTGGCTCCCGCGATTCGTGGTGAATTGATCGCCGCCGTCGCCATCTCCGAGCCTGATGCTGGCTCCGATGTCGCGTCGATTCGCACCCGCGCCGTGCGTGATGGTGACGAATATGTGATCAACGGCAGCAAAATGTGGATTACCAATGGCACCCAAGCCGATTTCATTACCTTGTTGGCGCGCACCAGCGATGAAGCAGGTTTCAAAGGCATGTCGTTGATTATTGTGCCAACCAACACGCCGGGCTTTCATGTCTCGAAAAAGTTAGAGAAATTGGGCAATCATTCCAGCGACACCGCCCTGTTAGCCTTCGATGACCTACGCGTGCCGATTGCCAATCGAATTGGCGAAGAAGGCCAAGGCTTTGGGCTGCAAATGCAGCAATTTCAAAAAGAGCGCCTGATTGGCTCGGTTTCGGCGGTTGCGGGGATGGAGAAAATCGTTGCAATGACGATTAATTATTGCCGCGAGCGCCAAACCTTTGGCAAAGCCTTGATTGAAAACCAGTATATTCATTTTCGCTTGGCCGAGTTGTTGAGCGAGATTGAAGCCCTGCGTCAACTTAATTATCATTGCACCCGTTTGTTGATCGCAGGCCACGACATTACCAAAGAAGTTTCGATGGCCAAGCTCAAGGCTGGGCGTTTGGTGCGCGAAGTGGCCGATAGTTGCTTGCAATTCCACGGCGGTATGGGCTATGTTGAGGAATATCCGCTGGCGCGCTATTTTCGTGATTCGCGCTTGCTCTCAATCGGTGGCGGTGCTGATGAAATTATGCTGGGGATTATTGCCAAATATGCAGGAATGGTCGGCAAGCGTCGCTAATTGAGCGGAGGAATATCCCCTCACCCCAACCCCTCTCCCGTGTGCGGGCGAGGGGCTTTAAACCGTGGTTCTTGCGCAATGCGTCGGTAAAAACGATGCTCCCCCTCGCCCGCGTTTTCGTGGGAGAGGGGGTTGGGGGGTTGGGGGGTTGGGGGGTGAGGGAATGCTCCACTGCCGACCAATCGCTCAAAACCTACCCTTGTAAGGAGGGGGTGAGGGAACGCCTATCAATCTTGTTGTTCGACCAACATTGGCACACGAATGATGATTTGGGTGCCTTCGCCTGCAGATGAACGAATTTCAAACGAGCCGCCAGCGAGGGTTGCGCGCTCGCCCATATTCAACAAGCCAAACGAGCCACGTTCTTCATACGAGGTTGTGATGCTTTGCAGATCAAAGCCGATGCCACTATCGCGCACAACTGCGGTCAGCATGTTGCGCTCGCTATCTTGAAATAGTTCGATCCAGACCATCGAGGCTTTGGCATGCTTGCGAGCATTATTCACTGCTTCTTGAATGATCATAAAGGTTGCGGCGGCGGTTTGTGGAGCCAAGCGGCCAATGAAATTGCCTGGCGTAAACCGCACTTGCATGCCCGAAGGGTCGCGGAATTTGCTAGCATATTCGTGTAAGGTTGCAATCAGGCCTTGGGTTTCGAGGCCCAGCGGGCGTAGCTCAAACAACAGGGTGCGCAACTCTTGATAGGTTTTTTTGACCAACGATGCTAACGAATTTAGCTCATCTTCAACCCGCTCGGGCATTGCGTGCATCAATTTTTTGATGAACTCAATGTTCATCGAAATCGCCGCGATCGATTGAGTTGGGCCGTCGTGCAAATCGCGGTTGATTTGGTGGCGCACTTCTTCTTCTTTGCGAATCAAGCGATCGCGTTCTTCTTTGAGTTTGGTATACAGATTGGCGTTTTCAATCGAGATTGCCGCTTGGTTGGCCAGCATCGAAAGCGTGCGTAAATCGTGCTCGGTAAACGGGCCATTGCGCTTGTTGACGGCCTGAATCACGCCGACGGTGCGCTCGCGCGAACGCACGGGCACAGTCAGAATATTGCGGGTTTGGTGCGAAATATCGCTATCGACTTGGCGATAGAAACGGGCATCGTTCTGCGGATCATCGACGATCAAGCCTTGGCCGTGGGTCACAACCCAACCAGCAAAGCCTTGGTCGATTGGCATGCGATAGGAGCGTAATTCTTGGTTGTTGCTCGATGGCGTTTCAAAATACAGTTCTTGATGCACATCATCAACCAACAGCAACGAGGCGCTTTCGCTATCGACAATTTGGGTAACTTTTTCAATAATCGTGCGCAACAGGCTGCGCAAATCGATGTCGCTGGCAATCGATTGGCTCACTTGATAGAGCAAATTCATCTCATCAAGCTCGCTACGGGTGGTGTTGAGCAAGGCCACCCGATCGGCAGCTCCGCCAGCAACGCCGACCAAAAGTAGCGCCAATTCGCCCTCGTTTTCTGGTGATACACGGTCGGCTGCGACGATTAAGTGTAATAGGCCAACCTCTGCATCGCCAGAACGCAACGTTAATTCGACCAAGGCTAGCTCATCGTTAATCCCATAGACCCCTAAATCCTGCTCGCCGCCATTGGTGCGCTCAAACACCGATCGCGCCTGCTCAATCATCTCATGGCCATCGGCGGGCAATTCGCCATGCTCCAACGAAAACGGCGCATTCATCGGATCGATATAGAGCAATGCGCCCGCTTGGGCTGGCCAAAATTCAATTAAGCGTTGCAAAAACGATTCAAGCAATGCTTGGGGATTTTGGTAGGCCGTTGCGGTGAGCAACTGACTAAATGTTTGCCAGCGTTGAGCATCGAGAGTTATTGATGGCATTAGCGAGCCTCCTTGCAGTATCAACTCAATCTACCCTAGCCGTGCAACAGCGTCAAGCCTTGAGCATGGATGATTTGGATTAGCAATTGTGAGCAACCCAAACTCAATCAACTAATCGTTATGTTGATTAACTGTGGATGCTCAAGTGCGCAACCCAAACATTATTTCCAAAACAGATAGCGCGCGCCGATGATAAATAGGAACGCCCCATAGAACTTTTTCATGGTTGCCGATGAAATTGGCGCAGCAATTTTGGCCCCAAAATAGGTTCCGAGCAACAAGCCAATGGCAATGATGATCGATGCTCGCCAATCCAAATTGCCTTCTTTATAGTAAACAAACGCGCCTAGCAAGCCAACAGGCAAGATCTGTGCGCCAATTGAGGTGCCAGTGGCAAACTTTTGGTCGAGCGCCAGCAACAAGACCATGGCCGGAACCATAATTGCGCCGCCGCCAATTCCGAACATTCCGCCAGCCACGCCAGCGACCAAGCCAATTAGTAGCAGATTGATAATCATGCCAACACTTAGGGTAATCACGCGCTTTTGCTCCTTTGGTTGCTGATCCATTGATTCCTCCATTGACAGCTTGACGCTATAATAGCGCAAACCGACGACTAACTTAGCACCGAATAGGAATCTACTTTGGAATTATTATATGGACGAAATGCAGTTTTAGAGGCGTTGCGCGCTAATCGCCGCAAATTGGGCCGTTTGCTAATTGCCGATGGCATCAAAGAAGGCGAATCGATGCAGGCGATTAATGTGGTTGCTCGCGAACGGCGGATTCAAGTTGCCAAAGTGCAGCGCGGCGAGCTTGATAAACGCACGGCGGGCGCGAATCACCAAGGAATTGCGCTTGAATGTGGGCCGTATCCGTATGTTGAGGTTGATGATATTATCGAGCTGGCCCGTGAGCGCGGCGAGCAACCGCTAATTTTGATTTTCGACCACTTGCAAGACCCGCAAAATATTGGCACGCTGATGCGCACTGCCGAAATTGTCGGCGCGCATGGCATCATCTTCCCCGATCGGCGCTCGGCCAGCATTACGCCAGCAGTGATTAATGCCTCGGCTGGGGCGGTTGAACATTTGTATGTCGCTCAAATTACCAATATTTCCCAAACCATCAAGCATCTGCAAGACTACAATATTTGGGTTGCAGGCGTTGAGGACGATGAGCGGGCGGTCGATTTTGATCGGGCGAATTTGCGCGGAGCCTTGGCCCTGGTGATTGGTGCGGAAGGCCCGGGCTTGGCCCGCTTGACCCGTGAGCGCTGCGATTTGTTGTTGCGGTTGCCAATGCGCGGCAAAGTGGCCTCGCTCAATGCCGCCACCGCAGGCTCGATTATTCTTTATCACGCTTGGCGCGTGAGGGCGCAGTAGAACATAGAACATAGAGCATAGAACATAGAACATGGATTAGCAACTATCCCTCACCCCCCAGCCCCCTCTCCCACGAAAACGCGGGCGAGGGGGAGCAGCCGTTTTTACCAACGCCGTGCGATAGAACCACGGGATTAAAGCCCCTCGCCCGCCACGTGGGCGAGGGGTTGGGGGTGAGGGGATCTGGCCTTGGTTAACCTGATGAACCAGTACAGCTCTGGGCTAGCGGAACATTTTAAAGGATTCCTGCGATCTGCATCTTATAGCCAAAAGCCTATAGCCTTATCCTTCGTGCGCTTCGTGTCCTTCGTGGATCAAAAATCAAAAGCCAAAAGCCAATAGCCAAGATATAGCTCGTGGAGAACCCCATGCTACGCAACAACGAACTCTGGATCGCGATTGCCATCGCGGTAACATCAACGATCATCGCGCGGTTGCCAGTGCTGCATTGGCTGGTCTATCCGTTTGAGTTGTTCAACACTTTTGTGCATGAGCTTGGTCATGGCTTTGCCACCTTGTTAACTGGTGGCAAATTCGATCGTTTCGAGGTGTATGCGAATGGCGAGGGCGTGGCTTGGACGGCGGGCGGCATTCGCTGGATTGTGGCGAGCGCTGGTTATTTAAGCAGTGCCTTGGTTGGCGGAGCTTTGCTGATTCTGTCGGCGCGAGGCATTAGCGCCAATCGGGTGACATTAATTATTGGGATTGCACTGTTTGTGTTGTGTGGCTTGTTTGTGCGTAATCTGTTTGGGATTTTGGTGGGCGTGCTGCTGGCCGGAGCGTTTATTGCTGCCAGTTACAAATTGGCTTTGCATTTGAATGAATGGCTGTTGCTGATTTTGGGTGTGCAGACGATCTTAAATGCGCTCGATAGCTTGTGGGATTTGCTGCGGCTCTCATCCTACCGCCGCCACGTAACCAGCGATGCCTTAATTATGCAGCAAGCGACAGGCGTGCCAGCGATTTTATGGGCCTTGGTTTGGAGCGGCATCGCGCTGTTAATTTTGTGGCAAGCCATCCGATTTGCATACTTCCGTGACATTTAGCCCATTCAAGCAGCGCCAGATGTGATATGCTCTAGGGGTGATCGAAGTAACCCGGAGGCAATCGCTATGCTGGAGGAGATTTTCGCTCCGCAATCGGTGGCTGTGGTGGGAGCATCTCCCGATCCATCACGTCTTGGTCACCGTGTCCTCAAAAATGTTATTGACAATGGCTATCAAGGGCGAATCTACCCGATTCATCCCACCGCCAAAGCAGTTTTAGGCCAAACGGCCTACCCGTCGGTCGCTGCTGTTCCCGATGAAGTTGAATTGGCAGTTTTAGTTATTCCACCGCAGCATGTGCTCAATGTCGCCGAAGAGTGCGGCCAAAAAGGCGTGCGCGGTTTAGTCGTGATCACCGCAGGTTTCAAGGAAGTTGGCGGTGAAGGGGTGAAGCTTGAACACCAATTGGTAGAGATTGTGCAACGCTACGGTATGCGCATGGTCGGCCCCAATTGTCTTGGTGTGATTGATACCGTCAGCCATTTGAATGCTTCGTTTGCAGCATTAATGCCCGCTGATGGCGAAATTGCCTTTATGTCGCAATCGGGCGCGGTCTGTACCGCCATCCTCGATTGGAGCAAAGAGGCGAATATTGGTTTTTCGCGCTTCGTCAGCCTTGGCAATAAATCCGATGTTGATGAAGTGGCGCTGTTGCAGGCATGGGGCAACGACCCGCAGAATAAAGTCATTTTGGCCTATCTGGAAGGTATTTCCGATGGCCCGGGCTTTATTCAGGCCGCCCGCGAAGTGACCAAACGCACGCCCGTAATCGCGATCAAAAGCGGGACAACTGCTGCTGGCACGCGGGCAATTTCTTCGCACACTGGCTCGTTGGCAGGCAGCGAAAGCGCCTACGAATCGGCCTTTGGCCAAAGCGGGATTGTGCGGGCGCGCACGATGGAGCAATTGTTTGATTTTGCTTTAGTTTTTGCCTATCAACCTTTGCTGGCAGGCCCACGGGTGGCAATTGTTACCAACGCTGGCGGCCCGGGCATTATCGCCACCGATGCAATTGAGCGCGATGGTTTGCAAATGGCCGAATTTAGCCCCGCAACCATCAGCCACCTGCAAGCCAACTTGCCGCCAACCGCCAATGTCTATAATCCGATCGACGTGATTGGCGATGCCAAAGCCGATCGCTATCGCACTGGGATTGAAATGGCCTTAGCCGACCCCAATGTTGATGCGGTGTTGGTGTTGTTCACGCCGCAAGCTGGCAGCGAAGCCGAAGCCACGGTGGAAGCCATGGCTGAGCTTTCAGCCAACCAAAGCAAGCCGATTGTGGCCAGTTTTATGGGCGCATATAGCATCAAGCCAGCGCTCAAATTGCTCAATCAACATAAAATTCCCAACTACGAATTTCCCGAACGGGCCGTCGCCGCCTTGGCTGCAATGTGGCAACATCGGCGCTGGCGCGAACAACCAGCCCTAACCTATGCTCGATTTGATGTCGATAAAGACCATGTGCGCGATTTGTTTGCCCAAGTACGCGAGGCTGGGCGAGTTGAGCTTGGCGAAATTGAGGCCCGCGAAGTGATGGCAGCCTATGGCATGCGTTTGCCCGATAGTCGGCTAGCCCGTTCGCCTGAAGAAGCCGCCGAAATCGCCAAGGAAATTGGTTTTCCAGTGGTGATGAAAATTAGCTCGCCCGATATTTTGCATAAAAGCGATATTGGTGGCGTGCGCGTGGGCATTGCCGACCCCCAAGCTGCCAGCGATAGCTACGAATTAATCGCCTATCGTGCACGTAAATTCAGCCCCAACGCCCGCATTTGGGGGGTGTTGGTGCAGGAAATGGCGCGTAAAGGCCGCGAAGTGCTGGTCGGGGTCAGCCGCGATCCGCAGTTTGGGGCATTAATTGGCGTGGGCATGGGCGGCATTTATGTCGAAGTGCTCAAAGATGTAGTGTTTCGGCTTGCGCCGTTGAGCCGCGAAGAAGTGCGCGAACAACTGCGGGCAATTCGTTCGTTTCCGCTGTTGCAGGGCGTGCGGGGCGAGCAAACCGCCGATTTAGAAGCCGTCGAAGATATTGTGCTGCGCGTCAGCCAATTGGTCAGCGACTTCCCCGAAATCGTCGAAATGGATATTAATCCGTTGGTTGTCTACAACCGTGGCGAAGGCGTAATCGTGCTCGATGCCCGCATTATTCTGCAAGGATAGATTGAAAGGATGAGGGATGAAGGATGAATTATGAAGCGCAAGAATCGATCATCGATGGATGATCCAAGCTATCTTCATCCCTGATCTCGCATTATTTGATAAATGCTCGATGGAAAGGATGAGTTTTTCATCCCTCATAATTCATCCTTCATCCTTTTGATAAAGGAGTTTCGCTATGGCAACGCTGTATGTTGCATCAACAGAATCATATGTTGGCAAGAGTGCAGTTTGTGCTGGTTTGCTGCGCCAACTCAAGGATCGCCAGATTGATGCTGGCTATATGAAGCCTGTTAGTGTTTCGGTGACTCATACTCCAGAAGGCGCGTTTGACGAAGATGCTGCTTTTATTCGCGAGAGCTTTGGTCTGAGCGAGCCGTTGGAGCAAATTGCCCCTGTGCTCTTGCGCCGCACTACCATCGAAAGCATTTTGCGCGGCGAGCAGCACGATTGGGCGGGCGCGGTGCAACAGGCCTTTCAAAGCATTAGCAATAATCATCAAGTAACGATTGTCGAAGGCACCAATAGCTGGGCCGAAGGCTCGTTGGTCGATCTCAGCGCTGATCGCGTGGCCGATTTGATCGATGCGCCGATGGTGTTGGTTTCGCGCTATCGCACGACCTTAACCGTCGATGCGATTTTATCGGTGCAACGCTTCGTCGGCAAACGGCTCAAGGGCGTAATTCTCAACCAAATCGAGGAAACGCGACTGGATTTTGTGCAATCGCACGTTGTGCCGTTCCTTGAGCAACGCGGGATTGCAGTGTTGGGTTTGTTGCCGCAAGATATTGCGCTCTCTGGCATTCCAGTTGAGGATTTGGTCAGCGAGCTTGGCGGTAGCGTGATTGGCGCTGAGTATGGTCAAGGCAAAATCGTCGAGTCGTTGATGATTGGGGCGATGGGAGCAGAGGCGGGCCTCTCGCACTTCCGCCGCCGCGCCAACAAAGCAGTAATCACAGGCGGCGACCGCACCGATTTGCAACTAGCAGCCTTGGAAACCTCAACCAACGCCTTGGTCTTGACAGGCAACTTTCGCCCACAGCAATCGGTGATTGATCGCGCTGAACAACGCAACGTGCCGATCATCACGATTGCCGATGATACCTTGACCGCTGTTGAACGAATTGAAAACATGTTTGGTCATGTGCGCTTGCACGAACGCACCAAACTCGAACGCTTCACCAAACTTATGGCCGAGCGCTGCGATTGGCCACGCTTAGATGCGATTTTGGGCTTGTAATTTGCTCAACAAAACCCCCGTGTTCAGCATAGAACACGGGGGTTGTTTTTTAGCCTTGAAGCAAAAGATTGAGCCTAGCGGTAGCGCCATTGTTCGTAGTGTTGGCCGACGTTGCCCATTTCCACTTGCCAATCGGCGGGATTGCTGGGGGTGTAGGTCAGCACGCGGCGCTCGAAGGCTTGTACCAGCACTGTTTGCTCAACGCCGCCAACATAGACTTTGGCCCAGTAGGCTTCGCTGATTGGGTAGCCCAAGGCAAAGACCCAATCCATCACTTGGCCTTCTTGGACTTTGCCGTTTTGATTGACCAAGCCTTGACGATTGACAAAATTCCAGAAGGCGCTGGGAATGTTGTGGCCAGTTTCGGGCACGTAATGCACCAGTTTGGCAGCATCGTTGAGGTTGCCAGCATAGGCACTAACTTTGCCACTACGGGCTAATTGCTGGTCGGCGAATTGGCCAGTGCGGTCGTTGGTTGCGCCCAAAATGCTGCTAAAGCTCGCATAGGTTGGAGCCGAAGCATCGCCTAAGTCGCCAGCAATGTTAATTTGGGCTGGGGTGCGCTGCACATAATTGCTATCGCCAATTTGAATTTGGCCTTGAATCAATTCTTTGGCCAACAAACCGTTGGTGACAAACCATTGGCTTTGGCGATCGCTCTCGAAATCGCTAATTTCCATGCGCGATTTATCGAAATATTGCACTTGGCGTAAACCACCAGGCGATTGATCGTAGACTTCGGCACGAGCTTGGCCGCTGTTTGGCCCCCACAACCACGAACGCACAGCTTGGCCGCTGGCCACTGGCGAATCGGCGTGCGTCCAAACTTTGTTGAAGGCTGGATCAGCGAATTTGCCATTGCTGCGAGTATCGAAGTTTGGCAATTTGTTGCCCGAAGAATTGGTTGGCGTTGGATATGCCGAGGTTGGCGTGCGGGTGGGCGTTCCCGTCACGGTGCCAGTTGTCGTTGGCGTGCGCTCGTCATCGAAGGTTGGGGTCAGATCATCTTCATCGAGGGTTGGCGTAATTTCGCCATCATCGAAGGTTGCGGTTGGCTGCATCGTCGGCTGGCCTTGGTTGGCGTTGCTCTTGATCTGGAAAGTCAAGGTGTAATCGATAAATTGATTACCAACATCGCCCACATTTTTGACTTGCACAAAGTAGAAGCCATCGACGACTGGCGCGAAATCGATTCGCGAATCTAAGCCCGATTCATAATCGTCGTTGAAATCGATAATCGTCGTGCCGTCGCGATCAGCCAGCACCATCACTGTATCGGCCCCAACACTGAGATCCGAGGTAAACAGCGAATAGATTTTGCCCGATTTGCCGAAGAATTTGACCCAATCTGCATCGCCGCGTGGACACAAACGATGGTCGGGATGCACTTCGCCAACCACAATCAAGGGTGCAATTTCGGGCAAGCCATCTGGCTCATACAAATCTTCGCAGATTTCGGGGATGAGGGTTGGCGTAGGGCCGTAGCTCTCGCTGTTGAGTACCACCGTGTAGAGTGCGTCAACAAAGCCGCGTCCGGCGGAATCGCGCACCTTGATATAGTATTGGCCGTTAGCTGGCGCGCGCCACGATTGAATCCGTGGCTTGATATCGCTGGGATCGTTGTTGCGTGGAAAGTCGTCGTTGAAGGCTAATTGATTGCCATTGCTATCGTAGAGCGTCAACGAAAGGTCGAGGCCATCGGTCATTTGTGTAACATCGATGGTGTAGACTTTGCCCTCTAAACCGCCAAACAAAAGCCAGTCTTCATCGCCAACTGGACAAATTGCATGGATTTGCGGCACATCGACTTCAATTCGGCGCGCTTGGCTGCGGGTGTTATCAGGCTCGAATTTATCGTTGAGCGTGCCACCACTGCCATTACATACGCGGCCCGGTGTACCAGTCGTTGTGCCTGTTGGTGCTGTTGCGGTTGGTGTTTGGGTTCGGGTTGGTGTTGCAGTTGGCGCTACAATTCTAATTTGAATATCTACAATACGGGTAATTTGAGTTGTGCCTGACGTACCACGTACGCGTAAGCGTAATGCATATGTTTGTAATGCAACCGTTGTGCCAACATTTACAGTTGCAACAATTGTAATAGAGTCCCCAGTAGGTACTCCGGTCACTGGATTAATAGGATCGTCAGTAAAACCTGTGGGCAGGGGATCAAAGAAAAAATCATAATTCAGAGATTCAAATCCTGGTCCGTTTGACGTATTATAAACTTGAAATGTAAATTGAACAGTTGATCCTGGAGTTGTAACAACTGAGAACGAATTTGGATCAACATAAAAATTAGGCACATTTGGGGCTTGGGGCTGAACTGGGGGCGGCGTGACAGGCCGCGCCAACACGCCAAGCGGCGTTAATAGGCCAGCGAGCACCACAAACATCAATAAACGCATCCGTTTCATAGGCAACTTCTCCGCTTCAAGGCAGGTGATTAATTGAAAGACATAGGGTTAAAAAGAGCAGCATTGCTATTCTGGCCCATTATAACGTCAAATATTGATTTTGGGGCAAGTGATTAAAGGTTCCCTCACCCCAACCCCTCTCCCGTGGCGCGGGCGAGGGGCTTTAATCATGTGGTTCTTGCAAAATGCGTTGGTGTACTATAGATTCCCTCACCCCAACCCCTCTCCCGTGGCGCGGGCGAGGGGCTTTAACACGCTGGTTCTTGCGCAATTCCTTGGTGAACGACGGATGCTCCCCCTCGCCCGCGTTCAGTGGGAGAGGGGGCTGGGGGGTGAGGGAATCTCACTTACAACTGGTTAATCATGCTGTTTTCGAGAATTGGCTGGGCTGCGCCATTTTGGGCCACGCGCAGCATGGCTTGGGCTAATTGATCAGTCGTGGTCACATATTGGGGCATGAAGCGTTTTAATACAGGATACAACGGGCCAATCAGGCGATAGAGCAGTCGATAGAGCCGCGTTTTGGAAACCACGCCATGCTGCGGCTGAATAAAGCCCGGGCGCAGCATAAAAGCCTCAAACGGCAGTTTCAACAACTCTTGCTCGGTTTGGCCTTTGATTCGTGCCCACATTGTGCGCGAATTGGGATTGGTTCCAGAGCCAGAAACATACAAAAAGCGCGATTGCGGATTAAGCCGCGCCAAGGTTTGAGCCACATGCATGGTTAAATCGTAGGTGATTGAACGATAAGCAGCCTCAGTCATGCCCGCTGCCGAAACTCCGAGGCAAAACAAACATGCATCATAACCAACTAATTCATGTTCAATCGGCGCTAAATCATAGAGATTGCAATGCACAATTTCACCAAGCTTGGGGTGGCTTTGGCCTGTCGGGGTGCGGCCAACACACAACACTTGCGCAACCGCCGGATTCAACAAACTCTCGCGCAACAACCCTTGCCCAACCATGCCAGTTGCCCCAAAAATGATTATCTTCATCGGCAGTTCCTTTATTTTTTAAGCTAAAGCCTAAAAGCCTTAGCAATCCACAAGCTAAATAGTAGATGTAATGGTACATGAGGTTAACCACCGCCTGATCCCCTCACCCCAACCCCTCTCCCGTCGAACGGGAGAGGGGCTTTACCGCCGTGGTTCTCTCCCAATTCCTTGGTGCACCACGGATGCTCCCCCTCGCCCGCGTTTTCGTGGGAGAGGGGGCTGGGGGGTGAGGGGACACGGTTGCCAAGCCAATGAACCATTACAAGTAGCCCAGTACAGGCAATGAAAGATCATCGCCTAAGTCCCTCGCCCGCTCTGTGGGAGAGGGGTTGGGGTGAGGGAACGCAGCTGTGTCATTTAAGCCTAGCACGATTTATTGCCAACCGACAGCCAAAATTAGTGCGAAGAAAAACGGTAGCCGCAAACCCCAACCATCGCTATACTGAATTCAGTCAATCGGTCATAACCACAGGAGTGTCGCAATGCAACAACTAATGCTCGAACAAGTCGCAACGCCGATTGGCGATGTGGTCATTATCAGTAGCCCTCAGGGCGTGGTGTATCTCGATTTTGGCGATAATCAAGCTCGCTGCCAACGCTTGCTTGGCCATCGCTATGGCACGTTTGAATTGATTCCAACCCCGCAAAGCGCTTTGAGCGCAGCAGTTGCCCACTATTTTGCTGGCGATCTGGCGGCACTTGATCTAATTAAGGTTGATCTGGCAGGCAGCGAGTTTCAGCGCAAAGTTTGGTTGACCCTCCGCGAAATTGGCGTGGGTCAAACGATGAGTTATGGCCAATTGGCGGCCAAAGTTGGCACGCCCAGCGCTGCCCGCGCCATCGGCATGACCAACGGCCTAAATCCAATTAGCCTTGTGTTGCCCTGCCACCGCGTGATTGGAGCCAACAAAAGCTTGACTGGCTATGCTGGCGGCTTGGAACGCAAACGCTGGTTGTTGCGCCACGAAGGCGCTCAATTTAAAGATCTGCCCAAGCAAACGAGTTTTGAATTAGTCTGAAAGCAGCAAAAATGTTAACTGAAATTGAGCCAACGCTTCCAAGCCACAACGAAATGGTTGCGCATATGTTGCAATCGGATGCCAGCTATAACGGCAAATTTATTACCGCCGTCAAAACCACAGGCATCTATTGTTTGCCAAGCTGTCGTGCGCGCAAGCCCAAGCCCGAGAATGTTGAGTTTTTTCATAATCCCAATGCGGCCCAAGGGGCGGGCTATCGTGCCTGCAAACTTTGTCGGCCTGATGATTTTTATCGTGGCTTCGACCCTGAAGAACATTTAACCGAGCAATTGATCGAATCAGTGCTGGCCCAACCTGCTGCGTTTGGCGATGTTAAGGCTATGGCCCAAGCAGCGGGCGTTGGCCAAACCAAATTATTCGAATTGATGCGGGTTTATTATCACACCACGCCAGCAGATTTGTTGCTGCATGCGCGCATTGAGGCTGCCTGCGCTTTATTGTTGAACAGCGACCAAACGATTATTGCGATTGCGAATGAGGTTGGTTTTGATAGCCTTTCGAGCTTCAACGAAAATTTTCGCAAGCAGACGTTGCTCACGCCAAGCGATTATCGGCGCATACCCGAAACTGGCCATTTTAGCCTTAGCTTGCCGAGCGATTATCCAAGCCGCCAAATTTTGGGCCAGCTTGGCCGTGATCCAGTCAGCTTAACTGATCGGGTTGTGGATCAGACGTGGCTCAGCACGTGCCGCTTGAATGGGCAAACTGGGGTTTTGCTCAGCGTCACAATCAACCAAAATCATGCAGAATGTTCAATCGTGGAGCAGCCAACGCTCACGCCCAGCGACTATGCCACAATTCACCAGCATATCGTCGCTGGCTTGGGCTTGCGCAACGATCCTAGTCGCTTCGAGGCTCACGTTGCCAAATCGCCAGCACTTTTGCCCTTGATTGAGCAACAACGCGGCCTGCGCATGCCTTTGGTGCATAATCCGTTCGATGCCTTGGTTTGGGCGATTTTGGGCCAGCAAATCTCGCTCGCAGTAGCCTATCGCTTGCGCCAACGCCTAACTGCGCTGGCAGGGCAACCATTAATCAATGATTTTTACCTTGCGCCAACCCCAAGCGCCGTTGCCGAACTAAGCATTGAGCAACTGCTGCCGTTGGGCTTCTCCAATTCCAAGGCGCGTTATTTAATTGATACGGCGCAGGCGATTGTGGCCGGAACCTTGCCCTTGGCCAGCTATGGCAGCAAATCGGCCACGCGGATCGAGCGCGAACTGTTGGCCTTGCGCGGCATCGGCCCATGGACAGCCCAATATGTGCTGATGCGCTCGTTTGGCTTTAGCGATTGTGTGCCGGTGGGCGATAGTGGCTTGACCAGTAGTTTGCAGGCATTTTTTCAGCTTGAGCAACGGCCTGATCGTTCAACAACTTTGGCGTTAATGGCCGCATTCAGTCCTTATCGCAGCCTAGCAACCTTTCACCTTTGGCAACGCTTGAAGCCAATGTAACGAAGTTTTGATCCACGAAGGACACGAATCTACACGAAGACTGGCTCATTGGTTCGCTCGTAGTTCACTAAAACTCAGCGAACCACTAAACCCAACATTCGTGCTCTTCGTGCTCTTCGTGGATCAAAATGCCATTACTTTGTTGGTAGCAATTGCGTGGCTGGGTAGGCGATTGCCAAGACGCTGCCTTGCGTGGCTTGGGCTAGTTGGTCACGATTAACGTGGTTGGGGGCAATTTCAGCTAGTGGTTGTAGCACAAAATCGCGCTCGAACATCCGCGGATGCGGAATGATCAAATCAGCGCTATTCAATTGCTGATCGCCATACAACAAAATATCGAGATCAAGCGGGCGTGGCCCGTAGCGTAAGCCTGGCCGTCGCCCACAATCGTGTTCGATCTGTTTGAGCAAGGCGAGCAGCGCATGCGGCGCTAAATCGGTCATACCAGCAACCACCGCATTCAAAAACGGCGGTTGATCTTCTACATAGGCGGCGGCTGTTTCGTAGACGCTCGAATAGGCGGTTAATTGAACTGCTGGCGCTAAGGCAGCCAAGCCAGTTTGCAAGTTGGCGAGCCGCTCGCCTTGGTTGCTGCCAATCGCTAAATAGATTGTAATCACGCTGATACCTGTCGTTGATCTAAGGCTCGCAGGGCATCGCGATAGCCCATTTCAAACAAAGCTTGATGATTTTTGCCCTCATAATCGACAATCCATTCTAAGGGCATCAGTTTTTGCGGCGCAATCACCAATGGCTCGGCCACGCGATAGGGCATCGTGCCCGGCCAGCGCAATGATTGGTCGCCAGTTTTTTCGGCGGCGGCTGTCAGGCGATGCGCCGCTTCGGCAATTTGGTTATAAACTTTGAGTAGTTTAAACGATGCCCGATACGAAGCCAACAAAGCCCAATCCAAAGTCAACCACAACGATTGCGCCAAATCGCTAGGCATGGCTTCGAGATGTTGGTCGCCATCGTTAGGGTCGGCATCCCACGGAGTCATCATCACCACAATAATTTCTACATCGCCGCCAGCATGCTCAATGACTGGGCCAAGCGGCGTATTGGCCAACACCGCGCCATCCCAATACATATCGTCGCCAACTTGGGTCCACGGGTAAACCGCCGGAATGCTCGACGAAGCCATAATATGCTCGATGTTGAGCTGATCTTGGGCTTGGCCATCGAGCTTGTGGTTGCAAAACACCCGCAACGTGCCGCGTCGCACATCGGTGGCGGTCAGCAGCAAGGTTGGTGCAGCAGCGCTATTGATGCGCTCAAAGTTCATCCATGTGCTGAGTGTGCGTCGCCATGGCGCGGTATCAAGCAAACTTTTGAATGGCGTTGTGCTAAAAATGCTGCGAAATTTATGCCAAATGCTGGGGCTATGCAAATTGCGATCAGCCTCAGGCGTTTCCGCTTCAATCTGATCATCGCCGCCATGCTCGTCAGAGGTCAAAATCGAGCGCAGCAAAAAACGCATCAGCGGGCGGCTAATCGTCGGCAAATCATTCGAAAGCTGTTGCACATCCTCAGAGTGCATATGCAGCCAGCGTTGGCGCAGGTTGGCCACGGTCATGCCTGAGGCGAGGGCCGCACCATTAACTGCGCCAATCGAAGTGCCAGCAATAATATCTGGCCCTTGGCCATCGCGCATCCAGCCGCGTTCGACGAGCGCTTGCATCACGCCAACGTGATAGGCTCCTCGGCCCCCGCCCCCAGAAAGCACCAAGGCTTTTTTCGTCATAGCACCCTCGCAGCTTGGCAAAACTCAAATACACCATTGCTCAATGTTCGGCAAGGCGTTTGCATCTGTCAGTTATTAGAACGCGATTTAGAAGATGTCTTCCTCGTCTTCGTCGTCGCTGATGCCAAGATCAAGCAGCACCAAATTATTCAGGGTTGGCGAATGGCCAAAGGCTTCTTGACTACTGCGGGTCAGTTGGTTGCCCCACAAATCAAGCTCTTGCAACTGGCCAAGGTTGCTGCTGTTGGCCAAACTGGTTGCACCAGCATCGCCAATCGCATTTTCGGCCAGATACAGCACTGCCAAATTGCCCAAGCTTGTGCTGGTGGTCAAGGCTTGCACGCCAGCATCGCCAATTGCATTATCATTGAGCAACAAGGCCTTGATGTTCGTAACATGTGCTGATTCAGCCAAGGCAGTTAAGCCTTCATCGCCAATCGTATTCGAGCGCAAATCGAGCCGTTCGGTGTTGGCTAGCACTGGCGAGTTGGCCAGAGCGCTAACCCCATCAGCATCAATATTGGTTGATGAGAGATTGAGGGTTACAATGCTGCGCAGATAGGGCGATTCGGCCAACGCTTTGGCTCCAGCAAAACCCACATCATTATCGCTCAGGTCAAGGTGGGTCAAATTGCTCAATTGCTCGTCGGCGGCGAGGGCTTTAATTCCATCAGGGCCAATATTGTTGTTGCTCAAGTTGAGGGCAGTTAATTGATTGAGATGTTGGGCTTTGGTGATTGCAATAATTCCAGCATCGCCCAACTCATTGTGATCAATATCGAGCAATTGTAGGTTGACTAGGGCTTTGCCTGCGACTAAGGCTGCGCCGCCCTCAGCGCCAAGTTGATTGCGATAGAGCCGCAACTTGGTTAATTGAGTCAGGCTGGTCGAGGTGCTCAAGGCTTGCACGCCAGCAGCACCAATTCGATTGCGATACAGCTCTAGTTCGGTGAGTTTACTCAGGTGAGGTGATTGGGCCAAGGCAATCAGGCCTGCATCGCCAATTTGGTTGCGTTGCAAGCGCAGAGTGCGCAATTGGCTTAAGTGGGGCGATTGCGCCAGCGCGATCACTGCGTCATCAGTTAATTGATTTTCGCTGAGATCAAGCACGCGGACTGTGGCCATGTGTGGTGAGCGTGCCAACGTATGAGCGACAGCATCACCCCAATTGCGACCATTGAGGGTTAGTTGGGTCACGCCAACTAAACGCCGTTCACGTAAGGCGGCCTTGAGTTCTTCGACGGTGGACACATCATCCAAGGAGACTATGTAATTTTTAAGCTTTGCCATCGTAACGACCTCTGTGTCGGGTTATTTCATTGTTGGTTCATTGTAGCATACTGCCCTTGGCGATTGATTCCCCCGCAATGGCTAGGCTACGAAGCGTATTCGTAAGGGGTGTTGCTAGTTCGCGTCAGCATTCGCCTGCTTGACGTTGCCTACACTCTACCGTACACTGCAAGCAGTCTACTCAGGAGTTGTATCCTATGCCTCGCGTAATTGCCGTCACCAACTTCAAGGGCGGTATTGGTAAGACGACTACCACAGTCAATGTAGCCGCCGGTTTTGCCATCAAAGGTGCCTCAGTGCTTGTGATCGATGTTGATCCACAGAGCAATGTGCGTATGTGTTTTGGGCATGCCGAACCCCGCCGCTCGCTGTACGATGTTTTGATCGATAATAAGAAAATTCCTGATTGTGTCGTGCAAGTACGCCCAAATATCGACCTACTTGCTTCGAGCGATGCCTTGTTGCAGGCGCAATCGGATATTGGCAAACGCCCAGATTGGGGTCGGGTGCTCGAAAATGCCCTACGCCCTGTCGTGCGTAATTATGATTTTGTGTTGATTGATTGTAGCGCTTCGTTGACCGTGCTGAACTTAAATGCGCTCATGGCGGCCTCGGACATTATTGTGCCAACCGCCTTGGAGCACTTGGCCTTGCAAGGCTTGCGCCAACTTGGCCGGAATATCACCCGCATCAAAGGCACAATGGGCGCGCTGCGCATGATTATCCCAACCATGTTCGATGGGCGTAATCGCCAATCGCATCGCTTGCTCGCTAGCTTGCGTGAAGAATATGGCACTTTGGTTACTGATCCTGTGCGGGTTAATGTGCGACTTTCTGAGGCTACCGCCGAAGGCAAAACAATTTATGAGTATGATCCACGCTCGAATGGGGCGATCGATTATGCTGCCTTGGTCGAAAAGCTCAGCGAGGTGTTTAATTTCCAAGCCAAGCCCATGCCGGAGCAAGTTGCGCAACCTGTGAATAATGGTTTGTCGAATCCTGCCCGAACGGTTGCGCCAGTTGAAATTCCCCCGCCACCACAACCAGCGCTGGTGAGCAATTTGCAAGCTGAAGAAAAGCCCAACTTTCGTGGCCCAGTGCGCGAGGAATGCCCGCATTGTGGCAGGCCATTAGAGCAAGTGATGCTGGCAGGCTATCGGGTTTATTTTTGCGACCATTGCAAATACAAGCGCCAAGAATTGGCCTCGGGCGTGCGGCGCTAAGAATATTTATGCACTCGTTGTAAGCCAAAGATGATAGCAATCATCCAAATTGCAGCAAAGCCAAGCCTTAAACGGGCTAGGTTGGTTGGGCTGACTGTCAGCCATGAACCTAATAACTGATCAAGTCCACTGGCAATTAATTCAACTCCAGCCAAGTTTAGGCCAAATAAGCTGGCATAAATTGCGAAGGTGATGATTCTTCGCCGCCGGCCATTGCTGATGCGCCAGGCTAAAATAACGCAGCCAAGCACCACAACGCCGCTGACTAGCCAACTCCAAAATTCAATTGTCATTGAGGTACCTTAAATCAAACACACCTGAGGAAGTATAGCATGGGGCAATTGCAAGGGGAGATAAAACACAACCCTGTGTCGAATCAATAACAATTAAGCTTATTGGCCGCAAAATGTGCAAACAGCTTGGGCTTGTGGTTCAAACGCTGCTGCCAATGGCGCAGGATTGATCAGGCTGGTTGCCAAAATCAACAACGCCAAGGCGGTGATGATTGCCAGAGCCAATGTGCGATTGAATGGTTGGGTTTGGATGTTCAACATAGCCTGCCTCCGAATTAACATTGCGTTAGAACTAAGGCTAGTATCGCACCCTGCTGTGACAAACAACGTCACACTGGTTTAGGCCTTTGCAAAGCCAAAAAAAAGCCCTACTTACGTGATTCGTAAGTAGGTGCTATTGGCGCGACCGGAGGGACTCGAACCCCCGACACTTGGTTCCGAAGACCAATGCTCTATCCACTGAGCTACGGTCGCAACGCCTATAGAATACCCTAAACTAGGCTTTGTTGCAAATGCTAAAAACCAAACGCCCATGGAATTCCATGGGCGTTTGGCTGTTCTCAATGCTGTGTGGAGGAAACCGAGGGCGAACTGGCTTATTTGGTCAAGGCTTCGCGAGCGCGTTCAAGCTCGGTGTTCAAGCGTTCTTCGCCTTTGGCGCGCAAGTTGGCAATGATGTCGTCAACGGTTTTGCCATTGGCTTGAGCCACTTGCTCCAAGGTTTTGCCTGCTTGAACTTCGGCTTTTACTTGTTCAACCGTCAAGCCGGTTACTTCAGCGGTTGCTTGCACCAGCAAATGTTGGCCCCGCCCGCCACGACCTGGGCCTTTAGCGTCAACCACGCCTTTTTGGTTCATCAGGGTTGGTGCTTCGGTTTTGGCGTTGCTCAAGCGTTCGGTTTTTTGAGCTTCAGTAATTTTGCCGCTGCTGACTGATTCGTTCAGTTTGGTTTCTAATTGGGCCACAGCTGCGTCAATCACTGCTTGTTCGCTGCTGCCGTTGGCGGTGGCGATTTCGGTCAATGAAGTGCCTTCAACCAACTTGATGCGTACATCAGCAGTGGTCAGTTTGGTCAAGGCTGCGGTTTGCTCAACCAATTGATGATGAATGCCCATGCCGCCGCGTTGACCCATACCACCACCACGTCCGCCACGCTTGCCAAAGCCAAAGCCTGGGCCGACGTTTGTGCTATCAGGTGTGGTTGGCTGAGTTGTGGTGCTATCAGGCATGGTTGGGGTTTGGGCGCTGGTGTTGGTTAAGCGCCCACCAACAAACACTAAGCTAAAAGCGATTGCCACAATTGCTAGCCATTTTCCGATTGTTTTCATACAGCCTCCGTTGTGTCGTGTTTTTCGATATGGCTTGAGCATAAACCACTGCTGTGAAGAACGTATGAAGTAAAGTGTGAAGAATGAAAGCGAAGAACATAGAACATAGAGCATAGAGCATAGTCTTTGATAGAAATTAGAACCACAAAACGAACACCCCTCGCCCGCGTCCAGTGGGAGAGGGGCTGGAGGTGAGGGATGAAGGGCAAAAGTCAGAAGTCAGAAGGGATCAGTCGCTAGGCGAGGGGTTGATGGGGAAAATCAAACAAATCTGTGCTAACCTGTGGCGAAAACAGCCTTCGTGGTCTTCGCGGTTACAGCTCCTTCGTGCGCTTCGTGCGCTTTGTGGATCAACTATTTTGCAGACTTTGGTTAGATTTGCGGCGTATAGCGCTTAAACAACCGATATGGCATAAAATAGAATTGAAAGATACATTGAACAAGATAACTAAGAATAAAGGTAAGAATTTTTGTGTGATCATAATCATCAACAATTAACCAATACGCTACGCCTATCCACAGGAATAGACTCCAAAATCCAATCACTATTACAGCTTTTCGATAGCTATTGAGATCGACTTCTTTTGCTCGAAACCTATAACAAAGCACAACTGCATAGATTAATCCTGCGATTACATTCATTGGTAGAAAAATAAATAACCATGCAATGAATATTAATTGAACAATCGATGTCTGTTGAACTTCAGCGGGCGTTTGGGTAACAATATAGTGAATTGTGTAGAGTAATGCTGCTATAATACTCGGCTTGAATTGCTGAATCATAACGAATAATAGAAATTTTTTGAAATTTTGAAGCAAAAATTGATTATTGCTATGATTAATTCTATACATTGATTGTGCTCCAGATCTTTTTTTTGATTAGAAGCACAGTTTACATTTGAAAATAAAAATCTGCTGTAACAAATCTGTAATAAATATGCTGGCTAAAGCGCTCTTGCTTATCAATACTTAACGTTGTAGTACGTTATGCAAATAGTAGGAGCAAGCTTATGCGACGAATATACCAACGCTTATTGGGCTTTATGCTCATGATTTTTTTGCTGATGCAACTGCCAGCAATGAGCCACGCCGAGCCGCCAACCAACCAGCCAAGTGATTGGTGGGGCATTGTTGTGCGCGACCCAGCCTACGACTGGGGAAAAAATCCAGCCTATCCTAATGCCGCCAACCAAGCGTTTATCAATCGTATGTTCGATGAGATTGTGACCATGGGCGGGCGCTGGGTGCGCTTCGAGTTTCATGGTGAATGGGATGGCTCAAGTTATGGCAGTTTTAATTTGGCTCAAGCTGATTATTTCGTTAGTGCTGCGCATAGTCGGGGTTTGAAGGTGCTGGCCTTGCTGGGAACCGATATTTTGCGCGGCCCACAGGCTGGCGTGCAGCATTTTGATGGCGGCACGGTTTCAGGCAGCATTCCAACCAGCAATCCCGACCGCGAGCTGAATCCCTGCCCAGCAGCGCCAATTGGCTGCGGCGTAAATGCTTATCAAAAAGCATGGCTCGAACGCGCGATTAGCATCGCCGATTATTATCGTGGCCGCATTGATGCCTATGAGATTTTCAACGAGCCAAATTTCTATTTTGCCTTGCGCGATGCCACAAATGGCCAGCAAGATGAGATGAATCCCTATTATGTGGCCCAAACCATCACCAAGCTGTATCGGATCTTGCGCGATGTCAACCGCAATGATCAAACGCCGCTGATTGTTGGTGGCTTGCACCCGTTGACTTCTAGCGAATCGAATCGCACTGATCGCAACTATCTGCAAGCGCTCTATCAAGCTGCGCCGTTTAGCAATTGGGCCAATAGCCATAACGGCAAATACCCAATCAATGGCGTGGCCTATCATCCCTACCCAGCAGAGATGCGGCGTTTGGTCGATGATAACGACTTTTTGCATTTGGTGGGGCCGCGCTTGGATAGTTTGGTTGCGACGCTGCGCACGTTTGATCAAACCAGCAAGCTTTGGCTGACCGAAATTGGCACTCGTGGCGACCCAACCAATGCCAGCGAGCTGCAACGCCAAGCAGATTTTATGCGTCAATTTGTAGCAACGATTTATGGTCGCCCAGAAATTGCTAACTGGTTTTGGTTTAAATATGAGGATTTTCCGCCTGCTAGCGAGGCTTGGGGCGTGGTGCATATCAATTACGATAGCAACGGAGCCTACGATCTGAATGGTGCGGTAAGTTTGTATAAACCAAGTTTCTATGCCTACCGCGATTTAGTCCACAATTTTCGTCAGCGGGTTTGGATTCCGCAAGTGCTCAATAACGTTAATTAGCGCATTCTGACGGCCTAAAAAGCGTTTGCAGGCCAGCAGTAACAGTCTGCTCAATTCGACCGTGTGTGCTATAATCGAAGCAAACAACTGCCAACGAATTGAGTACATCACTTGGGGATAGAGTAGCAATGTCAACGCGAAAATCTGCGCCAAAGCGCCAAAGTGGCAAAAAGCCAGCCGCAACTGCCCGCAAACGTGGCGCAGCCAAACCAACCATTACCCCGCAAATCCAGCTTTCCCAGAATCTTCAGCGTGAGATTTTTGCGGTTATTTTGGTGTTTCTGGGTTTATTGACCTTGCTATTCAGTACATTTAGCGGCGATCAAGGGGTCATTGGCACGCAGTGGAATACCGCTGTGGCCCGCGCTTTTGGCACTGGCAAGGTGCTGGTTCCGGTTGCGCTTGGCATTTTGGGCGGCTTGATGATCTTTCAAGAGCGATTTAGCGACAATCGCCTGAGCGGCGCGAATATTCTCGGCACGCTGATGGTGCTGCTTTCGCTCTTGATGCTGCTGGAATATCCAGGCTACGAGATTCATCGCGAACATCCTGAGTTTCATGTTGGCGCTGGCGGCGGCGTGGTCGGCCAAACCTTGCTTACGATCTTGATTAGTGGCATCGGCAAGGGCGGCGCATTGCTCTTTTCGGTTACTGTCGGCCTGATCGGCATTATGCTGACCTTCAATTTAACCTTGCGCCAAATTATGGCTGCGCTGTTGTATTACACTGGCGGCTTGCGTATTTTAGGCCGCCGCTTGGTTGGTGCGCCGGTGCAGCGTGCGCCAATGTTTGATGATTATCCCGAGGAGCACTACCGACCGCTGGAGTTGCCCGCGCCTCAAGCCATGCCCAAGGTCAGCAACAAACGCCGCCAAGCGATTATTGAAGATACAACCAGCCAAGAGGTGATGCTTACGCCGATTGCCGAGCGCCCTGCGCAAGCCAGTTTGTTCAATCGTGATTTGCCTGACCCAAGTCGGCCAGCCCGCCGCAAAGAGGTTGCGCCGCCGCCAGTTGTGCCAACCACAATGGCTCCAACCAAGCGGCTTAAGCCAGCCGATGAAGCCAAGCCGAATCAAGCTAACGCTAGCGCCGAGGAAGCTGCTTTTATCGAGCCAGACGAATCCTTGACCCATCGCGCATGGCCGTTGCCAACCCTGCCAACTCTCGATGATTTTGTCGAAGGCCAGATTGGCGATGAAGAAAAGCGCGAAAAAGCCCGCATCATCGAAGAAACGTTGGCCTCGTTTCGGGTTGAAGCGCGCGTGGTCGAGGCCAACACCGGGCCTGCTGTAACCCAATTTGCGCTCCAGCCAGCCATCGGGGTCAAAATTAACAAAATCACCAGCCTACAAAACGATTTGGCCTTGGCTCTTGCTGCGCCATCGTTGCGAATTGAAGCGCCAGTGCCAGGCCGCTCCGTCGTGGGCATCGAAATTCCTAACTCGGCGATTGCGACCGTGGCGATGCGCGATGTGATTGGCAGCGAAGATTTTGATGCCAAACGTGGTAAGCTCAAAATTCCGCTTGGCAAAGATGTTTCGGGCAACGTCGTGATTGCCGACCTCGCCAAAATGCCGCACTTGTTGGTTGCTGGCAGCACTGGCTCTGGGAAAAGTATTTGTATCAACTCGATCATTATTTCGCTCTTGATGAAGCACACGCCCAATGAGCTAAAATTCATCATGGTCGACCCCAAAATGGTCGAATTGATTGTCTACAACAACATTCCGCATTTGCTCACGCCGGTGGTGACTGAGCTTGAACGGGTGGTTAGCTCACTCAAGTGGGCAGTGCGCGAGATGGAGCGGCGCTACAAGGTCTTTGCCAAGGGCGGTTTCCGCAATCTCGAAAGCTATATGCAAGCGGCGCGCAAACGCCCCGACCTTGAGCCAATGCCCTATATCGTCGTTATCATCGACGAGTTGGCCGACTTGATGATGCTCGCTCCCGATGAAGTTGAAACCTTGATTTGTCGTTTGGCCCAAATGGCGCGGGCCACTGGCATCCACTTGATTTTGGCGACTCAACGCCCATCGGTCGATGTGGTAACTGGTCTGATTAAGGCCAACTTCCCAACTCGGATTGCCTTCGCCGTGACCTCACAAATCGATTCGCGGGTTATTCTCGATACGCCTGGAGCCGAGCAATTGCTTGGGCGGGGCGATATGCTCTATCTGGCGGTCGATGCAGCCAAGGCGATTCGGGTGCAAGGCACCTTTGTTTCCGATGGCGAAGTGGAGCGGGTGGTGCAATTCTGGCGTTTGCAAATTCCCCCAGAATTAGCCCAAGCGAACGGAGCCAATGCTGGGAATACAACCACTGCTCAAGCCGCGCCAGCAGCCAATAGCCAAACCAGCATGGGCGATGTATTTTTGCAAGCAGACGAGCAAGATGAACTGCTACCCAAGGCGATTGAATTGGTGCGCCAACATCAACGAGCCTCGGCTTCGATGCTGCAACGACGTTTGCGAATTGGCTATAGCAAAGCTGCCCAATTGATCGAACTGCTCGAACAACGCGGAATTGTCGGGCCAGCAGAGGGCAGCCGCTCGCGCGAGGTATTGAATCCAAATCAAGGTGCGCAAGCTAGCGACGAATAACGGTGATATTCCTGCACCTGTGGCGTAGAGCCTGCTACCCAGCAAATCGACGAAATCGTTTATCATGGGAGCATAGGCTATGCGGTTCTTGGTTCGTAGTACTGATAGCGCCCAGTTAGCCTATCACCTATAGCCTTGTACAAGGAGATCACTGTGAACAAGCAGACCATTCGTGATGTAGCGTTGAGCGGAAAACGAGCTTTAGTTCGGGTTGATTTCAATGTGCCTCTTGATGAAGCACGCAAAGTCACTGATGACACACGGATTCGGGCAGCGTTGCCGACGATCAACTATTTGCTCGAACAAGGTGCCAGCGTGGTTTTGATGTCGCACTTGGGTCGACCGAAGAAAAAAGTGGCCGAAGAATTTCGGCTCAAGCCAGTTGCCGATCATCTCCAATCACTGCTGGATGCCCCAGTGAACTATATTCAGACCACAACTGGCGCTGAGGCCGAAGCAGCTGCGAAAGATTTGCAGCCTGGCCAAGTGTTGTTGTTGGAAAATACCCGCTTCGACCCGCGCGAAGAATCGAACGACCCCGCCATGGCCGAAGAGTTGGCCAAACTTGGCGATGTGTATGTGAACGATGCTTTTGGTGCTGCTCACCGCGCCCATGCCTCAACCGAAGGCGTAGCAAAATTCCTGCCTGCTGTAGCTGGTTTCTTGATGGAAGCCGAGTTGGCAGCCCTTGGCAAGGCCTTGGATGATCCTCAGCGCCCCTTCGTGACGATCATCGGGGGTGCAAAAATTAGCGACAAAATCGGCGTGATCGAAAACTTGCTTGGCAAAGTCGATTCGTTGCTAATCGGTGGCGGCATGGCCAATACCTTCTTGTTGGCTCAAAATAAGGCAGTTGGCGATTCACTGGTCGAATCAGAGAGCGTAGCCGAAGCAGCCCGTTTGATCGACGAAGCTCAAGGCCGTGGCGTGAAATTGTTGTTGCCCAGCGATGTGGTGGTGGCCGATGCCTTCAGTGCCGAAGCCAATACCCAAGTGCTGAGCGTCGATGATGTGCCCGATGGCTGGCGGATTCTCGATATTGGGCCTGAAACGCGCCAAACCTACTCCCAAGTTGTTAGCGAAGCCAAAACCGTGATTTGGAACGGCCCAATGGGTGTGTTTGAGCTAGAGCCGTTTGCCGCTGGCACGCGCGCCGTTGCCCAAGCCTTGGCCGATAGTAGCGCAATCACCATCATCGGTGGTGGCGATTCAGTTGCAGCGATTGAGCAGATGCAGCTTGGTGAAAAGATGAGCCACATCTCAACTGGCGGTGGAGCCAGCCTCGAATTGCTCGAAGGCAAAGTGCTGCCAGGCATTGCCGCGCTCAACGATAAATAACCTGTTCGATTCATCTAGCACTCAGCCCCGCAGAACCTAGGCTTCTGTGGGGCTTTTTGTTATTTTTAAGTACCAAATTCATAAAAATGATTTTTAGTAATAAATGTTATGACTTCTAATAATTGTTGTTGTTTATATACCTGAAAAGCGGATAAATAGCATCTTGACGAACTCTAAAACAGCATGATAGCATGATCTTACTGTTGTTCAATAAGTATCAAATAGGAGCCGCTATGTTAGGTATCTTCAAGCGCACTGTTCAACTCTTTGTAGGCATTTGCTTGGTGGTTACGTTAGGCGGTTGTGGTAGTAGTGTTGAAAGTCTTGTTGAAGGACGTTGGAGTGATGGTTCTACCATGATGGAATTCAACGAAAATGGTACGCTGGTTATGACACACCTATTTGGAAAATCTGAAGGCTATTGGAAGGCTAGCCCTGACATCGATGATCATATTGATGTTCAATTTTCAGGTGTATTTATGACATTTGCAAGTGGGACATGGGGCGTAAACGAAGGTGATAATGATACGCTGATTGTTACATTGCCTGATAACAATAGCTTTGTGTTACGAAAATTTGAAAATTAGGTGAATATACATGAATAATAATAATATTACAGATTCTAATGTAGCTACAGGAAATCACATAAACGGAGATCTTAAACAAAACAATGTGAGAGGGAATCAGACAAATATTGGAGGAAACCAAAATAATGTGAGAGGAAATCAGACAAATATTGGAGGAAACCAAAATAATAATACGAAAAATATAGGTGTTTTAGGCGTACTTGGAACTTTAATCCTAATAGCGATATTGACAATTATAACATTTTATTTTTTAGGAATAGATAAAAAAGATATTTGGAGTATTTTTGAATCTAATTCAGGCTTGAGTGATCAGCAAAAAATATTGATGAGTATTCGAGGAACCTACCTAGACGAAGAAAATAATGAGTTAGTTTTCTCTCCAAAATCAGTTAGCGGGATGGATGGATCAATTTCAATGAATGGAAAGGTTGTTTCTTATTATAAGTTAATAAGTGAAAATTCGATCTATATAGGTGCACAATTTAGCAGAGATAGAAGTGGCATACCCTTTACTTTGAATGGTTCGCAATTAGAACTATTTGCTGGGGAAGGTGATGAAACTAGAATATTTACAAAAATTAGTGATAGTTATTGATGTTGGCTAAAATATATCTTTATCATACTTGAAAAGAGAAATTCTCTAATAATCTAGCCCCGTAGAACCTAGGCTTCTGTGGGGCTTTTGGTAGCAATAACCTTTGAAGAGCAGCATTCTTTGAACTGAGAGGAGCAGCGCTATGTATGAAGTACCACATAACCTGAAACCTATTAGCAAATGGCCAGTTTCGATAATCAGTTTATATTATATGGTTTTAGGGAGTTTATCGGCAATCAACAGCATCTCTTTCTTTTTCGCGATAATTTATAGTGATATGTTGGATAGCCATCGAATTATGAGTACGCTTTGGCTTGCGCTGATAGTAATTGCGAATGCTGGCCGTTTGATTTTCTTTATAGGATTAATGAATTATCGCTGCTGGGCATATTGGGGCAGTATAGTTATTGAAACGCTGATGATTATGCATGCTGGCTATACTTTAGTCTTCAGTAACATTAGAATCTATGAATGGATAATCATCAGCATTGGAATGATTGGCATTGTAATTCTTGGCTATCTCTTTCGACCTCGGGTTAACCATCAATTTCTGTAATCACATAAAGCATAAGTGTAATGGTACATCAGGTTAACCACGGCCTGATCCCCTCACCCCCTAGCCCCCTCTCCCGCCCGCGGGCGAGGGGGAACCACGAGAACAGTGCTCCCCTCGCCCGCGTTCAGTGGGCGAGGGGCTGGGGGTGAGGGCATGCTTCTGGCTGTTAATCGAATAACCATTACACATAAGTGTTACACGCAATTAATCTGCGGACACTCGGCGCATTGATATGCTATGGGTGTTTTTTATTGGCAATTGGGCGGCAATCACATACGTCTCTATCTAAAAAGGAGCGAATGATGTATCAAGTGCCCAAAAACCCTCAGTTGCAACGCCAAGGGCCTATTTTATCGATTTGTGGCTACAATGCGATTGTGGGCAGTTTTTTTGCGCTCGCTAGTTGCTCGTATATCGGCACAACGCTGATTGGGATTGCTGTTTCGCCGCCAGCAACCTTGAGCAGTGACATGAATGCTGAAATCTTCTGGAAAGCGCTGTTGTTATTGCTCAATGCCAGTCGTTTGGCCTTGGGTGTTGGTTTATTGTGGGCGCGGCGCTGGGCCTATCGAGGAATCGTGCTGGTTGAAGGCATTACAATCATCAATATGGTCTATGAACTTTTTGTGGGCCAAGCGCCAATGACGATCTGGCCTTTGTTTACTATCGTAACGGGAGTGGTTGCGGTGCTGATTTTGAGTTATCTTGCGCAACCCCATATTCAAAAAGCAATTAACTAAAAAAACCTGCCATGCAAGCAACATGGCAGGTTTTTTAGCACGATTTAGATTACGAATTCGCTGCGGCTGCGGCCCCGAGCTTGCTCAATTTCGTGACGGCGAGCATCGTAGCCTTCGCGGCCCATCAAGGCGTAGGTGGCGATTTTGCCAGCCTCAACCCCAGGTTGGTCAAAGGCATTGATGTCGTACAGCTCGCCAGCAAAGGCGGTTTGCATTTCGAGCATGTAGTAGAACTGGCCAAGCGTAAAGGCATTAACCGCTGGGAAGTGGTGGGCAATGCTTGGGCGACCAGCTTCGGCAATGGCCAACTGGGTTGCTTCGCCTTCGGCCTTGAGCAATTGGCTAAAGCTCTTGCCATCGAGATACGAAAGCTCGTTGATGTCGGGATAGGCGTTGCTCAGCGGTGCTTCAACTTGGAACTGATCGACAAACAAGAAGTGCATTAATTTATCGAATGGGCCTTCTGCATACAATTGCACTTGCGAGTGTTGGTCGGTTGCGCCCAACGATTTGATTGGCGTAGGGCCAACATTAACCACATTGCCAGCTCGATCAACCCGCTTGCCCAAACTTTCGGCCCACAATTGGCGAAACCAATCGGCCACATCGCGCAAACGCTGAGCATAAGGCATCATCACGACCATATTTTTGCCCTTTTTATCGAGCAAAAATTGAATCAAGGCGCACATTGCGGCTGGGTTTTTGCGTGGGTCGCGCTCTTGGCTACGTTTGTCGGCATAAGCAGCGCCAGCCAACAATTCATCAATATCAATCCCGGTAACCGCTGCCGGGAACAAGCCAACCGAGCTAAGCTCCGAGAAACGCCCGCCAACGCTGGCTGGAATTGGCAGCGTTGGATAGCCTTCGCGATCTGCAATTTGGCGCAAAGCACCCTTTTTGGGATCGGTGGTCAGCACCAAGTGATCGACCAATTTATCTTGGCCGAGGCGTTTGGCTAAGGCTTCGCGGAAGTAGATGAAGGAGGCCATGGTTTCGGCGGTCGTGCCCGATTTGGTGATCACATTGAAGACGGTGCGCTCAAGATCAAGCACATCGAGCAAGCCAGCATTCAATTCTGGGTCGACGTTATCGGGTACAAACAAGGTTGGGCCACGGCGCAATTCACGTGGCAAATTATTGTAAAACGGGTGCTGAAGCGCTGTTTGGGTGGCGATTGGGCCAAGTGCTGAGCCACCAATGCCTAAAACGACCAAGGTATCGGCGCGGGCACGCACAGCTTGGGCTTGGGCAATAATTTCACTCGTATCTTGGTAGGGCAGATCCATCCAGCCTAATTCGGCGCGTTGGGCATAGACAGCCTCAATCGCGGCGGCGGCGTGGGGCAATGCTGCCTCAATTTCAGCCTCAGTTAATCCATGTTCACCAATCACATCGGCCATCACATTGTTGTAATCAAAGCGAATAGCTTGAGTACTCATGACACTCCTTATCGTTGCGAAAGTGGGTCTTTGTAGCAGGCTGCTGCGGTGCAGTTTCTGGCTTCGTTGCCAAGCGACCAACTATGCCAATCGTACCATACTCAGTGGCTGCTGGTGGTAGTATTCTCTTCACCAGCCACAAGCGTGCCACCATTGATCTCGCAATTAATCAGTTGCCGTTTAGGACTAAATACCGCCTCAAGCTCAATCCGGCTGTAGCAGCGGTCGTCAACCAGGGTTTTGCGCACAAAGAAATTCTCGTCGTCATCGCGCTGCGACAGATCGTTGCGGCTATCGATGCGCAGCCGAATGACGCTGCTACAGCGTTTGCAACGCACTTGTAAATAAATTCCAGCATCGCTGGTTGGTTGGCTACTGCCACCACCAAAAAGCTTGCGAAAAAAACTCATAAACACTCCCCAAGAAAGGATGAAGGATGAGGGATGAAAGCAAAAGTCAAAAGTCAAAAGTCAGAAAGCAAAAGTCAAAAGTCAGAAAGCAAAAAGCAAAAGTCAGAATGCAAAAGGCAAAAGTCAAAAGGGATAAGGCTATAGGCTATATGTACTGATACATCAGGTTAACCACCGCCTGATCCCCTCACCCCAACCCCTCTCCCACGGCGCGAGCGAGGGGCTTTAACATGCTGGTTCTCCCGCAATTCCTTGGCGAAATATGGTCGGCTCCCCCTCGCCCGCGCCGTGGGAGAGGGGGTTGGGGGGTGAGGGAACATGATTGCCAATCCAATGTACCAATACAGCTATAGGCTATCGGAACGTTTTGTGGTAAGTCAAGAATTCCCGAAAGCTTATAGCCTTCGTGGATCAATTATCTTTAAACCGTGGCAACAAGGCCCAGAGCAGCAAGCCACCAGCCAGCCACCACATCCAAGGATTATCGATGTGCATGGTTTGCAAAATACTGGCGCTAATGAGCAGCGCACTGGCGGCGATGCCCGCGGTAAGCCGTGTAAATGCCCGTTCGATGCGTTTGGTGGTGCGCTCGAGCTTGACAATCTCGGTGCGCACTTGCAGATCGCCTTGGGCGGCCTTAGCATAAAATTGCTTGGCATGGCGCGGAATTTGGCTGAGATCGGTAATTAATTCGCGGCCTTCATTCACCACCCGTTCACGCAAATCGCGGCCACTGGTTTGCTCGCGAATAAAGCGCAAAGCAAAAGGCTTGGTCACACTGAAAATATCGAAATCTGGCGCTAAACCAGCCGCTACGCCGCCGATAATCCCAACCGTGCGGCCCAAAAAGAGCAACGATTGCGGCAACTGAAACGGCAAATCATAGAGCAATTCGCTTAATCCGCCGACGAAGCCCTCAACATCAATCTGTTGTAGCTCGCGAATCGTGCGGCCATAGGTATAGGAAAACCAAATTTCCAAAGCTTGGCGCAATTGCTGATCGTTGGCGTTGGCCATCACCACACCTATCGAGCGTGCACCATCGATTATACGCTGTGGCTCACGCATTACCACGCCTGCGGCCATTGTGGCGAGTCCATCCATCACATATTGAGGAATTGCATCGACCATGCCAAAATCGAGGAAGGTGATTACAAATGCGCGTTTGCCATTGGCCAACGGCTCGCCAACAGGTCGCACAAACAAATTGCCTGGGTGCGGGTCGGCGTGAAAAAAGCCATCAGTAAAACATTGTTGCAAATAGGCCAAATAGAGCTTTTCGGCCAAATCTAGGCGATCGATTCCTGCTGCATCAAGCGCCGCATATTCCGAAATCTTAATGCCCTCGATCCGTTCCATCACCAAAATGCGCTCGGTCGAGTGCTCGCGATAGATTTGGGGCACGTAAATATGCTCGTTGCCTGCAAAATTGCGCCGAAATCGCTCGGCATGCTCGGCTTCGCTCAGGTAATCCAGCTCGCGCAAGGTGATGCGCGAGAATTCTTCGATCAGCGCAGGCAAATCGGTGCGGCGGCGAATCGGGCCATAATATTGCATCCAACCAGCAACCCAGCGTAGCGCGGCAATATCGATCGCAACAAATTGCTCGATCTGTGGACGTTGAATTTTAATCGCAATTGGTTGCTTGTCGTGAAGCGTGGCGAAATGCACTTGACCAAACGATGCCGCAGCAACTGGCTGACGCTCGAAATGAGCAAAAATTTGGCTAATTGGTTGACCCAATTCTGCTTCAATGGTGGCTTGAATCAAGCCAAAGGGCACAGGCGAAACTTCATCTTGCAGGCCAATTAAATCTTCGACAACTTCTGGCGGCAGCACATCGACCCGCGTTGAGGCAAATTGGCCAAGCTTGATCATCACGCCGCCAAGATCGATCGCCAAATCGCGAAAACGCCGCGAAAAGCGCCGATAGCGCTCGATCCGCGTGCGATCCGCGTACCAGCGAAACCAAAATTGCCGTCCAAGCAACAGATCCCAGACGATGATATGGGCGACTAAGCGCACAAAAAACCACGCGACCCGGAAGAAACGGCGGCGACGTGGAACATTCGGCAACGACACCAACTCTGTTTTACTCATACTCGGTATTATAGCAGGCTAGGGATGCCGATGTAAGGAATCAAGTGCAGACTAAAGAACATAGAACAGAGAGAAATTATGAAGGATGAAGGATGAGGGATGAAAATCAAAAGGCAGAAGGCAAAAGTCAAAATGATGAATTATGAAGGATGAGGGATGAAGGATGAAATGTGGGGCATATCAGGATAATCATCATAATCTGTGGCTAAAATAATTATTCGTGCAATTCGTGGAATTCGTGGCAAAAACGGCCTTCGCGATCTTCGTGGTTTCTGCCCTTCGTGCTCTTCGTGGATCGATCATGCGGTTTGATGCTACACTGGATTAGCTTCAAAAACCTTCTAGATCTATTGAAAGGGTTAGTTCAATGCCCGATGGAAATGCGTATGATCAGGCCTACTATGCCATGTCGCGGCCTGAAGCTGGGCGCAAAAGCCTTGTTGATACCTTGCGCGACCGCTATATTCGTCGCCATGTATTGCGCTTTCGCCAAACTGGCCGTTTGTTGGATATTGGCTGTGGCTTGGGTTTGTTTTTGCAATCGATGACCCCGCCGTTTGAGCCATTTGGCACCGATATCTCGGCCTATGCTGTGGCGCAAGCCCAACAACGCCTGCCCAATGCCAAGCTGTTTGTTGGCAGCATTTTGGATGGCATTCCATTTAGCGTTAATTTCGATGTGATTACGGCGATCAATGTGGTGGAACACTTGGAGCAACCAGCTTTGGCGGTTGCCGCCATTCGCGAACGCTTGCAATTGGGTGGTTTGTTTGTGGCCCACTTGCCAACAATTGGCAATCGCCTGCAAGCGCGCATCTATCGCGGCTCGTATGATGCCGACCCAACCCATATCTATCGGCCAAGTGGCCGCGAGTTTCGCGGGGTTGCCGAGGCAGCAGGCTTTAAAACCGTGTTTGAAACCTACTCGCCCTTTGCGCCTGCGCTGCTTTGGCGCAACCTGCCTTGGCATCCAGCCTATTTGGCAATTTTTCAAGCGCGCTAATGTGCGAAATTCCCTCACCCCAACCCCTCGCCCGTGGCGCGGGCGAGGGGCTTTAATGGCATGGTTCTTATACAATTCGTTGGTACACAATGGTCGGCTCCCCCTCGCCCACGTTCAGTGGGAGAGGGGGCTGGGAGGTGAGGGGACGTTTACTCACCACGCTTTATTAAATTATTTTGGCAACTTAATCAGCATCGTTGTGCCAGTGCCAAGCTTGCTTTGGGCCTCAAGCGTGCCATTATGGGCTTGGATGAGCGCTTGCGCAATCGATAAACCTAGCCCATTGCCGCGCCCGCCTGCCACTCGTGCGCTATCAACCCGATAAAAACGCTCGAAAATATGCGCCAAATGCTTGGGATCGATGCCTTTGCCAGTGTCGATCACGCTAATTTGATAGCCGCTTGCTTGGCGTTCTGCATGAATCACAACGCTACCACCGCGTGGTGTATGCGCAATTGCATTATCAAGCAAAATTAACAACACTTGGCGCAAACGAGTGCGATCAGCCTTGATCTGGCCCTCGGCATGAGCCACTCGCACCTCAACTCCAGCATCGTGGGCCAAGCGCTCAGCTGCATTGGCAACATCGTGGCATAACTCAGCCAAATCAAATACTTCACGTTGCAAGCTTGTTTTGGCGGCATCCAGGCGCGAGAGCAACAATAAATCTTCAACCAAGCGACCCATATGATACGTTTCGGCCAAAATATCTTCAAGCAATTCGTGTTGCTCGGCGGAGTCGGTCGATTCGCGCAGGGCAATTTCGCTGCTAGCCCGCATCAAGGTCAGCGGCGCGCGCAATTCGTGGCTCGCATTGGCGATAAAGGCTTGTTGGCGCTCCCAAGCTTGTTGCGCCGGACGCAACGAACGCCCAGCCAGCCACCAACCAAACCAGCCCAAAACCACCACACTGCCAGCCCAAAGCGCTACCAAGCTGGTTAATAAGGTGTTGAGGGCTGCTTCTTGTTCGTTGAGCACCCGTCCAACTTGCAAAAACGCTGGGCCATCGGCGCGGGTTAATTTCTCGGTCAGCAGCTCAACCCGCGAGCCATCAGCCAAACTGATTGTGCGCAGATCAAGCTTGCCAGCGCGGGCCGCTTCAATCGCCGCTTGGTCTGGCTGAATTGGCGGATTCCACGGATTGGGATTGAACACTTGGCCGTTTTGATCGATTGTAAAGACAAAGGTGCTCGCCAAGGTTCCATTATCAACTGGCCGTTCGTCGGGCAATTGTTGTGGGCGATAGGCTTGCAAGGCCGGTGGCAAGGGCGCTGCCAATTGCTCAAACTCCAAGGTCATGCGTTCGAGCAAGGCGCGTTCGGTCGCAAAGCGAAAATAGCGCACCGTCATCCAATAGACGCTGCCGCCAACCGCCGCCAGCAGCAGCAACGCCGTGCATGCATAAATCAGGGTTAAACGCCAGCGCAAACGATTAAGCATACTCGCTCACCCAGCGATAGCCAACCCCACGCACGGTTTGAATCGGATCGCGCTTGCCTGCTTGCTCAAGTTTGCGCCGCAAATACGAAACATAGACATCGACCATTGATGGCTGCACATCACGCTCATACGACCAAACATAATCGAGCAATTGTTGGCGGCTCAGGGCTTGGTTGCTATTGCGAATCAAGCATTCCAGCAAATTCCATTCAGTTGCCGTGAGATCCAATTGTTGCGCTGCTCGTCGCGCAGTGTGCGCCCGCAAATCAAGCACCAGCTCACCTGAGCGCAATTCTTCGCTATTCAAATTGGGATTGAAGCGGCGGCCCAAAGCCCGCACCCGGGCTAATAATTCCTCGAACGCAAACGGCTTGCTCAAATAATCATCGGCTCCGCTATCCAAGCCCGCAACCCGATCTTCGATTTGGCTGCGCGCAGTCAGCAACAACAAACTCGTATTGAGTTTGGCGGCTCGAATTGCCCGACAAATGCTGGGGCCATCGCGCTCAGGCAGCATCCAATCGATCACCGCCACATCATACATGCCATGCAGCGCCATATCCAAGCCACTATCGCCCTCGTAGGCCACATCGACAAGATGGTGCTCATCACGCAGTGCCCGCTCGATCAAGCGAGCCAATTTGCGATCATCTTCTATCAACAACACGCGCATGCTGCTTCCTTTGTGATTCGGGTAGGTCACGCTAGTTTAATCATTAATTCTTGGAAGATTCTTGGAAAATTCATCTGCCTCGTCAAGCATATTCCAAGAAAGGCTTGCTATGCTTGGGTCAGATGTTCGACAACAGGAGGTTTTGATGAAACCCAAGTTTGCTCTGTTAATTGCCGCCGTATTGACAGCCTTTGTGTTGGTGATTGTCGCTGGCGTTGTGCGTTCGTTGGCTCAGCCAAGCCCAATTGAATTAGCCGCAGGATTGGATAATAGCCTGCCAAACAATAATGATGTTCAAGCAACTGCAACGGTTCAGGCCTATCAACAGCAATTGTTGGAAGCCAATCAACGCATTGAAGAAGCGAACCGCACCATCGACGAGGCCAATGCTCGCTTGCAAGAGCCAATTGTGGTACGCGAGCCAGCTCCAGCCCAACCGCCAATTGCCCAAGCGCCAGCTCAACCGCAGCCAGCAGCCCAAGATCCATTGCCAGCAACTCAAGCACCTGCCGTGCCGCAATATCCAATTTCTGCTGAGCAAGCAAGCCAATTGGCTTTAGCGGCGGCACCTGGTGCAAGCTTGTTGGCAACGCCAGAGCTGGTTAATTATGCTGGCACAGCTGCCTACGAAGTGCGGCTTGATCGAGGCTTGGTGTATATCGACGCTACTACTGGAGCGGTGTTGGCTAATAATGCAGTAGCGCCGCCAACCCAAGCACCAGCTCCACCAGCACCAACCAACGCTCCTGCACCATCAACCATCTCGGCGGATGCAGCTGCCAGCGCTGCCGTGGCCTACCTTGGCGGCGGAACGGTCGAGCGCGTTGAGTTGGAGGAAGAGCATGGCGCGTTGGTTTACGAAGTTCGCTTTACCAACGATAGCCGCGTCTATGTCGATGCCTATAGCGGCAGCGTCGTTTACGCCAAAATCGAGTCATCAAAAGATAGTAGTGGCAGCGGCGGTGATGATAAAAAAGATGACGACAAAAAAGACGATGATAAATAAGGAATACCAGTATGAGCAATGCTTCTAAACGCCGTGGCAGTTTGCTGCTCAATACCAGCATGAGCGTGGCTGCGGTTGCCGCAACCTTGAGCGGCTGGGCCATCTTATCCAACCAACAAGCAACGCCTAGCAATAACGAAATTGTTACGCCTGAGCCAATTGTGAGTGTTGCCCAACTGCCAGCAGTTGAGCTACCAGTTTTGCCAACTGTCGTGCCACTCACCAGCAATAGCCCACGCATTATCCGAATTCCTAATGCGAGCGCTGGTGGCAGCACCCAGCCCAGCGCCCCCAACCAACGTGTGCCAGCAAGCAGCGGTAATGGCAGTAGCGCCCCAAGCCAAGCGGCTCCACCGCCAGCAGCGCCGCGCCAAGTTGCGCCAGCGCCAGCTCCAGCAGCCCCTGCTGTGCCATCACGCGATACCCGTTCATCACGCTAAAAGGTGCTTTATGGGCGAATTAATCTTTCGGGCAATGGGTTGTGAAGTTGCAATCCTCAGCGATCAGCCGATTGATCTGACTGCTGTGCCGCAATGGTTTGAGGCTTGGGAGCAAACGCTGAGCCGCTTTCGCCCAACCAGCGAACTGATGAGCCTCAATCGGCGAGCCGGACGACCACTTGCGGTTAGCCAAACTTTGTGGGATGTGCTTGGCCTAGCGCTCGATGCGGTGGTTTGGAGCAATGGCTTGGTTGTGCCAACCATTTTACCCGCGCTGTTGAACGCTGGCTACGATCGCTCGTTTGAATTATTGGCCACTGCACTGGGCAATTCAGCAGTTTTGCATGCTCAGCCACAAACCGCCTTGGCAATTTCGCTGCGTGAGCAAGGCCGTTTGGTGCAGCTTGCCCGTGATACAGCGCTTGATTTGGGTGGCATTGCTAAAGGCTGGGCCGCTGACCGGGCCGCCCAGCAGTTGGGCCAACAGGCTGCTTGTTTGGTCGATGTTGGTGGCGATTTGGCGACTGCTGGTCAGCGCCACGATGGCCTAGCTTGGGCGGTTGGTGTGCCGAATCCACGTAGCCAACAGCGTGAAGCCATGCTCTGGTTTGCATCGGGCGGAGTGGCAACCTCAGGAGTCGATTATCGCCGTTGGCGCAAAGGCGATCGTTGGCAACATCACATCATCGACCCGCGCACTGGCGAACCAAGCACCAGCGATGTGCTAAGCGCAACCGTGATTGCTCCAAGCGCAGCGCAGGCCGAAGTTGCTGCCAAGATCGTCGTCTTGTTGGGCATTGAACAAGGCTTAGCCTGGATTAATCAACAGCCAAGTTTTGCCTGCATGGCGTTTGAACATAGTGGCCAAAGCCACACCTGCGAACGCTTTAATCAATATCGTTGGGAGTAACGTAAATGAGTACTTCAGACCAAGATAAAGCAGCCAGATTAGCGGCGATTCGCGCGCAAAATGCTGCCAAAAAAGCTCAATCAGCCGAGCCAGTTTCGCCAGCGCCGCAGGATAAAGCGGCTAGATTAGCGGCGATTCGTGCCCAAAACGCTGCCCAAAAAAGCGAGCCAGTTACAGCTCCAGCTGTAGCAGCGCCAGCAATGGTTAAGCAGGCTGCGCCAGTTGCTGCGCCTAGTGCCGATGAATTGATCGAAGATGCGAGCGCCAGCCTGATGAGCTTGCTGCTGGCTTTGATTATCGGCATTGTCGCTGCTGTGCTGGTGCTGCCGCGCTGGATTCCTGGCCTCAGTAGCTCGCTGCTTGGCGCGCAACCCAAAGCTTTTTGGTATCTTTCGCGCTCAAGCGGCTTGGTGGCCTATAGTTTGGTCTGGCTTTCGATGCTGTTTGGGCTTTCGTTGACTGGCAAAGTGGCCCGTTTGTGGAATGGCGGCCCAACCATGCTCGATCTGCATCAACATGCCAGCATATTGGGCATTGGCTTTGGCCTATTTCATACCGTGATTTTGCTTGGCGATGGCTATAGCAATTACATATTAAAACAATTGCTCGTACCATTTGCTAGCAGCCAATATAAACCATTGTGGGTTGGCTTGGGCCAAGTTGGGTTGTATGGATTGGCGATTGTGACCGTAAGTTTTTGGCTCAAACGCTGGATTGGGCGCAACGCGTGGCGGATCATTCACTACGCCAGTTTTGGCTTATTTTTGCTCGTTTTGGCCCACGGCATTTTCAGCGGCAGCGATACCAGCATGCCCTTAGTGACGCTCTGGTATTGGGCAACTGGAGCCAGCGTCGTGTTTATGACCATCTATCGGGTGTTGATTATGCGCCGCAAAGCCTTGCCACCTGTTGCTGTATCGCCGCACGCTTAATATGCTAATGCTTGCCAAACGTGATACCATAGCAGCATTGATTGATCGAGAAGTTTGATTAAAAGGTGTTGCTATGGGCATGTCGTTTGTTACGCCACATTATTTATGGCTATTATTGTTGTTAGTTCCAATTGTGGCTTTGGGGTGGTTCAATGGGCGGCGCTTTCAACGCAGCCGCTTAATTGGCTCGTTGCTGTTGCGCAGTTTGTTGCTGATCACGCTGATTGGCTCCTTGGCAGGTGCGCAAATCATCTCGCCCGTTAAGCAACTCACGACGATCTTTTTGGTCGATACCTCCGACTCGATAACTCCCAACCAACGCAGCCAACAAGACCAATTTATTGCCGATGCCTTGCAAACCATGCCCAAAGATGATCAAGCAGCGATTATTGTATTTGGTCAAAATGCCTTGATTGAACGCTTGCCCTCGGAAGTGCGCACGCTCAGCCGCATTCAATCGGTGCCAATTGCGGCCCGCACCGATTTAGAGCAAGCCATGACCTTGAGTTTTGCCCTGTTTCCCGCTGATACCCAAAAACGGGTGGTACTGCTCTCTGATGGTGGCGAGAACAGCGGCCAAGCGCTCAAAGCCTTGGAATTAGCCCAAGATCGCCAAATTGTGGTCGATGTGGTTACGGTTGAGCAAACTGGCGGAGCCGAAGTGGCAATTACCGCCTTGCGCATGCCCGGCCAAGCCCGCATTGGCCAAGAGCTACAAATCGTCGCGCAGATTGATAGTAACGAAGCGCAGGATGCCACAATTCGGATTTTGATCGACCGTGAATTATATGCAGAAGAAAATTTGGCCTTGCCCAAAGGCACTTTAGAATATACCTCAACCGTGGTATTGAATGACCAAGGTTTCCATAAAGTTTCCGCTCAAATTATTCCAACCAACGATATTCGCAAGCAAAATAACGAAGCAACAGCCTTGGTGAATTTGCAAGGGCCACCAAAAATTTTGGTGGTGGCCAACGAGCCTGCCGACGCAGAAAATATTGCGCCTGCCCTCGAAGCTGCCAATTTACAAGTTACCGTTGTTGGCCCAACTGGCTTGCCTACAATCTTGGCCGATTTAGCCGATTACGAAGCGGTAATTTTGGCCAATGTACCCGAACGCTTGGTTGCCGATGAATCGCAACAAGCACTGCAAACCTTTGTGCGCGATCTTGGCCGTGGCTTTGTGATGATTGGCGGCGAGAACAGTTATGGAATTGGTGGCTATGCAAGCACACCAATCGAAGAACTATTGCCTGTCGAAATGCAATTGCGCAATCGCGAGAAATACCCGCCGGTGAGCGTTGCAGTGGTGTTTGATATTTCTGGCAGTATGAGCGAGCAAGTTGGCGGTCGTCAAAAAGTAACTCTTGCCTCAGAAGGTGCGGCGCGGGTGGTGCAATTACTGCGCGATTTCGATGAAATAACCGTGCTGCCGTTTGATAGCGCTGTACAAAATCAATATGGCCCAGTGGCTGGCTCGGAGCGCGAAGTAGCCCAAGGCGAAATTATTGCCCGTGGCGTAACTGGCGGCGGTGGGATCAACGTTCACGATTCGTTGGTTGCTGCTGGCAGCGTGCTGAAAGGCCGCGATGCACCAATTCGCCACATTATTTTGCTTGCTGATGGCTCGGATTCGCAGCAACAAGAAAATGCTGTTCGGCTGACCGATGAGCATCGGCGTTTGGGCATTACGACCAGCACGATTGCGATTGGCAATGGTGGCGATGTAAGCTTTTTGAATAATGTGGCGGTTGCTGGGGGCGGGCGGCACTTTTTAGTTGAAAATGCGCTGGCGCTGCCCGATATTGTGTTGCAAGATGCCCAACTTTCGCTGGCACCGTATATCGTTGAAAAAAGCTTTTTGCCCTTGCTCGGCAGCGATAGCGTGATTATGGCCAATTTGAATACGGCGAATTGGCCGCAACTGCTTGGCTACAATGGCACAATGGCCAAAGATAACGCGAATATGGTTTTGTGGGCCGATGAAGATGCTCCGCTGTTGGCTCAATGGCAATATGGTTTAGGCCGTTCAGTTGCTTGGATGAGCGATATGAAAGGCAAGTGGGGCACAAACCTCACGCGCTGGGATCAATTTCCACGCCTCATTGCCCAAATGGTTGGCTGGACGCTGCCGGTTATCTCGAATGAAACGATTAGCGTCAATGCCAGTTTTGTTGGACCCGAAATGGAAGTAACGCTTGTTGCTCGCGATCCCAACGATACGCCGATTACTGGCTTGATTGTTGATGGCAATGTGGTGAATGATGGTGGTTCGCAAGCTGGTATAAGCTTGGTCGAAGTCAGTGCTGGTATTTATCAAGGCCGCATCAATAGCCCTGGCGCTGGCACCTACTTTTTGCAGCTCGCTGGGCGCAATGGCGAAGGCCAAGCGGTGTTTCAAGAAACTGCTGGGGTCATCGTGCCCTATTCGCCTGAATATCGCCAAGGCCAATCGAACCCCAACTTGCTGAACACGATTGCCCAACGCAGCCAAGGCCGAGTGTTAACCGATCCAACCACAGTGTTTGAGCATTCGCTAGAACTAGTAACTAGGGCTACCCCAATTCACTTCAATTTACTTTTGGCTGCGCTGCTGCTTTTATTGCTGGATATTGCTGTGCGCCGTTTGCGCTTTGGCCAATTGAGCAAGGTTTGGGCAGGCATGGGTCGTCGCCAAGCTGCGCCATCACAAACCATGGGCGATTTAGCCGCAGCCAAGCAAAGAGCGCGCACTAAAATGGGCCAAACCACGCCAGAACCTAGCCCAATTGCCACCAAGGAAGCGCCAGTCTATAAGCCTGGAACCAACTATACGCCACCAGCCGCTCAAGCTAAACCTGAGGCTGCGAGCGCAGTGCCGCCACCAGCCAAGCCCAGTGCTCCGGCACCAACGCCAACCCAAGGGCCACCGCCCAAGCAAACAAATCTCGATGAGATTACTGATCCATTAGAGCGTTTGCGAGCTGCCAAAAATCGTGCCCGCCGCCAATAGCCTAGCTTAAATAGTATCTGAAGAGGAGAAAACCCATGTTAACGCCTGTCAAAGGCAATGCTACAATCCTGCGCTTTATCAAGCCCACATTAATTATCATAGCGCTTGGTAGCTTCATTCAATTTACTGCGATCTATGGGTTCATGGTTGCGATTGCAAAAGATATGACAGACTTTCCATCATTTTATTGGGCCAGCGATGCTTTTTTTAATCAAGGTGTTTCACCATACAATATTGAAGTTATTCAATCATATTTTGATAAAACCATATTTCCCTTCATCTATATTCCACCAAGCATCCTTCTATTTTATCCATTATCGTTAATGAGTTATAATAATGCATTTATTGTTTATTTAATAATTAATCATATTGCATTATTATTTTTTGTTCTACTTTTGATTAAATATTTTAATATCAAGTTATTATCAAATAAAGCATTATTATTGATAATTTTGATCTATAACTCACAGCCAATTTTATTGAATATTTATTATGGACAGATAAATTTATTTGTAATTATATCTCTGTTATTATTCATTATTTTACGTAATAATATGCAATTTATTGCTTGTGCGTTTTTGGCTCTGGCGACAATTATAAAAATGTATCCAATTATTATTATATTAATTTTATTAGTAACGAGAAAATATAAAATTTTTATGAAAACAATGCTAGCACTAAGCTTAATTATCGGTACATCAATGATCTTTATTCCAAAATTTGTATGGCAAGATTGGTTTTTTACGGTAGTTCCTACTGGAAGCTATGGAGAATCGCCCAAAGGCTTGCCTGCAATATCACAAATTATTAATCAGGGATTTAATGGATTTTTTGCAAGAGTATTTACATATCAAGAGGATTCATATTACATTATGAATTATCCTTGGTTAGCGAAGATGAGTACCTATAGTGTTTGTGCAGTAGTATTTGCTATTACAGTATTTATTTTTTATAAATACTTGAATATTAATCATGATGATATTACTGAGAAAATAGTTTTTGCAACTACGCCATTAATTTTTTTAATCGCACCTCTTTCATGGATTCATCATATTATTCTCGTTTACCCAACTATTATTTACTTGTTTGAAATTTATTATGCCGAATATCCAGTGAAAATGAATATTCGATTTATTGGAATTAATAGTATTGCAGTCTGTTTATCACTATTTCAACTCGGTATACCGAGAATCCAAGCCTTGCCGCTGGTATTTATTCTCTGGGTAATGATGCTAGAAGTTATTGTTAAACAACAATCATTGCGACCAAGCGCAAGCCCAGTCCAACCAATCCATGTTGCTAGCCATGCTTAAATAAAATAATCCTACGAGGCGTAGCTATTGCACAACCCTCATAGGATTATTCTGTTTAAAGTGTATCTTGGAGTTTTACGACCAATTGTTTGAGGGCAAAGCGGGCGCGGCCAAGGTTGCCGCCACCATTGACTGCCAACACAGCGAAGTAGCCGGGGATGATTTGCGATGCCAAGTAGGTGGCATTGTCGGTCTCAACCGCGACATCACGGACTTGGCCAGCCTTTAAGCGCGAGGCGGCTCCTGCAGCGGCGGCAGCAAGGCCACCAAGCTCCACTTCAGCAACATCTTTGCTAAAGTTTGCATCAACATCGTTGAGGAGCATTTCAACGCCCAGCCCGTCTGTCCCCACGACTCCGGCCAATTTAACACCGGGTACGTTTTCAATCGCGCTGGCCAAAATGTCTTTCATCCCCATAGTGGCTCCTTATCAACAAACTGTGCAGTGAGTTCTGATGTTTGAGCTATCATACCACACCGCGCCCGCTCTGCAATGTGCTGCTTACATTTCGCGGCGGCCTTGCAGCGCGCGGCCCAAGGTTACTTCATCGGCATACTCTAAATCGCTGCCCATTGGCAAGCCCCGCGCCAAGCGGGTTACTCGAATGCCCAAGGGAATAATCTCCCGTGCCAGATAGGCGGCGGTTGCATCGCCCTCAAGGTTGGGGTTGGTCGAAAGAATTACTTCTTCGATTGGCTCAACTCGCAAACGGCCAAGCAACTCGCGAATCTTCAAATCTTCGGGGTTAATGCCTTCGACAGGTGAAATTGCGCCGTGCAGCACATGATACAGGCCTTTGAACTCGCCAGTGCGCTCCAACGCCACTACATCGAGCGGCTCCTCGACCACACAAACTTGGCGTTCATTGCGATTGGCATTGGTGCAAATGCTACATGGATCGTCAACCGTAATATTAAAGCAGCGATTGCAAAAAATCGTTGTATCTTTCATGGCCATAATTGCGTTGGCCAAGCGCTCAGATTGCTCGCGTTTGGCGCGCAGCAGATAAAAAACTAAGCGCGAGGCCGATTTTGGCCCAATTCCAGGCAAGCGATTAAATTCATCAATTAATTTCGAAACTGGTTCTGGTGTAATTGTATCGTACCCAAATGCCACAGTACACGCTCCACAGTTAAGTTAAAACAGGGTGGTCGCACGACCACCCTGAGTCGGGGTTAGCCGCCGTTTTAGAATAAGCCAGGAATGTTCAAGCCGCCAGTGAGTGGCCCCATTTTGGCGTTTGAAAGCTCTTCGGCCTTCTTCGAGGCATCGTTGATCGCCAACATCAGCAAATCTTGCAGCATTTCAATTTCGTTGGGGTCAACCGCTTCTGGGGCGATGGTAATGCTGATAATTTCGCGGTGGCCGTTCATTTTGACTTCGATCACGCCGCCGCCAGCGCTACCTTCGACCTGGGTTTTGCCCAAATCTTCTTGAGCTTGCATCAATTTCTTTTGCATTTGTTGCAATTGGTTGAGCATTTTGCGATCCATTATGATACTCCTTTGTAGAAAATTGCTATCCTAAAGCAGTGCAAGTATAAGAAATTCAATCTAAATGTCAAAGTAGTTTAGCTGCCATCCTCTTGCACGCCAACAATGCGGGCATCGAAGATGTTGCGCGCTGCTTTGACAATATGATCCTTCATAATCTCTTCGCGCTGACGACGGGCATCGCGGGCACGATTTTGCTGATCGCGGTTGGCTTCTTCCCCTCGTACAAACATTTGGCGACCAACTGCCTTGGCAAGCAAATCTTCGATCAAACGGCGCTGGGTTTGATCATCAAGTTGCTTGGTGTGAAATGGCGAGGGCGTACCAATCAGCAAGGTATTATCTTCTAAGCCCAATGGTTCGCAGCTTTTGAGCACCGCTTGCAAGCGTGGATTGTAGGGCTTCAGATCTTCGATAACCTGCAACCAAACCGCCTCAACTTCGGCCAGCAAAATCTCTGATTCGGCCAAAACAATATGTTGTTCGGCTTCGGGCAGCGGTTGAGCCGCTACGACCGTTGCCACGGCTACCGGCGCTGCTTCAACAACCTGTGCTGGTTGCTCAACGCTTGGTTGCTCTACTTTCGCTGCTGGCGCGACTGGCGTTGGCCGTTCTGGCGCGACTGGCGTTGGCCGTTGCGGCGCTGCTGGCTCTGCTTGGCGTGGTGCTGCTGGCGTTGGGCGGGCTACTGGCGCAACTCCGCCGCGGATTGGGCTGGCTGCGGCAACCGCAACTGGCGCTGGCACAACCAAGGCTTCGACAACCGCCATCTCCAAGGGCAACTGGCCATAAGGCGTGGTGCGCAATTGATGATCCAGCCCACTAAAGATTTTGAGCCACGCCAAAATCGAGGCCAAGGCTAATTGCTGCGAATGGCTTTGCATCGTGGCTAAGACATCGTGGCCAACATCGAGCAAATCGGCGGAGCCGCCCGATTTGAGCAGCATCAGGCCCCGCAAATAGCTCACCACATCGCGGGTAAATTGGCGTAAATCAGCGCCTTGGTCAGCAATTGTGTTAATCACGCTGAGCGCTGCGGCCACATCTTCGCCAGCAAACGCCGCAACCAGGGTTTCGACCTCGCGTGAGGCAGTTGCCCCTAGCAAACTTTGGACGCGGCTTAATGGAATTTGCGGCTCGCCATAGCCCATGAGTTGATCGAGGATGCTCATTGCATCGCGCATCGAGCCAGTTGCCGCCCGGGCGATCGCTTCAGCTACGCCAGGCTCTAGGAAAACGCCTTCTTCGCCAGCAACCCATTCGAGGTGGGCAATCGTGTTGGCAATCGTATGCCGATTGAAGACAAAGCGCTGACAGCGCGAAAGAATCGTCGCTGGCACTTTGTGAAATTCGGTCGTCGCCAAAATAAACATCGCATGATCTGGTGGTTCTTCGAGGGTCTTGAGTAGCGCATTGAAGGCAGCAGTGCTCAGCATATGCACTTCGTCGATCACATAGACTTTTTTGCGAAATTGGGTTGGGCGAAATTGAACTTTTTCGATAATTTCGCGTGCATCATCAACGCTGGTATGCGAGGCTGCGTCCATCTCAATCACATCGACGGCGCGACCTTCGACAATTGCGCGGCAGGCGCTGCACTGGCCACAAGGCCGCAAGCGTGGGTCGCTTTGCTCGCAATTGACTGCTTTGGAGAGAATCCGCGCGGCACTCGTTTTGCCGACTCCACGTGGCCCGGTAAATAAATAGGCATGACCAATCCGATTGGCGGCAATTGCATTGCGCAACGCCTGCACAATATGGGCTTGGCCAACCAGATCATCGAAGGTCTGCGACCGCCATTTTCGATATAACGCTTGCGACGACATCTATACTCAACCCTTTTGAAACATCAGTCTCAATTATAGCATGCCCACCGATATGAATTATGAAGGATGCGGGATGAATTATGAAGGATGCGGGATGCGGGATGCGGGATGAAGGCAGAATAAAGGATGCGGGATGAGGGATGAATTATGAAGGTAAAAATCAAAAGGCTTTGGATCGAGATTAGAACCACAAAACGAACACCCCTCGCCCGCGTTCAGTGGGGGAGGGGCTGGGGATGAGGGAGGAAGTCAAAAGCACGATGAGTTTATAGGCTATTGGCTATCGGAACATTGTTCGGGCAATTCGTGGAATTCGTGGCGAAAAATAAATCTTCGTGACGCTTCGCGTGCTTCGCGGTTTTCGTCCTTCGTGCGCTTCGTGTCCTTCGTGGATCATTAACTCCGTGGTATACGAGTTGCAATTAACCAAGCTAGCACGAATTGAGGATTTAACTTATGCACGCGAGGAGGCCCACATGCAGCCGAGCATCCTGAATTTATTTAAGCAAACCTTCAAAGAATGGGGTGATGATAAAGTGCCGCGCTTAGGCGCTGCCTTAGCCTATTACACGGTATTTTCCTTGGCCCCGCTGTTGATTATCGCGATTAGCATTGCTGGCTTGGTGTTTGATCAAGAGGCGGCGCGCGGCGAAGTAACCCGCCAATTATCGACCCTAATCAGTGACGATGCTGCCAAAGCGATCAACGAGATTATTGAGCAATCGAGCAACCAGAAATCTGGCATTATTGGTACCATAATTGGTATCGCAACCTTGCTCTTTGGTGCTTCGGGAGTGTTTGGTCAGCTCAAAGATGCCATGAACACCATTTGGGGCGTTGAGCCAAAGCCAGGCCGTGGGATTTGGGGCTTTGTGCAAGAACGCTTTTTCTCGTTCACGATGGTGCTGGGTGTGGGCTTTTTGCTCTTAGTTTCGCTCATTATCAGCACGATTCTTGATGCTGGTAAAAATTGGCTCTTTGGCGAAGAGATTGGCATCGTGTTTCAAATGATCAATATTATTGTTTCATTTGGCATTATCACGGTGGTGTTTGCGCTGTTGTTCAAATTCTTGCCCGATGTCAAAATGGCTTGGCGCGATGTTTGGATAGGCGCAGCGCTCACGGCCTTGCTATTTACGATTGGTAAATTTGCGATTGGCCAATATTTGAGCCGTAGCAGCACGGCCTCGACCTTTGGTGCAGCTGGCTCATTGATTATTATCTTGGTGTGGGTGTATTATTCGAGCCAAATTCTCTTTTTTGGGGCTGAATTTACCCAAGTGTATGCCAACATGTATGGCTCGCATGTGTTGCCTGATGATAATGCCGTTGCAGTTACCGATGCTGCCCGGGCTGAACAAGGCTTGAGTAATCGCCATTCGCCCCGTGATCATCGTACGCCACGCCCGGCTACCAGCGCTGGCACGCCACAAGTTATTGTGACTGAACGCTTCAAGTCATTGGAAAAACAACGTTATGTGGCGGCTGTTTTGGGCTTTTTGCTGGCAGTTGTTGCTGGTGCATTCAAAAGCTTGCTCAAAGATAAACCGGTATCCTAAAAAAACTAACGCGACGCAAAACGGCGGGGCTTAGGCTCCGCTTCGTTATTTTAGGTTTAGGTGGAAATTCTTGGGGGACTTATCTGATTTCATGATACCATGCGCGACAAGCCTGAGTCAATCGGCAATTCGATCAGTAGACAAATCAAACTGGCTGCCCTACGATAGCCGTTCAAGCCATCAAAGAGGAGTGTATGCTATGACAGACCTGCGGCAGTCCGAAGAAGCATATCAAGTCGAGCGCGAATACAAGCGCATGGAGCGTGAATTGCAGGAGGCCAAAGTGGCCAATCGCGAGTTGCGCCGACGGCTGGAAAAGGTTCAGCAACAGCTTAACGAAACATCGAATGCCTACAATAAAACTGTCAAAAATATGCTCGATATGATTCGTGAGAACAATGAATTAACTGTTGAATGCGAACGCCTGCGTTGGTACACCGGGCGCTACGATAGCGAACAGATTCGGGTTGAAACCAAACAATTGCCCAAACTTAGCCCCGATGAAGCCCGCGCAATTCGCAAGGCCATGGCCCGCTTGCATCACCCCGACATTGGCGGCAGCATCGAACGCATGCAATTGTGGAATAGTCTCTTGGATCAGATTGAGCAAGGCCATTAAGCACAAGGAAGGTTATGGCTGTACTGTATGTGGTTGCCACCCCAATTGGCAACCTTGAAGATATTAGTCCGCGTGGTTTGCGTATTTTGCAAGAGGTTGGCTTGATTGCCGCCGAAGATACGCGCCACACCCGCAAATTGCTGCAACGCTATCAGATTGAAACGCGGCTGATTGCCTACCACGAGCACAATAAACTTGCCCGTTTGGATACGATTTTGCTGGCCTTGGCCAACGGCGAGGATGTGGCTTTGGTGAGCGATGCTGGCACGCCCGCAATTTCCGACCCAGGCTACGAGTTGGTTGGGGCGGTGATTGGCGCTGGCTTTGCGGTGGTGCCAATTCCTGGGCCAAGCGCGGTGATTACTGGGCTTAGCGCTTCTGGCTTGCCTACCGATCGCTTTTATTATTTGGGCTTTCCGCCGCGCCGTTCGAAAGAACGTATTGCCCTGTTTAGCGAAGTTGTCGATATTCCAGCAACCTTGGTGTTGTATGAAGCGCCACACCGCATTTGCGATTGTTTGGCCGATGCCCTAAGTGTGTTGGGCGATCGTCCGGCAGCGGTGGCCCGCGAATTAACCAAACTACACGAGCAGTTTGTGCGTGGTACGCTCAGCGATTTGGGAGCGCATTTCAACGCTACCGAGCCACGCGGCGAATTTGTGTTGATGATCGGTGGAGCAACCCGCCCTGCCAAACGCAAACCAACCAGCACCATAACCAACGAGCTTGGCATGAGCGTTGCCAACGCCGAAACGCCAGCTGAAGTCGATTGGGATTTAATTCGTGCTGAGTTGCAACGCTTGCGTGCTGAAGGCTGGACGGGAACCAAAGCCGCCAAACAGCTCGCCAAACAATACGAACTTGATCGCCATCAAGTCTATAACGAATGGAGCAACTTGCCAGAGTGAACCATAGCGATTTTGAAAGCTGCTGATGGATCGTATTTGATTCATGCACTCTGTTATGGATAGTCCCCAGAATAAACATTAGGGGTGCAGGGGGATGAAAACCCCCTGCGTTTCCCTCCAGGAGAGCGACGGAAGGGTGGCGAATTCGAGTTGAAGCAAAAAGCTGTAGCTTGCCAGAATAAGCCCAAAGTCGCACTCGTGACTGGTCATTTAAGGCGTATGATTAAGCTTGGGAATTAATCGAACTGTCCTAAGTAGTGTGTGACGAAAGGTCTTTCATGAGCGAGCAAACATTTACACCCAAACGGATTTTGGTGGTCGTTGCCCACCCAGACGATGCAGAGTTTGTCTGTAGCGGCGCGTTGTCGCGCTGGTATCGCGAGGGCCACGAGATCCATTTTTGTCTCTGCACCGATGGCAATCATGGCTCAAGCGACACCAACATGACTTCCGAGCGTTTGGCTGAAATTCGCCAAGCTGAGCAACGGGCCGCTGCGGCGCATGTTGGGGCCGATGTGAGCTTTCTGAGTTTCGAAGATGCAGCCTTAGAGCCAACCCAAGAATTGCGCAAGGCGATCACGCGGGTGATTCGGCGCTTCAAGCCCGATATTGTGGTCTGCCAAGATCCATCCTTCCGCTATAGCGATGATTATTTGAACCATCCCGACCACGTGGCAGCTGGCAATGCAACCTTTGCAGCCATTATGCCCGCAGCTTCAACCCGTTTGATCTTCCCTGAACTTTTGGAAGAAGGGCTTGAGCCACATAATGTCCGTCAGGTTTATTTGATGGGCGGTGCGCAAATTGATACGTGGATTGGCTTGACTGAGGATGACTTCCAATTGAAACTCAAGGCTTTGCGTGAGCACAAATGCCAGTTGGGTGATTGGGAGCCAGAGCAGATGATGCGGGAGTGGGCAGTGTCTACCGCGAAGTTGGCGCGCGAGGCTGGGGTCGAGTGCGAATTGGCCGAATCGTTTAAACTCGTGACCCTTGTTCGAGATTAAGCAAACGTTGGGCTGAACTGATAAAGCGAGGATCGTAGGCCGCAATTTCGTGCCAACGGTCCTCGTCGTTTTGCATGCCGTTTAGCAAACGCTGCTGTACATCGAGCAAGGCATTGCGAATAGTTGGATAGGCGCGTTTTTGCTCGAAACGGCCAACATCAAGCACCTCGCGCGCTAGTTCAACGGTGTATTTGGCGATCCAGCGTGGCTTAAGCCGTTGCCAATCGAGCAAGGGCATTGGTCTGGTGTTGCTCAAAAGATCGCTGGTTTTAACCCAAAACGCTTGTGGTGGCAAGATTGCAATCGTTGAATAATATTGCTCAGTCGTTTTGTTATGCCGATCGAGGCCATCCAACAAGGGAAAGAGATCGCCAAGCCGTACTAAAGCTGGCCGGGTGTTGATGTATTGGAGCAGTTCGTCGCGGCTAATTTGATCATCTTCAAGCAAATCGTGCCATAGCGCAATCACCGTGGCAATTTCATCGCGAATGCCAAACACCTCGACAATTTGCAAGGCAACTTCAACTAAATGATACAAATAGGGCTGATCGCTGAGCGGACGCATGCGCCCAGCGTTACGTTCCACTGCCAGTTGTAAGGCTGGCTCGACTGCTGAGCCAAGGTGCGCTGCTCGCAGCCTTGCCAGTAATGCTTCAGTTGGCAGATGTTGCATCAGAATCTCCTTGTTAGCGAATTAATCGCCAGAATGAGCGCCCTTCAAGGGTCTTGCCAATTGTGGTTGGGTCTTCGAGGCTCTTGAAAAAGCTCAAAGCCAAATCATTCACATCAACAGGTCGCATTACCGCACCCAAGCGGCCAATAAGTGGCAATTTGCTGAGCAAGGCAAAGGGCAAACTTGCCAATTGAATTGCCCGCCGACTTGGCCCGACAATCGCCGCAGGCCGCAAAATTGTCCAATCGAGGCCACTTTCGCGCACGGCCTTTTCGGTTTTGGCCTTCCAGCGCAAATATGAGCCAAGTGGCAAGCCTGCACCCGCCGAGCTAAGCAGCACAAAACGCTTTACGCCCTGAGTCTGAGCGGCTTTAATCAAAGCGATCGTTGTGCCATAATCAACAGTTTCGTAATTTACGTCAGCAGTAAATTGAGCCTGCGTTGTGCCAATGGTTTGAAAAACAGCCTCGCAGCCTTCAAGCGCAGCCTCGATGCTGGCTTGATCGCCAAAATCGCAGATTGCAAAATCTTGGCCCAAGGGAAAATGGCTTTTGCTGGTGGCGCTTTGGCGCACCAACGCTCGAACCTGCCATGCAGGATTAGTGGCAGCTTGGCTAATAATCCGTTGGCCTGTGTAGCCTGTCGCTCCGGCTAAGGCGATAATGGTCATAAACTGCTTTCCTCACGCTTACGTGGCAAGCCCGTCGGCTGGTCTAAATCGTAGTGGCCTGGCTTGAGATCATCATCAACTGCCACCCGTTGATCAAACACATAACACTCGCCCTGCCATTGATTGCTGCTTGGCTCGACGGTTTCGAGATATTTCAAAATCCCGCCTTCAAGATGATACACCTCTTGAAAGCCCTTGCGCAGCATATAGGCCGTCGCTTTTTCGCAGCGAATGCCACCAGTGCAAAACATCGCCACTTTGGGATGCTGCTGGGGATCAAGATTTTGCTCGACAAAGGCTGGAAATTCACGGAATGAATCAGTTTTGGGATTGAGCGCATGTGGGAAGGTGCCGATTTCCACTTCGTAATCGTTGCGGGTATCAATCACAATTACTTCGGGATCGTTGATCAGCGTATTCCACTGTGCTGCATCAACATAGGTGCCAACGCCCTCATTGGGGTTGATTTCAGGCATGCCCAGGGTCACAATTTCCTTTTTTAAGCGCACTTTCATGCGTTGAAACGGAATCTGATTGGTCCATGATTCCTTCCACACCAAATCGGCAAGGCGTTGGTCGCTACGCAGAAAATCGAGCAATTCGCGTATGGCTGGTTCGGGGCCAGCAACGGTTGAATTAATCCCCTCGTGAGCGAGCAAAATCGTGCCTTTGATGCCGCGTTGGTTGCAAAAATTGCGCAATGCATCGCGTTTGGCGGCAAAATCGGGCAGGTCAACAAATTTATAAAAGGCAATGACTAAGATGTCCATAGGTGTTCATTTCAGCTAGAAATAATCGTCTCGATATTGTACCACGATGGTTGTTGGTCGTTCAGCCAAGGGTTTGGCGCATAGGTGATGCTGTAATCGGAGCCGTTTAATTCGGCAATTGTGGTGAATTGTACGCTTGTAATACCATTTGGCTGATTCCACAAACTAATGATTTCTGGCGAGCCATTGATCTCGCGGCCTGTTGCATAGGCAACATGCTCCAAAGGTTTGCCGTTTTGTTCAAAAAAGACAATACTGCCTTCAGGAATTGGCTCGCCTTCACACCACGCTTGACGTTGAGAATGGCCGAGACCTTGGGCCAAAGTCGTATGAACTCTTTCATCTTTGGCTACTGCATCCGCATTTACGGCGTTAGCCTCGTTAAAGACCTTGGTATAGATTGCATCAAGCTCAGCTAGCGAAAGATCGCCTGAAAGTACTCCGATATAGAGCACAAATTCCCAGCAATTCATATTCCAATCAGTATGGGCTATTGGCAATACATCACTAAGGGTCTTATCTATAATTGCAGGATCGACAATCAGTGAATTAACCAGTTGTGTGAAATGCCGACTAACAGTTGGTTGATAGTCAGCATAATCTGAGTTGACTTTGGCTTGATCATTAAATTGACCATCTGTTGTTAATACTAACGAAGCCTGCGACCATGTTAACGAGCCTTCTAGCAAACTAGCAATAATCGTTTGCGGCAACATTCCTGGCAAGCCGCGAATTGCTTGCAACACTATTTGATTTTGCAGCAACGCTTGGCGCTGCTCTGGCGGAATCAAGCGGATGGTTTCGATGATCAGGCTTTGTTGCGGTGTTTGGAGCCATGGCAAAAACTGATTAACGATGGCCTTCATTGCTGCTGATTGCTGTTGATCGTGAATCGGGTTGGGTTGTTCAGATTGAGCGTTGAAGAGGGCTGCTGCTTGTGCTTCGGCCTCGTGAAAAGCCTTGGCAATGGCTTTGAGCACGCATTGGCTCTCAGCGAAAACAAGGGCTAGGCGCTGATAGGCTGGCTCTATTTCATGCTGAAACTGGCTGAAACATGCGTTGGCTGCATCGCCCTGCCAGCCGCCATGTTCAAGCGCCTGCATCGTTTGCCTGAGTTGGTGCACGATGGCTTGAATTTGGCTTTGTTGGTTGGCGCAGCGTTGAATGAGTTGGTCGATCAGCTGATAGTCAATTTGGACAATCTGCATAGCCATGAGCCTATGCTCCGTTGCTAATCGGCTGGTAGATTATTGAAATGTTGGTTGTTGGGTTTATTGAGTGAGGAGTGCAATTAGCACGACTTCACTATACCATATTGGTTTAGCAGTGTAAAGAGGGCTTTTTTGACATACAATGCCAGCGATTCGCCTTTTGCTAAGGAACAGTTTATGGCTGAGCTGCCACCCTCTGTTCGTCCACCCCATGAATCGTATTTGCGGCTATTTCTGCGCTTTTTGCGTTTTGGCTTGTTGGCGTGGGGCGGGCCTGTCGCCCAGATTGCCATGATTCGCCAAGAGTTGGTTGAGGAAGAAGGCTGGATTGAGCGCGAGCATTTTAATCGGGTGCTGGCGGTGTATCAGGCTTTGCCCGGCCCCGAAGCCCATGAGTTGTGTGTCTATTTTGGCATGGTTGCGCGTGGCAGGATTGGCGCTGTGTTAGCTGGCTTGGGCTTTATGCTGCCTGGTTTTATCCTGATGCTTGGGCTTTCGTGGGCTTATGTGGCCTATGGCATGAGCGCAATTGGGATTGGGGCAATCTTATTTGGCTTCAAACCCGCCGTGGCAGCCTTGATTATTCGGGCTGTGCATAAAATTGGCGCGCATGCGTTGCTCAATCGTCAGCTCTGGGCAATTGCAATTGTTGCTGGAATTGCTACCTTTGTGGGCGTGCATTTTATCGCGATTTTGCTGCTGGCGGGCGTGGCCTATTGGTTGTTGCAAAAGCCGCAATTGAACAAAAGCAGTTTACACAGCTCGTGGTTGCCATTATTGGCACTAGCGGTTTTAGCCGCGCCTAGCGTGTTAAGTTTATTCGGTTATGGCTTGCGTACGGGCTTGCTGACCTTTGGCGGCGCATATACGGCGATTCCATTTTTGCAGAACGATGCGGTGGTTGTTGGCGGTTGGATGACCAACGAACAGTTTATTGATGGCTTGGCCCTCTCTGGGATTTTGCCAGCGCCATTGATTATTTTCTCGACCTTTGTGGGCTACCTTGGTGGTGGCTTTGCTGGCGCGTTGGCCTTGACCACAGGCACATTTTTGCCAGCATTTTTATTTACGATTCTTGGCCATCATTGGCTCGAACGAATTATTGCCAATGCTGCAACCCATGCCTTTCTCGATGGAATTACGGCTGCGGTGGTTGGCTTGATTACGGTCACGACCAGCCAAATTATTCTGGCTGCCTGGCCTCGTGAGTTGGCTCCAGCACTGCTGGCCTTGCTGATAGCTGGGCTAAGTTTATGGCTGCTCTATCGTTGGAAGGCCAAGTGGGCTACGGCGGCGGTGGTGCTTGGGGCGGGGGTTTTGGGATTGCTGGCGTTGCTGTTTTAAGTTTGAATCTTGGAAGATCCCCTCACCCCCCAGCCCCCTCGCCCACTGAACGCGGGCGAGGGGAGCCGACCTTTTTTCGCCAAGGAATTACGGGAGAACCACGGCGTTAAAGCCCGTTGGACGGTAGAGGGGTTGGGTGAGCGAAGCTTAACCACTTACCCTTGTAAGCTAGCCCCTCGCCCGCAGCGATTCATGGGGTATCCATAGCATGAAAAAGCCCCTCGCCCGCGCCACGGGAGAGGGGTTGGGGTGAGGGAAGCTTATCTTTATTTAGGCAATGACGCGGGGCGTAAGATCGAGTGTGCCTGCCAATAAATGGGCAACAGTTGTGCGCAAAACAGCTTGATCAAATGGCTTGGCCACAACCACATCTGCGCCGCGCAATTTGGCTTCAGCAGGATCGATCTGGCGTGCCCAGCCCGAGAGCATCATTGTACGAATGCCATGCTCGCGTTCGCGAATCAAGCGCAACACGTCCCAGCCCATCATATCGGGCATGCCAAGGTCGGTGATGACCAAATCGAACATGCCTGGTCGGAATTTGGCCAGCGCATCGCGGCCACTATCGGCGCTCACCACGTCGTGGCCCCAAGCAGCTAACATACGGCTCAGCGCAATCCGCACCAATTCTTCATCTTCGACAATCAAAATACTGCCGCGCACGTTGGGGATGTCGTGGTCGGTGGCTTCGACTTGGGCAAAATCGACTTCGAGAATCGGCAGCCAAATTGCGAAGTTAGTACCGCGGCCTTCGATGCTTTGGACTTCGATGCGGCCACTGTGGCGCGAAACGATTGCCGCCGAAACTGCCAGCCCCAAGCCATTGCCGCGCTCGCCCTTGGTCGTAAAGAAGGGATCGAAGATCCGCGCTTTGACTTCTTCGCTCATGCCAACGCCGCTATCGGCCACTGAAACAAAGACTTCCGAGCCGCGCTGACCAGTCGCAACCCGCAGCATGCCGCCATTGGGCATGGCATCGACAGCATTGATAATTAAGTTGGTCAGCACTTCGCGCAATTCAGCTGCATGGCCGCGAATCGTTGGCACATTCAGAATTTCGCGTTGCAATTCGATGTTGACCCCTTGCTCTTGGGCGGCGTTTCGCCAGCGCACTCTGGTCAAATCGAGCGCATCTTCGGCCAATTCGTGGAGTTCAACTGGCGCGTCAATTTCGCCATCATCCTTGCGAGCAAAACGCTGAATCCGTTTGACGGTTTCGGCTCCATCTTTGGCGGCGCGTTCAATTACACGCAGGGTTTCGCGTTGCTCAGGATTTTGCAATTCGCCCATCAAGACCTGCACATTGCCCAAAATGCCTGCCAACAAGTTGTTGAAATCGTGAGTAACGCCGCTGGCCAATTCGCCAAGCGCGCGTAATTTCTCGACAAACAGCAGGTGATCTTGGGTTTGCTCAAGTTGTTGTAAGGCTTGCGCTCGTTGATTGTAGAGCCGACCATTGACTAAGGCGGTGGTCAGGAAGTGCGATAAACCGCCCAACAAACTGACTTGTTGTTCATCAAAGGCATTCGGGCGGCGGCTGGTCAAATTCAGCGTGCCCAAACGCACGTCGGCGGTGGTCAAGGGCTGAATCAACAGCGATTGCGCTTCATCGGCAAATGGCAATTGCAACGGCTGGCCCGTGTGATGCTCGACCTCGGCAATATACACCGGATGACCCGCTTCGTAGGCGGTGCGCAACGGCCCGTTGCCCTCGGTTTCTTGACCAGCGCTCAACATGCCATAATCGGCATCGTTGGCGGCTAGCACTTGGAACATGTTGCTGCCAACATCATAGGTCGTGACGGTTGCTTGATCATAGGGAATAAGCTGACGAATTTGCTGGAGTGCTGTATCCAAAATCCGCTTGAGATCAAGCGAGGTGCTGATTGCGCGGGCCAAATCGTTGATTGCGGTTAGGTTGGTCGCCCGTTCGCGAGCATTGGCAAACAGGTGGGCGTTGCTCAGCGACGAGGCCAATAATTCGGCAATATCACGCAAATGGTTAAGCGTTTCTTCATCGAGTTTTTGGCTGCTTTGGCTCAACAACACGCCAATGATATGCCCACTATTCATCAACGGATGGGCGACTTGGGTTGCGACGGTGCTTGGCGAGGGCAATTCGGTGTCAAATGGTGGCTGACGTTTGATGATAATTTGGCTTTCAGCAGCAGCTTCGGCGGCAATCCCCGCGCTGAGCGCCAGCCACAACGTCGAGGTCGATTCAATCTGATCAGCTTTGCGAGTAACGCCGTGACGCACCACAATGCTGCTATTTTCAATCAAGCCAACGCCAACAAACGAAAGATCAAATTTCTTGACTAATGATCGCACAAAATCGTTGAGCAAGGTTTCAATTTCGAGCGTGCTATTGAGCAAGCGCGCCAATTTAAACACCGCTTCGTGGCGGCCTTGGGTTGTGTGCAATTGGCTGGTTTGGCTGGTTAAGCTAGTTTGACGCGCCAAGAGATTTTGGCGCAAGGCCTCAACTTTTTGCAAGGTGTTGTCAATCAGCGGGTCGCCCGAATTGCCCGCTTCAATTGCTTGATCGGGGTCGAACTCGCTTGGCAATTGTTCAAATGGCTTGCGAGTTTGGCGCACGCTGCGCATTGTCATAATCAGCGTTATCAGCGCCCCAATCACGGCGGCGGCCCCAATTACGCTATAAATAATCAATTGTTCGTTGGCACTGAGCGCCCTGCCTTGGCGCTGCGCTTGATCAAATGACCACCAAAACCAAGCCAAACCGCCTGCGATCAGCAATAACGAAAGCGTTAATCCAATCAGCAGAGCATTGCGAATCCGAGCAAGTGGCGAACGTCGCATACACACTTCTCAATAGTTGCTGCCAAAACAACAACGTGAGCCAATCCAAAAAGCTGAACCAAGCTACTTAATTTTGGTGTTTGCACCAAGCGCTTGACTTTGATGATTCGGGCTGGAATTGAGCCAACCCATTGCTTGCCATTCGGCATAGGCTGCATTGTACTGAAAAAGCCATGGTTTAGGCAAACGCGCAATCAGCCAAGCTGGCACGTGTTGGCCAATTTTCGCAATTAATGCAGCGCGACTAAACCGCAACCAATCGCCAATCCAGCGCAGCCAATCATGCCAACCAAGCACTTGCCAAGCAACCTGCATAATTCGTGGGTAATAGGCCAGCGTGCCTAATACTACTCGATTATAGTCTTGCCATGTCATTTGATCTTGAAAAAAGCGTCGCGCCAGCTCGTAACCCAAGTTGTTGAGCACATGGGCAAAGACATTTTGCAGTTCGTTGACATCCTGCGGGCGACCCCACGGAGTCATAAAGCGGCTGAATACCCAATTCATGCTGACATTGCTTTGGTAGGCACTGATCAAACTTAGTTGCTGTGGCGTGGTTAGTTGCTGTTCCAAGGCTTGTTCAAGCAAATCGGTGGTGCGCTCAAGGTTGCGCACAAACGAACCAAAACCGCAGAACGTTAATGGCGATTGTTGCGCTGAAGCATCGCCCAACGCCAATACTCCCGCCAAAGGCTTGGGTTTGCTCAAAGCGTGACGAGCCGGAATATAGCCAAAAACTGGCCGCAGATGCTTGGCATTGGGTTGGAGTTGCTTGTAGCTTGGCAATAATTCAAAATAATCTTCAAATAAATCAAGCAGCGAGTGCTGATATTGGGCCTTTGCGCCAACCCGATCATAATAAAATACATAAACGGTCAGTTCCTGATCGCGGCCTGGAAAGCCTTCCCAAATCAATTGACGATCGGCTTGGGTATCGGCAACGCTAATCAAAATATCGCCCAAGCTTTGGTCGTGGTCTGCGCCGCTCAGCACCGTGCCCACGGTTGGGCAGATGCCAGCAAAGGGCTGGGTTGCAAGGGTCAATGGCGAGGTTGCACCCATAGCATCGATTAGCAAACGTGTCGCAATCACATGCGCCTGATCTACCTTGCTCACCGCAACGATGGTTTGCTGGCGCTGTGGATCGTGATAAACATGCTCAAAACTCGTTTCATCCCAAACGGTACCGCCAGCAGCCAAAAATTGTTGGCGCGCATAACGCAGCAAGGCCCCAGCATCAAGCGCAATATCCAAAACCTTGGGTAAGTGCAATTCGGCGGGGGCAACCGCTGAGCCAGCAGCATGAAAGCGCACAACGCCATCGGTATAGCGCGCCATAATAATCTCGCGTTCGAGGGTTTCCCACGAGATAAAGCCAGTTGCCACCAAGCGTTCAAGCTCGGCCTGCGAAATATTCCATTCGCGATGCGCACAGCCAACTTCATGGCGATCAAAGACTAAAACCCGCAGCCCTTTGCGGGCCATCAACGTGGCGTGCAGCAAACCCAAGCCGCCGCCAGCATAAACCAAATCAAACACAGTATCGGCTTTGGGCAATTGATCGGTTTGGCTGTAGGGGAGCTTTGGCAGCTGGCCTTGCTCAAATTGTTGCCAGCGCTGATCGAGCGCTTGAATCCGTTGCAGTTGATCGAGGACGTTCATAGCTTCGAATGCTTGCCATGTGCGCGGATGGCTCTCTGCAAGCTGGTTGCTTGTATGTGCTTGAGCTGGCCATGCTTCACGCCAGCGTTGTAAAACCGCAGCTAATTCGTTGTACAGCCAGCGGCGGCGGTGCCAATAGTGCCATAATTCAAATGCTGTTTTGGGCCATTCGACGTGCAAGGTCGCCCGAATGTGGGTGCTGGAAACACTATCCAGCAATTCGAGCACCAAATCGGCTTTGAGGCTTGGTTGGGTGCTGCTTTGGGCGTGCCAATGCAAGCGTTGCTGCTGATGCTTGCTGCTAATCTGCCAAGCCTGATCGGCCCACTGCCAGCTGCCAGCAACCTCTACCCCCAACAACCAGCCTGGCAACTCGGCCAAGCGGGCATAAATTATTGCTGGGGCGGCGGCCCATTCCAGATCGTAACGAGCGTAAACGTGCATAATTCCCACAATCGCAATAAAACATTCTGTGAGCTTCTACGCAGGTGGGGTGCAGAATGCTTTAGCGCTAGAAACACAAACGCCGCCTTTATGCTAAAAGCGGCGTTGATGCTTGAGCTTGAAACTTGGTCTAACCAAATTCCAGCTGCATGCCTTCTTGAAAGAGATCCCAAATCAGCCAACAGATAGCATCTTGATCTTCGGTGTGGAGATCGTCGATATATGATTTGGTGAGCTGAATAATATCTGGGCGACTGAGCAAATAGACGCGATGACCCATCGTTGCATACAGCCGCATCGACAATTCGTCGGCCAATTCAGTCAAGTCATCATCAATTAATCGTTCATCAGTCGAGCGTAAGCGACCACGCATCGGCCACCTCCAAGAGTATGAGTTAAGTTAAAACCTAGCGTGAGTAACCGCCAGGTCGATCCATGGGCGAGCGATCCATCGAAGTGGTATTGGTTGGCTTGGTGCCAGGGTTCATGGACGTATCCATCAAACTATCGGCAACGTAATCCAAGTACCCTTTGATGTCCTCGTTATCTTCTAACGCTGCGAAGGGTGTTACGGTTCCGCTCACGGCCTTCACACTTTGGGCTAGCTCTTTCATGGTGGTGTCGATGCCGCGCACCAAGCCACGCATAACCGAAGCTAGTTCTTCTTTTTCCTGGACAGTCAAATTCGCAAAACCGATCAACGCCTTCTCTTGAGCGCGGAGCAAAGTATTGCGTAAAATAGCAATATCGGCTTGGGTTTGCAATTCGTAGCGGCGTACCAAGTGGGCTTGGCGAATCTGTTCGACCAGTTCTTCGCTGCTCACTGGAGTCCACAACAATGCAGGAATAAAGATAAAGCCGATCAACCCGACTAAGACTTGCAACAAGGTAATATTGCTATCTTGGACGACTGCTTGGGTTTCCCACCATTGATATTGCAAGGTAAACGAGTAGTACACCAGAATCAAGGCACACACGACCACTACGACATAGCCGAGCGTTCGGGCATTGATTTTTTGCAACAACATACCTGCTGGTGACCATGGAATCAAGAAACTCACCAGGCTGGGCGGTGCTAAAACCAAAATCAATGTAAAGGAGCCAGCAATCAGCTTATTGGGGGTAAGAACGCTCTGAATGCCCCACCAATACACAGCCGATCCGACCATGGCGCATACGGCAAGCACAACCAAGAGGGTTTTCGCCGTAAACTGAAAACCGCCTCCTCGGTTGCGGCGCTGACCGCGAACCATTTCTAAATACCGACTGCTCATATGTACAGTCTCCTTCTGCCCTATTGTGGCGTAATATCGGGCGCAAGATAGACAAATGTTTCAATCACATCGCCGCCGTAGCCAGCACGCCGAATCCGTTGAATCATGCTTGGTTCTAAGGTCAAGCCATAATCCACGTTAATCGTGTATGGGATGGCTAAAGCAGCTAAACCACTCCAACGCAATCGAAACTCGCCGCTTGCGATGAGTGGAGAGCGAATCCAACCAAGGCCAACATATTGACCTGAGTTTGGATCATACCACCAAAGCATGACGGTTCCAGGTGCTGCATAGGTTGTTGGCTCGCTAAATTGCTGAACATCAACTTTTTGAGCCTCCCATGCGGCATTGCCGCTTGGTGGTGGGGTTAGGACAACCGTTGGTACCGCTAAGCTTGGCTCAACTGGCGCGCTGGTTGTAATAACTTGGCTGGTCGGGCCATCTTCCACGGCGGTTGGCACGAGAATTTGGGTTGGCTGACCAGAAACGTTGGTTTGTGATGGTACGGTTGGTTGAATGTTTGGGTTCGAGCCGCTAACGGTTGGATTGGCAGCAGTCAAGGTCAACGATTGAAGGTTTAACCCGCCTGGTTGGGTACAACCAGCAAGACCTGTGCTAACGACAAAAAACCACAGCCACCGATGAACCGATGCTCGTTTAATGCGCTCTGTTGCGTACTGCCAAGCTCTGTGGAAGGTCGTCAATTGCTACCACCATCACTATCCAAATGTGGGCTGAGTTATGCCCTGCTCATGATGTACACACACATTAATTGAGGTGTCGCGAGCATGTGCAGATGAACATAATTATCAATGCCGCGCATTGAAATTATACTACATGTTGGCTAGAGTTTTGTCAATGTTTTATTAGTCCTCTATTAGCCTATCCCTATGGGGGGAATTGGCCATTACAATGGGCTATTTTAGGGGCTTCTTGGCCCGAATCATGATTTCTATACGCCTTGTTTAGCAACTTGTAAGCCGCAAGTATTGATTGACATGTCACCCCATGGGGGATACGATATACTTTAGCACGTCGATGTGTGTTTTATGCCAAAGGGATGCCATGAAAGCAATTGAATTTCATGAATTTGGAGCCTTGGCAGATGTGTTGCAGTTGGTCGAAAAGCCAACCCCAACCGCTGGCGCTGGCGAGGTTTTAGTCCGCCTAACCGCACGCTCGATCAATCCATCAGATGTCTATACGATTCAAGGGACGTATGGGGTGCGCCCAAGCTTACCAGCAGTCCCAGGCAACGAGGCCGCTGGGGTGATCGAAGCACTCGGCGAGGGAGTCACTGGCTGGTCAGTCGGCGATCGGGTTATCCTCATGCTGGGCGCAGTTGGAACCGAGGGTACATGGCGCGAGTATGCAGTCGTCAAGCCCCAATTTTTGGTGCCAACTCCGGCAGCACTCAGCGATGCCCAAGCTGCTTGCACATGGGTCAATTATTTGACCGCCTGGATTATGAGCGATGAATTGCAGTTGCAGCCCGACGAACCGGTCTTGGTAACTGCTGGTGCTTCGCATTTAGGCCGCGCTATGTTGCAATTGGCCGCAGTTCGCGGCTTCAAAGTGGTGGCGACTGTACGCAAAGCAGAACAAGCCCAAGCCTTGCTTGATGCTGGTGCACTTGGTGTCATTACCGTGCCTGGCGATGATCTGGCCGCGCGTTGGAAGGAAATTACTGGCCAAAAGGGCATCGCCAAGGCGATTGATGCAGTTGCTGGTGAAACTGGCACGGCAGTTTTCAATGCACTCGCACCCTATGGCCAAATGATTGTGTATGGTTTGTTGAGCAACCAACCAATTCAGATTGATGGGCGGATTATCTTTAGCGAAGCGACAATTCGTGGGTTTTGGCTTGGCCGCTGGCTCAACCGCCAAACCCCGCAAGTGCTTGGCAAATTGATCGCTGATGTAAGTGCGATGTTTGCCGATGGGCGCTTGGCACCGCACGTTGATACCACCGTCGCACTTGATGATTTGGCTGGGATTGTGCGTGTGGCAACCGAAAGCGGCACTGGTAAAGTTGTGATTACAGGCTAGGAGGCTTGTTGTGCATCCCAAATCCGCCAATCGCTTAGCTGGCTTTGACACTTCAATTTTTAGTGAAATAAGCGCTTTGGCCACGCAATATCAAGCGATCAACCTTGGCCAAGGCTTTCCTGATTTTGCTGGGCCTGCATTTTTAAAAGATGCTGCTTGTAGCGCGATCAATGCCGATCTCAATCAATATGCGCCAAGCACGGGCTTGCCAACCTTGCGAGCGGCGATTGCGCGGACATGGGAGCGCCACACCAAAGCTGCAGTCAATCCCGAAACGGAAATTACGGTCACCAGCGGGGCAACCGAAGCGCTTTTTGCCACAATCATGGCCCTGATCAATCCAGGTGATGAGGTGATTATTTTCGAGCCATATTATGATGCCTACCCGCCAAATGTGCTCATGGCTGGCGGTATTCCGCGCTACGTTCGGTTGAGCGAGCCACGCTGGGATGTGGATTTTGCCCAAGTTCGGGCTGCGATTACGCCGCAAACTAAAGCCATCATCCTAAACACGCCGCATAATCCAACTGGCAAAGTATGGTCGCGGGCTGAGCTGAGCCAGCTAGCAGCAATTGCAATTGAGCACGATCTGTTGGTATTTAGCGATGAAGTCTATGATCGCTTGGTATTTGAAGATCATCAGCATTGCTCGATTGCCACCTTGCCCGGCATGTGGGAGCGCACAGTCACCATCAGTAGCACTGGCAAAACATTTAGCGTAACTGGCTGGAAAATTGGCTATGCGATTGCGCCCAATCCACTAACCGAGGCGATTCGGCGGGTGCATCAATTTGTGACCTTTGCTAGCGCCACACCCTTGCAAGTGGCAGCGGTGGTCGGCTTGAATGCTGGCGAGCCATACGAACGCCAATTATTGCAATTTTATAGCGCACGGCGTGCTCAATTGGTCAAAGCGCTGGGCGATGCAGGCTTGTATGTGTTGCCGCCACAAGGCACCTATTTTGTGATGGCTGATATTCGCGATTTGGGCTGGGATAATGATGCAGAATTTTGCCGCTATCTGATTAGCGACATTGGCGTGGCGGCCATTCCCCCATCAGCCTTCTACCATGATGGCTATCAATCGGGAATGGTGCGTTTTTGCTTTGCCAAAAAGCCCGAAACAATTGCTGCCGCTGCTGAAAAACTCAAGCGCTTAGGGAGCCGAAGCTGATGCATTTTCCAAAATCTCAAGCATTGCAATTACATTCCTGCTTCGAAGAATTGATTCCAGGCAGGATGCATAGCAGCGGGCAGCGCTTTTTGCCCTTAATTGTGCTGGGCTTTAAGCAAGTGCGCTTAGGCGTTGTTGATCGCCATAATCATGTGAATCAAGCTCATGCGGGCCGCTATGGCAAAGCCCAGTTGGTGTTTCAGCTGAGCCGAGTCGCCTTGCAACCAGCAGATACACAGCGCATGGCAATCGAGCCAGAGGTTGGCAATGGGCTGAGCACCATGCCGCTAGCCTATGGCTGCATTCAAGAGTTAATTACTTGGGAGCGGCGCGATGATTTGGGCTATGCAGTCAGTTATCTTGAGGCGATTGTTGCGGTTGGGGTTGGCAGCATTGGCCTGCGCACGACCATAACCGGCCCAAATGTGGCCAAATTGCCCAATGAGCAGCTGCAAACTGGCGATTGGGTGGTGCTTAGCAATTCACGAATCGATATTTTGGGCTTCGAGCCAGATTAGTTTTTGATCCACGAAGGCCTGAAACCGCGAAGGACACGAAGAGCGCGAAGGGAATGAGGCTATGGGCTATGTGTACTGGTTCATGCGTTAACCATGGCCTGATCCCCTCTCCCCCTAGCCCCCTCTCCCGCCCGCGAGGCGAGGGGGAACCAAGAAACCGGTGCTCCCCTCGCCCGCGTTCAGTGGGAGAGTGGCTGGGGGTGAGGGCATGCTCCTCGTTGCCAATCCAATGAACTAGTACATCTATGCTCTTTGTTCTTACTTCATCCCTCATCCTTAATATTCTGGCCACTAGCCCCTGAATCCAGATCCCCAGCCCCCAACACCCGATCCCCACTTTTGCTTTTTGCCTTCTGCCTTTTGGCTTTCAATGGTGGCACACTTTCTGCATTTATATTTCAGCAGAACAGGTTTACAACTGTCGATTACCAACAGAAAAACGCTGGCACACTTTCTGCATTACAGCAACAGTAGGAAAAAGTACATTGATAGGAAACTAAACGATGTACAACTACTGAAAAAGAAATGCTGGCACACTTTCTGCATAAGCAATCACAGTAGTAACAACAAGCACTATTTGAAACAAACTAATGGAGGAATCACAATGTTTTCACTTATCGCTTGGCTTATCTTCGGCGCATTGATCGGTTGGGTCGCTAGCAAAATTATGAACACTGATGCTCAACAAGGCGCAGTATTAAATATTGTCGTCGGTATCATTGGTGCATTCATTGGCGGTTTTTTGGTCAATCGCGACGTAACCGCTAACGTGTTCAACTTGTGGAGCGTCTTGACCTCGTTGATTGGCGCAGTAGTCTTACTCGCAATCGTCAACTTGGTCCAACGTGGCCGCGTTCGCTAAGCTTTGAAACTCAATTAATTAGTATCAACAAGCACTGATATTGAATTAACTATTTGGAGGAATCTATAATGTTTTCACTTATTGCATGGCTTATTTTCGGCGCATTGATCGGTTGGGTCGCTAGCAAAATTATGAACACCGATGCTCAACAAGGCACAGTATTGAATATTGTTGTCGGTATCATCGGAGCATTCATTGGCGGTTTTTTGATCAACCGCGACGTGACCGCTAACGTGTTCAACGTGTGGAGCGTCTTGACCGCTTTGATTGGTGCAGTCGTCTTGCTTGGGATTGTAAACCTCTTCCAACGTGGACGCGTCCGCTAAGCCACAATTGGCTCTGATCTGTGGAATCGCTAGTGATACAACGTCGTATCGCTAGCGATTTTCGTTTAACTACAGGCAGCGACAAAGCGATAGCCTTGGGCAGCTAGCTCAGGCAGTAGAATCTCCAAGGCCTCGATTGTTTGTTGGCGCGAACCACCGCCATCGTGCAGCAACACCACGGCTCCATCGCGCACTTGGCTGCGAATGCGGGCCACAATTTCCTTAGTGCCTGGTTGTTTCCAATCAGCGCTATCCACATCCCATAACACCATGCGCAAACCCAATTGATCGGCGCTGGCAGTAGTTTGCTGGTTGTGCTTGCCATAAGGTGGCCGATAACAATTGCTGGCGGTTGCACCCAATAAGGCTTGGGTTGCGCTCAGCTCGTGGAGTACATTTGCTTGATCAAGTTGGGTCAGGTCGGGATGGCTCCAGCTGTGGTTTGCCAGCAGATGGCCAGCCAAGCGTTGTTGTTCAATAATTTCGGGATAGGCTTGGGCATTGCGTCCGAGCACAAAAAAGGTGGCTTGGGCCTGATGCTGGGCCAGCAAATCAAGTATTTTGGGTGTCCAGGTTGGGTCGGGGCCATCATCAAAGGTCAAATAAAGCACTTTATCGCTGATTTGGCTTGGTTGCATTGGTGGAACCTCGCTCGCTTGCGGCGTATAGGTTGGCCCGATGGTGATTGTGGCGGCAACTGGTTGGGCCAACCGCCATGTGATGGTTGGCCTTGGGGTTGGGGCGTTGGAACCACAACCAATTAAAAGCCAAAGTAGCCCAATTAACACCAAGCTTTGGCGGCAGGCGTGGCGCTTTCTGCTATAATCGCTGCTAGTACTCTGCATCAAAACGATTAAAAACCAGTCAAAGGATTATAAATGACCAGCGAACGTCCAAGTATTTCGGTCTTCTTTCCTGCCTATAACGATGCTGGCACCATTGGTAGCTTGGTGATCACAGCATTTCACGTTTTACCCGAACTCACCGATGATTATGAAGTGATCGTGGTTAACGATGGTAGCAGTGATTATACCGCGCAAGTGCTTGATGATTTAGCCACCAAATATCCACGGTTTCGCCCAATTCACCACCCCAAAAACCGCGGTTATGGCGGAGCGTTACGCACCGGCTTTGCCTCGGCCACCAAAGATTTGGTGTTTTATACCGATGGCGATGCCCAATACGACCCCAATGAATTACGCGATTTGTACCAACAGCTAACCCCTGAGGTTGATATTGTCAACGGCTATAAGATTGCCCGTTCTGACCCATTGCATCGGAAAATTATTGGCCGAATCTATCACCATGGAGTCAAATTTTTATTTGGCTTTAAATTACGTGATGTTGATTGTGATTTTCGTTTGATTCGGCGCAATGTCTTCGATGTGGTCAACCTTGAATCGGATAGTGGCACAATTTGTTTGGAATTGGTGAAAAAGTTGCAGGATGCAGGCTTTAATTTCGCCGAAGTGCCAGTCCATCATTATCATCGGACATATGGCAAATCACAGTTTTTTAATTTTCCCCGTTTGTGGCGCACGCTGATTCAGCTGTTGCAGCTGTGGTGGAAATTGGTCATCCTTGGCAAGCATCTTAAGGAACAAGCCGCTCGCCAACGTGCGCTTGGGCGTGACGTAGGCTAAATGGCTCGTATGGAGGTTGTGTGATACAGCAGGCATTTCGCGGTAAACGCTGTTTGATTACTGGCGGTTTGGGTTTTATTGGCTCGAATTTAGCCTTTCGCTTGGTTGATTTAGGCGCAGAAGTTGTTATCGTTGATTCATTGGTGCCAGAGTATGGCGGCAATATGGCGAATGTGCACGGCTTGGCCGACCACGTTCGAATTAATATTGCCGATGTGCGCGACCAACATTCATTGCAATATTTGGTGCAAGGCCAAGATTATCTGTTTAATCTTGCTGGCCAAGTTAGCCATATTGATTCAATGGAAAATCCCTTCAACGACTTGGATATTAATTGTCGGGCGCAGCTTTCGATTTTGGAAGCTTGTCGCCACAATAACCCTGCGATCAAAATTGTCTTTGCCAGCACCCGCCAAATCTATGGCCGCCCCGATTATGTGCCAGTCGATGAGCAGCATCTGTTGCACCCAACTGATGTGAATGGCATCAACAAAATGGCTGGCGAGTGGTATCACATTCTCTATAATAATGTCTATGGGATTCGGGCTTGTGCCTTGCGCATGACCAACACCTATGGGCCGCGCATGTTGGTGCGCCATGCCCGCCAAACGGCGTTGGGCTGGTTTGTGCGCCAAGCGCTCGATAACGAAGTGATTAGCATTTATGGTGATGGTGAGCAGCAGCGTGATTATACCTATGTCGATGATGCGGTTGAAGCCTTTTTGTTGGCCGCAATCAATCCTGCCGCCGATGGTCAAGTGTTTAATCTTGGTGGCCCTGAGCCAATTAGCCATTTGCAGTTGATTTCGACCTTGACTGAGGTGGCGGGCACTGGCTCGTATCGTTTGGTGCCGTTTCCCCCCGAAAAAGCTCGCATCGATATTGGCAGCGTCTATAGCGATTATCGCCGAATTCAAGCAGTATTGGGCTGGCAACCAACCACCAGTTTGCGCCAAGGCCTAGAGCATACAGTCGGCTTTTATCGCGATTTTCGCGAAGCTTATTGGTAGTTTTGGGTATGCCCTCACCCCCAGCCCCTCTCCCACTGAACGCGGGAGAGGGGGAACCACTCAATCAAAAAAGCCCTTTTCTGCATCGTGGGCGAGGGGTTGGGGCGAGGGGCTTTTGTTTAGTTTGGTTGTGCAATGTCACCAACGCCTGCGCCTTCAATCGATGATCAATTGCGTGTCGCCATGCTTTGTCGGGCGGTTTTTCCGTTGCACGGCTTTGGTGGCATCGAACGCCATGTTTTTCATTTGGTCACCCATTTGAGCGATTTGGGCGTTAAGCTTGATCTCTGGACTCAAACGATTCCCAATGCTGCGCCAAGCTCAGGCACGGCCTATGATCGTTTGTGCCAAAACCCGTTGATTAAGTTGCACGAAACCCGCTATGATCGCACCAGCCCTTGGTTGCGGCCAAACAGCATTCTTGGCCGCCAAATTAATTATCCGATTTTTACCTGGCAGCAAGCCAGCGCGATGGCAAAAACCGCCCAGCAAAGCCAGATTGACATCGTGCATAGCCAAGGCTTGTGTGCTTTGGGCTGGGGCTTGGTACGCCAACAGCAGCCAGATTTGCGCCGCATTCCGCATATTGCCAACCCGCATGGCATGGAAGAATATAAGAATATTGATTGGCGCAAGCAAATTGCTTACGCGCCGTTTCGTGCCCAATATTCGTGGAGCCATCGCCAAGCAGATTGTGCGATTGCCACCGATGCCTGCACCGCCGATGATCTGCCGCACTTTTTGGGCGTTGATCCTGCGCGGGTGGCGGTGTTGCCTTCGGCGATTGATGTTGCCGAAGCCTTGGAGCAGGTTGATGCTGAATTGGGCCATGATTTAGCGCAACGCTTGGATTTAGCCAGTAGCGAGGTTGTGTTTTTAACCGTTAGTCGCTTGGAGCGCAACAAAGGCTACCATCTGCTGCTGGCGGCCTTGGCCGAATTGCGTACTGTGTTGCCTGCAAACTGGCGCTTGTTGATGGTTGGCACTGGCAAAGAGCAGCCAGCCTTGGAGCAGCAGGCCCAAAATCTGGGCTTGGCGCAACATGTCAGCCTGCTCGGTCGTCTGAGTGATCGTGAATTGCATTCATTGTATGAACATGTTGATTTGTTCATTCATCCAACCTTGTATGAAGGTTCGTCGTTGGTCACGCTTGAAGCGATGATTCATCGCTTGCCGGTGGTAGCAACCGCTGCTGGCGGCATTCCCGATAAAGTTATCAGCGGCCATAATGGCTTGTTGGTGCCAGCGAACAATCAACAGGCTTTGGCCAATGCGCTGCGTTTAGCGCTCGATTTGCGCGAATACTGGCCGCAATGGGGTGCTGCTGGCGCGGCGATTGTGCGCCAGAGTTTTGATTGGCCGGTTGTGGCGCGGCAAACCCTAGCCACCTACCGCGAACTTTTGCAAGCTCGCTCTTTGCGTGGAGGATTCCAATGAGTTTTCGTAACCCTCAGCCGTCGTCATCACAATCTGCTCCATCGTCGCCGCCATCACCTCCCATCCCAACAATGCAACTTCCTGAACTGCTACAAGCCTCGATTGCCTTGGCTGGCAAGCCCAGCGAGCCGCCATTTGGCCTTGTGCGCGGGCGTGGCTCGCTCAAAAATGCTTTGATCTATGTCGCAATTGGGGCGTTTGTCAGTGGTTTGTTGTTGTTGGTGATTGGTTTGCTGATTTATCATTATCCAGCTAAGTTGGCTAGCCAAAGCTTGGTAGCTAGCGTGGTTGGGCATACTGCTGGTTTTGCGGCCTTGATTTCATTTATTGCCCAACGTCAGCGCCTCAGTTTTCGCCAACGTGATGAATTTGCCACGGCCTTAGCCATGGCTTGGCCGCCGATTATGCTTGTTGTAGGTGGGCTTTTCTATTTGCTAACGGGCTTTGTGAGCTTTGTTGGTGGAATTTCGAGCTTGGCTTTGAGTTTGCTGTTTATGGTTGCAACTTTGAAGGCGCTGCGGGTGCTTTTTTCCAAGCCCTATGAAGAAACCTTCGTCAGCGTTGCCTATGGTTTGCTGTTCTATAACCTGATTCTGAGTTTCTTGGGGTATTTGATTGGCCAAATCGTATAACATAACCGATGATTTAGGGCGTGAATTGCGCTTCGATCGCGTGCCACAGCGGATTGTCTGCTTGGTGCCAAGCCTCACCGAGTATCTTTTTTGGTTGGGTTTGGCCGAGCAGATTGTCGGGATTACCGATTATTGTATTGTGCCCGCCGCACAAGTGGCCACAGTGCCCAAAGTGCGCGGCACGAAAAATCCCAATCGCGAGCAGATTATTGCGCTTGCGCCCGATTTAATTATCGCCAACAAGGAAGAAAATCGTGAGCGCGATATTGCCGCGCTCGCAGCCGCTGGCTTGACGATTTATGTGAGCGAGATTGATAGCGTGCAACAGGCCATGGCTTCGTTGCAAACGATTGCGAGCATGCTTGGACGGACCGCGCAGGCTGCGCCCTTGATCGCCGCGATTCAGGCTGAATTGGCGCTTGCGCCTGTTCGGCAACAACGAGTGGCTACTGCAATTTGGCGCGACCCATGGATGTGGGTTGGTAAAGCGACCTACGCCGCCGATTTGTTGGCATACTGTGGGGCAAGCAATTGTTTGGCTGATCCAGCGGGCCGCTATCCACGCTTGGAATTGGCTGAAATTGCGGCTTTGCAACCAGATCGCATTTTACTGCCCGACGAACCATACCCATTTAGCCAAGCAGATGCTGAGGAATTGCAGGGCTTGGCTCCCCAAATTAATTGCTGCGATGGCCAATTGCTCACCTGGTATGGCCCGCGAATTCCACTTGCTTTGCAAACCTATCGCCGCTTGTTAAATGCCGATTGATATTTAGTTGGTTTGGCTCGCTTGACGGGTTTTGGTATCCACAATCGTATCACGATACTCCTGGCCCCAATCACGCATCAGAAAGAGAATTGGCCGCAAACTCTCGCCAAACTCAGTCAGGGCATATTCGACTCGTGGCGGCACTTCGGCGTAGACGGTGCGGCTAATCACGCCATCGGCTTCAAGTTCGCGCAGTTGCAAGGTCAGCATACGCTGGGTAATTTCGGGCAAAAAGCGTTGCAATTGGCTAAAGCGCTTCTTGCCATCGCACAGATGAAACAAAATCACACACTTCCACTTGCCACCAATCACCGCAATGGTTGCCTCAACTGGGCATGAATAGCTGAACCTATAATCATGACACATACTATTTAGCCCTTTGTAATCCAATAGTATCAAAATTGTTAGTACCCAACAAAATTGTGCGTTCTTGTAAAAATCATAGCACGGTTTATACTTATGGCAAAGTTATGGTTCTCTAGATGGAAGGATACCTGGATATGGCAACGATGCAAGCAGTTCAAATTAAGCGCTATGGTGGCATCGACGAATTGGAGCAGGTTGAAATTGAGCGGCCTGAGCCAGCAGCTGATCAAGTATTAATTAAAGTGCATGCGATTGGGATTAATCCGGTTGATTATAAAGTGCGTTCGGGCATGGTTGCCTTTTTTGATGAAGCTGCTTTTCCGGTGGTGCTGGGCTGGGATGTGGCGGGCACGATTGCTGCGGTTGGTGCGAACGTCGCGCAGTGGCAGGTTGGCGATGCAGTCTATGGCATGGTCAATTTTCCAACGCCTGCTGGAGCCTATGCAGAATATGTGCTTGCGCCAGCGAGCGAAGTTGCGGCTAAGCCCGCCAGCCTGAGTTTTGAAGCAGCGGCAGCTGTGCCATTGGTGGCCTTGACCGCTTGGCAAGCCTTCGATCTTGTTGGTTTGCAGGCTGGGGATCGGGCGCTGATTCATGCTGCTGCTGGTGGCGTTGGCCATGTGGCGGTGCAATTGGCCAAGTTACGCGGCGCACATGTGATTGCGACTGCTTCGGCCCGCAACGAAGGCTTTGTGCGCGAACTGGGCGTTGATCAATATGTTGATTATACGGCTGCCCCATTTGAGCAACAAATCGAGCCTGTTGATGTAGTGTTTGATACGGTTGGCGGCGAGGTTCAAGCGCGTTCGTATGCAGTGCTAAAACCCCACGCTGGCTTGGTCACGATTGTTGGCTCGCCCCCAGAAGATTTGGCTGCGGCCCACGCAGGCAAGAGCTTGAGCCACTTAGTGCAAGCGAATCAAGCCCAACTTGCCGCAATTGCCCAACTGATCGACAGCCAACAACTGCGGATTGAAGTTGAGCATGTTTTTGGCTTTGCCGAACTTGCTGCGGCCCACGAGCGCATGCAAAGCAATCGGGTGCGCGGCAAAATTGTGGTCAAAGTGATCTAAGTTTATTTATCCTCAATGGCAGATAGTCCTAGTAACTATCGATACTGATTCATTGAGTTGGCAACCGTGTCCCCTCACCCCCCAGCCCCCTCTCCCACGAAAACGCGGGCGAGGGGGAGCAGATGTTTTTACCACGCAGTGTGGTAGAACCACGCGATTAAAGCCCCTCGCCCGCCACGTGGGAGAGGGGTTGGGGTGAGGGGATCAGGCGGTGGTTAACCTGATGTACCAGTACAACTATCTGCCATAGGCTACGCACGCGCCTAGGACTATCTGCCCATTTGCATGTTGCAGATTGTTAAGTGTTTTCTTATACTTAGGGCTATCTGCACTTATATGGGGAGGTCATCGCACACATGGCAACACGCTTTCGAGCTTCGCTTTTAGGGATACTCTTGCTAGCCGGGATCGGTCTACAGGGTTTGGTTCAGCCGCAAGCGCCTAGCGCACCGGCAGCACCCACCGTTTTGAATGAAAACTTCGATTCATTTTCCGGAGCCTTAGCTGATGGCTGGGTGATTGTGAATGCTAGTGATCCAATTAACCCAGACACAACCGAGCATGATCGTTGGAAACAAGGTCGCTCTAATGGCTTTACAAACATGGGGTCTCATTCAGGTGCAGCGAATTCATTTGCTGGATCGGCTTGGGAGGCGGCAACATCCGATAGTGATGCAATTGTCAGCAACTGGTTGTTAACCCCGCCATTGTGGCTCGAAAATGGAAAAACTGTTTCATTTTGGTCACGCTCAGTTGGCTGTACAGGCGGTCCCGATCGCTTGGATATTCGCTATAGCCTTGCCGGAACCAGCACCAATGTTGCGAGTGGCAATAACACTGGTGATTTCTCAAACCTGCTTGGTCGAATTAATCCCGATCTGGAATTTGGTAATGATCCTGATGGTAGCGATGGCTATCCATGTAACGATTGGGCCGAATTTAGCTATACGATCAGTGGCCTGAATCAACCGATGATTGGACGGATTGGGTTTCGCCACCACGTTGTCAATACAATAACCCGTGGTTTGTATCTTGGGATTGACGATTTTAGCTATTCGGGCAATGTGGCTGGTGGCGATACCCCAACCCCAATTACCCACACGCCAACGCCTTCAAACACCGCTACAGCAACAACGACAGCTACGAGCACGGCAACCAATACGCCAACTAACACGGCAACCAATACGCCAACCAACACGGCAACTAACACGCCAACCAACACGCAGACTCCAACCGGTACGCCGCCAACGATTACCCCAAGCCATACCCCAACCAACACCCCAACCCGAACCCCAACGAATACGCCGACCAACACGCCAACGATTACCCCTAGCCGCACGCCTGAAATTCCAGTCTTCAAAGTCTTTATGGCCCCAATCCAAAAAGATGCCTAAGCTTGATTAAGCAAAAAGCCCCGTGAGATGTTATAGATCTCACGGGGCTTTCGCTTGCGGCGTTAATTTTAGGCTTTGATTTTGAGCAATAAGGTTTCGTGGGGCTGGATGCGGGTTTGCCATGCTTCGCCAAATTCAGCAATATCTTCTTGCTCCCATAAGTTGCGCACCGATTTTGGTGTGTCGAGCAGGCCAATATCGCAAGCGCGCAAGGTCAAATCGCTGCCATTCGCGCCACGATTAATCAAGGCAACCGCAACTGAGCCATCAGCCAGCGGCTTTTTCCAAATTTCGCAGCTGCCAATTTGCTTGACTCGTCGGCCTGCAATGCCCAACAGATCTTGGTTAACGGCCAACACTTCGCGGTTGGTTAATAAGCTGTTGGTCTCGCGATCCATGTTGCGAATATCGCAGCCGATCATCAAGGGCGAACAGGCCATGACCCACAATGACATATGGGTTTGATATTCGATGAATGATAAGCCGCCGCCGGAGATTTGGCCTTTGCCCTTCAACCCGACCACCAGCATATCCAAATCGTTCCACGCATCGGGGCCTGCGTATTCAGCCAAATTGGCAGCAATATCAATTGCCGTGTCAATGCCTAGGCCATAATATTTGTGCGGCGCGACCCAAATATCGACCCAGCTATCGAAAATATCGCCAGTGACCCGCCACATATGTCCGCCAACCGAGCGGCCCCAAAGCTGTGGGCTGCGGCCACCCCACTCACAGAGCGAGTAGAGAAACTGACGGTTGGTTTTGCGCAAGGCCTCGCCCATGCGGCTGTAGCGGTCGATCGCTGTGGCTTGGTCGGTTGGCGCAAAACAAAAATCATATTTCAGAAAATCGATGCCCCACGAAGCCCATAATTGTGCATCTTGCTCTTCGAAGCCAAAGCTACCAGGATAGCTGGCGCAGGTCAGATGCGCTGCGTCGGAGTAGATGCCAATTTTCAAATCTAGGCTATGAATATAATCGGCCAGCGCTTTGATGCCGCTGGGGAATTTTTCGGGGTCGGCGACCAAATTGCCATTGCCATCGCGGCCAACTTTGGTCGACCAGCAATCATCAATCACCACATAGTTATAACCAAGATCCTTAAGCCCTGAGCTAACAATCACGTCAGCTGTGGCCCGGACTGAATCTTCATGAATCGTACTACCAAACATGTTCCACGAGTTCCAACCCATTGGCGGAGTAGGTGCGAGAGGTTGCTCTGAAGTAGTCATACATTTCTCCATGTGATAAGGGCCGTTCCTTACCATAGGATCATTGTAGATGTTGGGCTTTGCCAATGTCAAAGCTTTTCATGGATAATATTTTTAGAATTTTAAGCCTACTTGACAATACCATACAGTATGGTATGTTTTAGCTATGGCATAACGGAGGCAGTATGACTCGGGTACGCCGTGAAGATTGGTTGCACCATGGGCTGAGTATTCTCAGCAGCGAATCGGTTTCGGCCTTGACAATTGAGCGTTTGACGACCGATTTGGGGGTGACCAAAGGCTCGTTCTATCATCACTTTGGCGGCTGGCCAAGCTACAAAACTGCGCTTTTGCAGCAATTCGAGCAACAAGATACCTTAGATATTATTCAGCATTTGGCGAGCTATACCGACCCTAGCCAAAAATTACGCGCTTTGTTTGATTTGCTGACGATAGTGGCGATTTATGCAGCCAACGACCCGTGGGATGTGGAAATTGCCATGCGTGGCTGGGCGGCGCACGATGCTGAAGTTCGGGCGATGATCGAACGCATCGATAGCCTGCGCGTGAGCTTTGTGGCCGAAATTTGTAGTGCAATTACTGGAAATCCCGATCAAGGTTTATTGATGGCCCAGCATGCCTATGTGATTTTGCTTGGCGCTGTATTGATGCAACCAATGCTGCCAATGTCACGTTTACGCCAGCTCTACGATGAATTTTTACGTTTATATGCAATTCCTGGAGGCCCTGATGTCGATCCAGCAGCACCCAATATTGGCACCGCTGATCGCCCAAGCGAATCACGTTGATGTTAAAACCCGCCAGATTCGTACCACCGAACCTGAGCAAGAATTACGCCGTTTTATCGCCGCCATGATTGGCTATAACCCAGCTTGGATGCAAACGTTGTATGCGATTCGCTGGGGATTTGTGCGCCTGTTGGGCATGCGCCAAGATGGTATTCCTAACAGCAACCAACTACGGCCTGAGCAAGTGCCAATGCAAGCAGGCCAAAACTTGGGTTTTTTCAAGGTTACGGCGGCGGCGGAAGGCCAGTATTTGCTGGCCTCGGCCAGCGAATCGCATCTGACTGCATGGTTGGCGGTGGTTTTGGAGCCAGTTGCTGGGTTAGAGTACAAGCTGCATACGCTCACGATTGTGCGCTATCACGCTTGGACGGGGCCAGTCTACTTTAATGTGATTCGGCCATTTCACCATGTGGTTGTCAACCAGATGATCAAGGCTGGGCTGGCCAACTTGCAAGCTGCATAGGAGCAAACGATGCTAGCACGCACAACAATTGTGGGCTTGATTGGCGGGGCGACGGCGTTAATTCATGGTGTAGCTGGCCAATTAACCAGCATTCAAGCCTTGAATCAAGCCAATCTGGCCGCCAGCCCACGCTTAGAACTCTTGGCAACTTGGCATATGCTGACGATTCAGCTTGGTTGGTTGGCCTATCAAGTTTGGCGCTTAGAACGCCATCCTCGGCCAATTGAACAAGCGCGAGCAATTATTGGTCAATATCTGGCTTACAGCGCGCTGTGGTTGTTATTGAACCTCGTAGTTGCTCGGCAGCTGTGGTTGGCTCCGCAATGGATTTTATTGGCAGCGTTGGCTGGGCTAACGTGGTGGGCAACCCCACGACCAAACCTAATTATGCAAGGAGCAGATTGATGCAAACCTCATTTCTGGGCAAGCTTGGCGCATGGATTTTTATAATCGTTGGGCTGGGCCATCTTTACTTTCAATTATTTGCAACTGAAGCAGATTCAAGCGCAGCCAGCCAGTTGCGCCAAATTCAGGTGCAGTTGCCTGGCGTTCAACGCAGCATGTTGCAATTGAATAGCGGCTTTTCGTTGACAATGGGCTATCTATTGATTGGCTATGGTGTGTTGAATTTGCTGATTCTACGGGCGCTGGGCAACGAGCCAGCTCGTTTGCAGGCAATTTGGCGCTTCAATAGTGCAGTCTCGTTGGGCTTGGCAGTGCTTTCGTTGCGCTACTTTTTTATCTTTCCTAGCAGTTCTTTTAGCATCACCACGGTGTTGTATGCGTTGGCTAGTCGTCAAGTGCAACCCCAACATCCATCGCAAACCTGAAACCTACCGCCTCAGAATCGAGTATAGTTAGCACGATATAGATGCCAAGATCGGCGAGAGCGATCTTGGATTTTTAGTGCAATCGAGGCCTCTTTATGCTACGTCGGATGTTGGTTCTGTTCGTGTTGGTTGGTTTGGTTGCTTGTGGCACAAATGATAAAGCTGCCACGAACAGCGAAAATCTCACCTTGAAATTAAATGTTCAGCCAAATCAAAGCTATCGCTATAAATCGACCCAAGTGCAACATGTGACTCAAAGCATGTTCATGACTGAGCAAACCCAAGCTACTACCACCACCATGACCATGGACCAAAGCGTGGTTTCGGTGTCGCCTGAAGGCGAAACCGTGATGCGGATTGTGATCGATTCAATTCGGGTTGAAAGCCATGCTAATGATCAGGCAATGGTCTATGACTCAAGCGATCCTGCTGCGAGCACCGATTCGCCAGAATTCGCCCAATTTGCAGGCCTGATCAGCCAACCAATGACGCTTACCTTGAGTCCAGAAGCGAAAGTAACCAAGGTCGATGGTATCGATCAACTGATCGACAAAATGCTTGGTGGCAGCGAAGAAAACGAACAAACCGTGATGATGCGTGATATGTTGACCAAAACCTTTGAACAATCGTATGCCAAAGCCACGATTATTCCGTTTGGTGGTAAACCCATGGCAATTGGCGATTCATGGCAAGATGTAACCGACATGAATGTGCAGATTTTTTCGATGGTTTTGACCAACACCTACAGCTTGAAAGAGCGCAATGCAGGCCTCGCTACGTTTGATCTGACTGGTGAATTTGCCATCGGTGAATTAAAATTGCCTGATCTGCTGGAACGCGACGATATAAAAATGTCGATTGACAAAGGCAATGGTGAAAATAGCCAACGCGGCACAGTTGTGATTGACGAAGCCACCGGCATGCTCAAATCGAATGTGCTTGATCAAACCATGTCGATGGTAATCAGCATCGAAGGTTCGGATGCTGATCAATCGCTGACAATGCCGATGACCCAGACCTTGCATATGGAAGTGCAACTCCAACCATAACATCAGCTTTTTTTCAGCTGTGATTAAGTTGTTTATCGTGGTATATCGATCTGCAGCGTGCTATAACCATAGCACGCTTTTTATGTGAGGAGTTTTCTATGCGCTTACGCGTTTTGAGTGGCTTGTTGAGTTTGCTGCTCTTGGCTGCATGTGGTGGTCAAGCCACCAGCCCAACAATTACGCCACCGCCAACGATTACGCCAGCCAGCCAAGTTGAAGTCTTGGCCACGGCAACCTTAGATTCGAGTACGCCAAGCGAACCAACCGCTGAGCCAACGCAGGCAGCTGCTGAGCCGAGCAACCAGCCAGCCACGCCAGCCAATGCTGATCCCAATGCCTTGGTTGATACATCGATGCTGACCGGCAGAATCTATTTTGTTGATCCTTTGGGATTTGCGATTAACTCAATCGCGGCGACTGGCGGCGATTTACAAACGGTCTATAAAGAGCAAGGCCCAGTGCCCTTGGCCCGCTTGGGGATTGACCCAAGTTTGCAGTATTTGAGCGTCTTTAAGGGCGATTTTCTACACATTTATAGCCTCGACTTCCAAGAGCTTTTGCGCTTGCCCACGAGCTTTGAGCCAATTTGGTCGCCCAATGGCGATGGCAAGTTTGCGCTGCTCAAATTAACCGATATGGGCGAGATATTTGTTGATGTGTATGATTTGAAGAGTGCTAAACCAGAAAATATCGTGGTGAGCACGCTTGGCTATCGGGCTGCGTGGCTCAGCGATGGTAGCGCGTTGGTGGTGCATAATGGCAATCAAATTGGCGAGGCCAGCTTGACCGATGGTGCATTTAGCCCGCTTGGCGAGCTAGTTGAGGATGAGAACGGCAGCTGGGTGGTTGATGCTATTTTGAGCCACGATGACTGGATCTATTTCCATGGTGGCCAAGTTAATTTGCTTGGTGCATCGGGCAATGGCATGCAATGGTGGGTTTTGCTGGATGGCGTGCCGCAAGCGCTGAGCGAGATTGGTGGCAATGGCGTAACCCGTGCCCAATTGAACGCGCAGCGTGAGCAACTGGCCTATATTGATAATTTTCATGTCAGCGCCTGTTTGACTGCGCAAGTGTTAAGCGTGCAAAATGCCGATTTCAGCTCGGCGGCGCTTACGCCTAATTTAGGCCCAATTGCTGATAATACTGGCCAAGAAATTCATGGCGCGACCTGGAATCCAAGCGGCGATTGGCTAACCTTTGCCAAGGGCAGTTATACCTGTGCTGACTCAGGCCCGATCTATGCAACACCGCAAGTATTTGTTTGGAACCCAACCAACCAAGCGCTGCAAGCCTTTGAGTATGGCAGCTATCCGGTGTGGATTCGTTAAGAAGAACATAGAGCAAAGAACATAGAACATAGGCGTAATGGTTCATTGGATTGGCTGGCAACTATACCATTCCCTCACCCCCCAGCCCCCTCTCCCACGAAAACGCGGGCGAGGGGGAGCACCCATTTTTACCGACGCATTGCGCAAGAACCACGGCCTGAAAGCCCCTCGCCCATCGGATGGGAGAGGGGTTGGGGTGAGGGGATCTTAACAACCTACCCTTGTAAGTGACCCCCGCTCCCGCCAGCGCGGCGAAACCACTTAATGATGCTCCCCTCGCCCGCGTTCAGTGGGCGAGGGGCTGGGGGTGAGGGCATGCAGCTGATTGTTAATCCAATGAACTATGCCACAGAGAACATAGACAAATGCGCGCCGGACACGAGCAAATTATTCGTGTCCGGCGCGTATTGTATTGATAGTTTTGCAATTTTAGCGGCGGGCTGGGCCTTGAGCCAAGCGGCCAAGCAAGCCACCTTGATTTGGGCGGCTACTATCGCTCGAAGCAGGCGTTGATGGTTGCGCTGGCAACGATGGAGTAACCAACTCAGCTGGTTGGGCTGGCGTAAGGGTTGGCGTAAAGTTAGGGTTTGGGATAGGTGCACTGGCCGGAACTACAACCTTGGCGGCTATGCTTTTGGCGGGATCAACCCCGATAATTGCCACCACGCCAGCTTTGATTAGGCGCACAATTGCCCGTGAAACATCGATTGGCTCGATGATCAAGCGTTCGGCAATGCTGCGAATGCTCTGTTCGCCATTGATTGTGCGGGCAACCGCTACAGCCATTGAATCGAGTGGCTGGCTGGGCATAGCGCCACTGCGAATATAGGGAATTGCATTATCGCTGGGGATAAAATTGCGTAATTCGCTCCATGAACGGGCGCGATCCTCAGCCTCATCGCATAGGCTGGTTGCATCCGAAACCATGGTTTCTTGGGTAAGTTCGCGTAAATCTCGCACCGCAAATTGGGCATTCGATTCCTCGAATAAGAGCCAAACTGCCTCAGGGCCGACTTTATCGCTATATTCTGCGTGGCGCACCAACCCATCGCGGGTGAGAATCACTCCACGCCCGTGTTGGCCGATAACTTCAAGCTCGCCACACATTGAGCTTTGCTGCATCAATTCGAGTAATTCGCGTAACGGAAAGCTATTGAATGTGCCTGTTAGTTCCATGGCAACCTCCGAATCTGCTTGCCATAGTAACATATCTCGCCTTGGCATATGTCAATCCGTAGTCCCCTTCTCGGTTAGTACTGAGATTTAGCTCTGCGGTTAAACCAATCACGGGGCAGTACCACTGCCCCGTGACTTTCGTTCAACATTGGTTTTAATTTAGCGGCTGGCTGGCCGTTCAGGCACGCCAATCAAATCGGCTGGAGTGCTTGGGCGTTGCTCATCGAAGACCAAATTGGTGGTTGCAGGCACAAGGTATGGCCCGCGAATGTTGTTGTAGGTTCCCCCATAGATTTCGTGAGTTTCCAAAATCGCGCCGTAATTGGTCAAGCCATACGAATCGGCTTGGGCGTAGATTCGGCTGCCAGCGTTGAGTTGACCGGCTGGGACGAAGCTCAAATCTGAGCGATAGTATTGACCGCCGCTGATCAAGGTCAGGGTCGCATTCGGCGCTAAGGCTGGTGCATTGGTTGGAATTGCCCAGGCCATACCGAAGTTGCCAAGGCTGTTCCATGGCTGGTTGGCAGCGGTTGGCGCTTGGGTTGGATTGATGTAAGCATCGACCCAATAGCCGCCAGCCAATGGCTCAGTGCCTGCGTTGCGCACGGTCACGCGCACGGTGCCGTTGACCACTTGAATGCTATCAACCACTAAGTCTACCGAGGCTGGCTTCAGCACCATTGGAATGTAGACCACAGCGCGATCGTCGTTGATGATGGTGATCGTGCTGGTGATTGGCGTGCCGAAGGCTGTGCCAACTGGGTTGCTCAAGCTGAGCACGATGGTTTCGCTTAGTTCGTAGGTGCTGTCATTGGTAATTGGCACCACCACTTGCACGCTGGTTTGGCCGCGTGGGATGGTCAGGGTCTGGGTAACTGGCGTGTAATCGTTGAGATTGGCAGTGCCATTGCTGGTTGCAAAGTTCACCTGAACTGCGCTACTTGGATTTGGTGCGTTCAATTGAACCGTAACAGTTGCGCTGCCAGTTGATTCAACTACTTCATAATTGGCGAGGCTGAAGTTGATTCGTGGCACAACGATGGCCACAATCGCGCTCGCTGTGTTGTTGGTTAACAATTGGTCAATATCATCGCGAACGCTCACGTTGTTGACCAAGGTTGTGTCGCTGGCCAAGCTTGGGCTAATAATCCCCGCAATTTGAATCGAGCCGCTGGCAAATGGTTGGAGGTCGCTGACCGTCCAAACATAGCCTGGGTTCGCGCCAGTATCGTTGATTGTCAAGCCTTGGCTGCTGACCGTGACGTTGGTTAACAGTGGCGAAATAATGTCGGTCAAGACAATGTTGCTCGTTTGCAAATTGCCAGTATTGGTCAGATTGATGGTGAAGGTTACTGGCGTGCCTGGCGTGGCAACCTGTGGCGTGACGCGCTTGCTAATTGCCAAGTCAACACTGGTCACAGTCGCTGGAGCATCAGCACCATCTAAGTAGCTGCGTTCCAAATTGACCGTGCCTTGGGCCGAAGTCCATGTAAGCTCCACATTGTTGATCAATGGCGAACCGATGACCAAGGTTGGTGGCGAAGCTACCCGCGCTTGATAGCTGAGGACGCTGACTGAGCCAAGCGCCAAGCTATCGAAGGTTGCTTCGATGTTGCTGCCGTTGATTGCAAAGCTGGTTGGAGTTGGGCCTGAAATGACCGTCAACGAACCAACAACCGGAGTCAAGCCGACTGGCAGCGTATCTTCAATTGCCAATTCGTAGGCGGTTGAAGCGCTTTGGGCGGTATGCGATATTGTAATGGTGTAATTGAGCACTTGGCCAAAGTCTGGCGTGGTGTCATCGACAACTTTGTTGATTTCCAAGCTTGGGTCGATTACGGTTACGCTGACGCTATTATCATCGTCGCTCAAGCTTGGCTGGGCGCTGCCATCAACGCTGTTGGTCAAGACCGTGCCGCGCACGAGGCCTGGGTTACCATTGACGGTTGTTTGGTAGGTGATGGTAAAGCTATCGCTATCCACGGCATTGGCTGCATTGACATTGCCCGGATTGACCACACTACTCGCATCGATGATTAAGTTTTGGCCGCTAAGCATTGCCGTTAGGCCATTGATCGTCATGCCATTGGCATTGGCAACCGTCACCGAGCCATTGGTATAGGCCAAGCCTGCTGGCAGCGTATCAACAAAGCGCAAATTATTGGTTGTGCCTTCGAGCACAGTTGCGGTCAGAACATAGGTGACCACTTCGCCGAAGGTTACTTGATTGCCAATAGTTTCGCTAATGCTGGTGCTTGCTATGCCTTTTTCGAGCGCAAAGCTGGTTGCAATGCTGTAATTTAGGCTATTGCTGCTCGCAGTGAAACTTGGTAATTGCGAACCGCTGACATTCTTCCAGGTGATTGAACCTTGGCTTGCGGCCGTTGCGCCTTGGTTGACGCTGTTTGGCAAGTTGTATTGGACGATCACCGTCAGGCGTTGGTCGTTGCTGCCGTTGGTGTTGATTAAGAGATTAATATTGCCAGTGTTGACCAAATCGCCATTGGCATCGAAGCCCAGATTACCGCTGTAATTGGTGCTGGTTGCACCGTCGCTGACAATTGCCGAAATCAAGGTTGGCGTGCCAAAGCTTGCTGGCAAATCAACATTGAGGTCGACATCGTAGGCTGAGGCCAAGCTATTGGTGGTATGACTGATGACGATTTGTTGGCGCAGCGTATCGGCTGCATCCAAACCATCATCGGCGGTGAGCTTGCTCAAATTGATGGCGAGATCTGGTTCAACCACGGTTACGCTGACCGAGTTGTCGTTATCGCTCAAGTTCGGGCTGGCTGTGGCATCAACCTCGTTGCTGAGCACCGTGCCCGAAGCGACGCTTTGGTCGATCGTTGCGCGATAGACCAAGCTAAAGCTATCGGTGTCGAGGCCAGCTTCTGGGTAGCTGCCAGGATTGGTAGCTGGATTGACACGGAAGATCAAGGTTTGACCAACGCTGGTGACGGTGAAGTTATTCAGCGTAATCCCGCCGTTGCTCAAGATTGTGCCTGAGCCACCGACGTAGGTCATGCCCACTGGCAAGGTGTCGGTCAGCACAATATTGCTCGTGCTGCCTTCGATCACTTCGACCGCGAGCGTGTAGGTGACGGTTTGGCCTGCGGAAACCGTGCTGGCTGCTGGCACAAGCGCCTTGGTTACTGCGAAGAACGAGGCGATTGTGGTATCGGCGCTGGCGCTCTTGGCATAGCGTGGCAAGCTAACATCGGCTGGATTGCGCCATGTCACGCCACTTTGCATGCTCACCAAGCTGGCTGGAGCAGCAGTGTTGTTCACTTGAGCGCTAATTGTCAGCACAATTTGCGAGCCAATTGGCATCGTTGCTGGTGTGTTGGTTGCGAGATTGTTGCCAACAATTGCAAAGTTGCCACCAGTTGCCCCGCCCGTTTGTTGCACATTCACCAGATTTAGGTTGCTGAGATTGCTGGTGAAGCTGCTGGTAATTGCCACAGTATTGGCAGTTTGGGCATTGGCTCCTGCTGGATTATCGATCGTCACGGTGAAGGTGATTGGATCGCCAGCTTCGAGCTGAGCATCGCTGCTTTGGCCAACACTGAGGGTCAAGGCTGGCTCACTCACACTCACGCTGACTACATTGTTGTTATCACTTAGGCTTGGGTTGGCGGTTGCATCAACATCATTGGTTAGGGTTGCGCCCAAGCTCACATCGTTATCAACGCTTGCTTGGTAGCGAATGACAAAGCTATCGCTATCGGTAGCCGTTGCGTTATTGACATTGCCCGGATTGACTACACTGCTGGCGCTGATGGTGAGCACTTGGCCGCTGACCGAGGCGTTGAAGCCATTGATCGTCATGCCATTGGCAGCCAGCACTTGGGCCGAACCCGGCATATAGCTCATGCCAACTGGCAAGCTATCGAGCCATTGAGCATTATTGGTTGTGCCTTCCAAAACTGTGGTAGTGAGCGTATATTCGACAACTTGGCCAGGTGAAACGGTGCTTGCTGCTGGCGAAATTGCCTTGGTTATGCTCCAAACACTTGGCACAGTGATGGTTGGCGCTGAGCCAGTTGCAGTATAGAGTGGACGGCTAACTCCGCTAGCATTCGACCAAGTTGTGGTGGCCGAGTTGCTAAGCGTGGCGGCTGGGGTAACGCTATCGGCGATTGTGCCTTGCACAACAACCGTCAATACTTGGTCGTTGCTGCCGTTGGTATTGATCAAGAGGTCGATATTGCCCGTTACGCTGAGTACACCACCGCTCAACGAGAAATTACCGGAAACATTAGTACTCGTCGCGCCATCGCTGACAATCGCCGAAACGAGGGTCAAGTTTTGTAAGTTTAAAGGCAAGGTATCGGTCAACAAGACCTTGGTTGCATTGCTATTGCTGCTTGGCACGTGTGCGACGCGAATTTGATAGCGAACTGTATCGCCTGCATCAACTCCGCCAGTGGCGGTGGTAATAGTTTTGACCAAGCTCAAGGTTGGCTCAACCACGGTGACCACAACTTGATTGTTGTTATCAACCAAGCTTGGGCTAGCGCTTGAATCAAGGTCGTTGGTCAAAACTGTACCGCCAGCAACCGTGTCAACCACCACTTGATAGGTCATCAAGAAGGTGTCGATATCAACGTTGCCAGCGTTGTTGGAATTACCAGGGTTGACGATGCTGGTAGCGCTGATCGTCAGAGTTTGGCCGCTGAGCGCCACATTGAAGCCGTTCAGAGTCACGCCGTTGACATTCGAGATTTGGGCCGAACCTGGCACATAGGTCATGCCGTTTGGAATTGTATCGACCCAAACTGGATTGAGGGTTGTGCCTTCAATCACGGTCGTGCCGACGGTATAGGTCACCAATTGACCAATACTGACTTGGGAGATTGGCGGCACAATAAATTTGTCAACTGTCCAGCGGCTGGCCACGTTGATTGTGGGTGCCGTAGCAGTGGCGTTGTAGTTGGAGTTGAAGAAGCCACCTGGATTGCGCCATGTGAGGTCGGCGGTATTGCTGATCGTGCTAAGTGGCGTGGTTGACGTTGCGACCAAACCGCGAACCATCACGGTCAACACTTGGTCGTTCGCACCGTTGGTATTGAGATCAAGCCCAAGATTGCCAGTGGTGCGCAATTCGCCACCAACAATTGTGAAGTTGCTGGCAACATCGGTGGTGGTTGCGCCATCGCTGACGGTTGCCGAAAGAATGCTAGTCGCAGTCAATTGGCTGGGCAAAGTGTCGGTGATCATCAGGTTGGTGGCGTTGGCTCCGCTGGTAGCAGTTGGCTGAACCTTGATCAAATAGCGCACTTCATCGCCAGCGTCGATGCCAGTTGTGGCTGAATTGATCGTTTTGCTGAGCGTGAGTTCTGGCTCGACCACGGTGACCGTGACTTGATTGTTGTTGTCGCTCAGGCCTGGGTCGGCACTAGCATCAACATCGTTGGTCAGCACCGTGCCGCTGGTGGCGTTGCCTGCGACGTTTGCCTGATAGGTCAGAGTAAAGCTATCGCTATCGGCGGCAGTGGCGTTATCAACATTGCCCGGATTAAGCACGCTGCTCGCGTTGATGGTCAAGACTTGGCCGCTGAGGTTAGCAGCAAAGCCATTAATTGTCATGCCATTGGCATTTTCAATCACTGCCGAACCCGGCACATAACTCATGCCTGCTGGCAGGGTATCAACCCATTGCAGATTATTGGTTGTGCCTTCGATGACGCTTGTGGTTAGGCGATAGGTGACAGTTGCGCCAGCCCCAACTGCGCTGCCAGGCGCGGCAACACTTTTAACCACGTTGAAGGTGGCGGGAATCGTAATGCTTGGCGCAAGGTCGGTTGCGGTATAGCTAGCCCGTTGAACCCCTGCCTGATTGCGCCACGTCACAGTGGCTGCATTGGCAATCGTGCCACCTGGGCTAATTTGGTTGCGCACTTTGCCTGCCACCACCAGCGTCAACACTTGGTCGTTGGTGCCATTGGTGTTGAGCAACAAGTCTGGCGGCGTAAGGGTAACCAAATCACCTGAGCCATTGATGTTAAAGTTGCTGAGCACATTGGTATTGGTTGCGCCATCGCTAATTGTGGCGCTTTCGATGACCATGCCGATGATGCCAGCAGGCATGTCATCGCTCAGGTTGAGGTCAAAGGCATTGGCGGTGCTTGCAGCCTGATGCGAAACCACAATCTGGTAGCGCACGGTATCGAATGCATCAACTCCGGCTGTGCTGGTGGTGATGCTCTTATCGATTGCCAAAAGTGGCTCAACCACGGTAACGCTGGCCGAATTGTTGTTATCGGCAGGAACACCAGCGGCGCTGCCATCGGCATCGTTGATCAGCACGGTGCCATTGACGGTGGCTGCAACATCATTGACTGTGGCTTGATAGGTAATTGTAAAACTATCGGTATCAGCGGTGGCTGAATTATCAACATTGCCTGGATTGAGCACGCTATTGGTTGTGAAGCTCAAGACCTGCCCAACGCGGGATACAGTCACAGGCGCGACAGTCATACCATTGGCAATAAGCGATGTAGAACCTGATACATAGCTCATCCCAGCTGGCAAGGTATCGACTAATTCTAGGTTCGTGGTTGTGCCTTCAATGACGGTTACGGTTAATTGATATGTGACTGTTGAGCCAACCACAACATTTGTACCAGAAGTAACCGCCTTGGCGAGGCTAAAGCTGGCTGGAACCGTAATAGTCGGCGCAGTGCTCGAATCGTTATAATTTGAGCGTTGGAGCGAGGTTGCATTCCGCCACGTAACATTGGCAGTGTTGCTAATTGTTGCTCCTGGAGCGACTGTATTATTGATAACTCCCCGCACAACGATTGTCAAAACTTGATCATTCGTGCCATTGGTGTTGATATTGAGATTCGTGGCGGTTGTAGTTGAAAGCTGACCTGATCCATTGATCGTGAAATTGCTTGCAACATCGGTCGTGGTGGCTCCATCGCTAATCGTGGCTGATTCAACCACAGGCGAGCCAAGCACCGCAGGTAATGCATCAACCACGCTCAGATCATAGGCTTGGGCGGTGCTGGCGGCAGTATGGCTAACCTGAATCTGGTAGCGCACTGTATCGCCAGCATCGACCGCAGAAGCTACGCCAACGATGGTTTTGCTTACATCTAAGAATGGTTCAACAATCGTCAGATTATGGGTGTTGCCGTTATCAACTTGGCTTGGGCTAGCCGAGGCATTGACATTATTGGTCAAGATGTCACCGCTGACATTAGCTGGCACATCAAGCACTTTTACTTGATAGGATAAACGGAACACATCGCTATCAGCGGTTGCAGCGTTATCAACATTACCTGGATTGACCACACTGCTGGCATTGATCGTCAAGGTTTGGCCACTGACACTGGCGGTTAAGCCATTGACCGTCATGCCATTGAAATTACTCACAGTAATGGAGCCAGCAACATAGCTGGTATTGGCTGGCAAAGTATCGATAAACTGTAAGCTATTGGTCGTACCTTCAATCACGCCAACAGCAAGGTGATACGTAATATCTTGGTTGATCAAGGCCTCGGTTTCAAGGCTCGATTTACTAACGCTGAAGGCTTTGGCCACATTGAAATTAACCGCTCCAGTGCTATCGGTTAAGCCAGTAACCGTGGTTAGCGACGCACTATTGCTCCATGTGATATTGGCGCTATTGCCAACAGTTGCGCCAGCAAGCGCAGTATTGGCAACTTTGGCGCTAAGCACCAAGGTTAATTTTTGGCTGCTATTGCCATTCGAGCGGTAGCGCAATGGCATTGGGGTCGTGGTAGAAAGGTTGTTGCCACTAACCGCGAAATTGCCAGCAACATTGGTATTGGTTGCGCCATCGCTGATAATTGCGCTGGTCAGCGTTACATTGCTTAGTTGCGCTGGCAAAACATCGCTCAGATTAAGATTAAAAGCATCGGCCAAACTGAGCGAAACCGTATCTGCGCCTTCAACAATTGTCGCGTGCTCAACTTCGATTTGGTAGGTGACCGTATCGAAGGCATCGACGTTGGTTGTATTGCTGGTAATGGTTTTGCGCACATTTAGAATTGGCGTAATCAATTGGCCAAAAATTTCTGATTCGCCAGTTGCTTGGCCATCACGATTATCAGCCCCACCCCAAACAACTAAGGTATGGTTCTGAGCTGCGCCACCATAAGCGATGCCAATATAGCCATTGGCAAAGTAGGTATCGCTGCCGTTTGGCCCCATATCGCTAACTTGCACATCGAAGGGAGCGATGCGTGCGCCAGTGGCGGCATTAATTTTTTGGCTAAAAATCTCGCGCTCGGCATTGCCAGCAGCACTGGGAGCCATCCACGCAATAATAAATTGATTATCGCGCGAGTTATAGGTAATGACTGGATCGGTTGAAACCCCATCGCTGGTTGAGCTGAGGGCCAATAAGCCGCCGCTCAACGCTCCAGCTCCAGTGACTAATTGACCATACACGTTATAGACGCTATCAGTCACATTATCGCCCGACCAAATGACCAAATAAAGGTTATTGGTGGGGTTGTAGCCAAGATTTACATCAAACGAATCTTGGTTAGGATTGTTCGCGATCAAGAAATCATCAACGCCAACTTCGGCCAAACTGGCAGTTAAGCGTTGACCATAGACATCAAAATCGCCATTTGTGCCACTATCATCGGAGCGCCAAGCCACAAGATATTCGTTGTTGAGGCTGTTCCAAACGATAGTAGCATCTTCAGGTCGCAGGATTGGATCGCCATTTGATCCAACATCAGAAATCTTAACATCGCCGCCAACCTCAACAAGGTTGCCGCCGCTATAGCCTAATAACTGAACATAAACTTCAAACTCGCCATCGACCCGCCCACCAGCTTTATCATCGCCATGCCAAACGACAGCATATTGATTGTTGGTGGCGTTATAGGTAACTGCTGGTTTATCAGCATCTGATAGCGAATCACCATCAGCTCCTGTGTTGCTGACGCGAAAAATCGAGCCAAGCAAAGCCCCGCTAGCTGAAACGCGCTGAGCATAAATCTCGAGTTCATCGACAAGCCCACTTGTGCGAAAATCGCCTACAAAGACAACTAGATATTCATTTTGAACGCTATTCCAAACTATTTGAGGTCGAGAATAAGCGTCAGCCGGATCGGGATGATTGGCAATTAAAAAATCGTTGCTACCAATTTCCAGCCCTGTAGCTGCATCGATCAACTGGCCATGGATATCGAGTGCCCCATCTACTTCCAACCCTTCCCACACGACCAAATATTGGTTATTGGTGGCATTGTAGGCAACAACTGGATTGGTAGCAATGCTGCCATCACTATTGCCAAGCCCACCCATATCGCTCAACAACACATCGTTGGAGCCAAGCAGGGGCGCTGCCATTGGGCGTTCAGCAGACTGTTGAGCTTGCAGCAGAGGCTTTGGAGCGGCAAAGGCTCCACTTCCTTGCAGCACAAAGAGCACCCCAGTGAGGAGTGCCATGACCACAGCAGAAAGTCGAGATTGTTTCAACACAGCGGGATACCTTTCTGTTTGGTTACCTTCGTCAGACACACAAATAGGAGTTGAGCCAGCCACTGCGCGGCGCTTGTTCGATGCTGCTTTGCAGTGGGCGAAGATCAAGTGCCGCTTGCTCAAGTTCAAGCACTTGATTGCTGGTTTGATCGGTTGGATGCGTTTGAACCAGATAGAGCTTGGGCACACTCGTTTGTTGGTTTGAATAGCGTTGAATTGGGCCACGTGAGGTTGACCATGCGACCTTGGCAAGTGCCTGCACAACCATTTGATCATCGGCGCTGGTTGCTTCGGGCAACGCTTGCGCCAACCACGCCCCAGCCTCGGTTCCTAAAAGCTGAGCTAGGGTTGCAAAAGGTTGCTCATGGGCAGCTGGAAGTTCGTTTGGATGCCATGGCAAACATGTCGTTAGGGCTAGCTTGGTGCGTAACTCAGGCTCGATTGCAAGCCAGGTCATTGGGCTAACGACTAACTGGCGCTTGCCGACAAACGGGCTATCGCTCCACGCTGCTAAAAATTGTTTTGCTTCTGGGCCGCATGCCGTATAAAAGAGCAGCTCGCTAGGGGTTTCTGCCAAATAATTCCAAAGCGGCGCAAAATTGCCGCGATCGGGCGGAACATGGCTCAGGTAGTGGCCTACTGGCTCGCCGCCTGCTTGCTCAAAGCCTGTTACAAGCGCATAATGCAAATCGTAGCCGCTATCGTAGTGGCTCAGTGCATGGATTGTAGTATGCCCCAAATGTTCGGCCGCCCATCGGCCTAAGGCATAGTGTGCTTGCCATAAGCCCAAACTGTGTTGAATAATCCACGAATGCTGTTCGCTGGTGCGCGGAATATTTTCGCCAAGATTGACTACCAGCGTTGGGCGGGGCATGCGTGCCAAAAATGGCGTAATATATTCGATTAAGCCAGTTTGCAGCCAAAGTACCAACACATCGACATGGCGATTGCTGAGCAGCTGTTGAATTTTTTGCTCAAGCATCATTGCGCTCGCCCCAACTGTTTCGCTATAGAGTTGAAGATCGCCGATTGTGCCCGTTTGGACGCTCGCTGCAAGCGCGCTGCGTAAGCCATGCTCAAATGCTTCGTCAATTGGGCTGCGATCGGCTGCCAAGGGCAAGAGCATGCCAATGCCCAAACGCTGATAGTTCATAGGGTTAAAACCTCAACCAGATTAAGTTTGCGACGGAAAGATGCCTTGTAAGGCAATACAAAAATTAATTGTCAAAAAAGGAGCCATATTCAGGTGGGCTTGGCTACCGCCAATATTGCCAACACTCAAGGCGTTCATGGTTCCAGTTGGGCCTGCGCTGGTATAGCCGTTAACCCCGCTTGAACGGGCTGGCGGATAACCACTGCCGCTATTGGCTGGTTGGTTTGAGGCCGCAACAGTATGGGTATGGGTTGGCAGTTCGCTAATTGAAAGCGTATGCGCTTGCTCGCCGCCACGTTGGCCTAAAGTAAAGCTACTGTCAAAATGCACAGGCACGCGTCCGCGTAGATCGGGCAAGGCAAAATTGACGCGGCCATCGCCACCATAAGTTGTGCCTAACAATGAAAAGAGAGCCTGATTTTGGTTGATTGGCAAGAGTTGGCCGTTACACCAGGCCCAACCTTTGGGAGGAAAGTCGAACGAGAATAGCCGAATCTCTGATAAAAATGGTTCTGCCATAACAGTGTCATCCTCTAACTAGCTGTATGCACGCGTTCGAGCTTAGCCACGGGGCGGGAAGACCCCCTGCAAGGCAATAATAAAATTCAGGGTCAGATAGGGCTGGAGATTATTGTGCGGCTGATCGCCGCCAGTCAGCGAAAGCTCTTGTGGCGATAGGGTTGTATCAGGCGTAATTCGAAAGGCATCGGTTGTTTCTGGCGCACCTAAAACATTGCCAACCGGATTGGCATTATTGCCATTGATGCCTACATAATTGAGTTGATGACTATGGCTAGGAATTTCGCTTTGTAATAAGCTGACCGTTTCCGAGCCGCCAGTTTCGCCGAGGTCGTGCAAGCTCAAGCCTGGCCCTTGGCCGGGATGCATGGGCGACCGACCTTGTAAATCGGGCAGGGCAAAGTTGCTTCTGCCATTGCCGCCATAGGTTGTGCCCAAGAGCGAAAACAAAGCAGTGTTTTGTGAAAGCGGCAATAATTGGCCATTGCAAAAAGCCCAACCGACTGGCGCAAAATTAAACGGGACGATGCGAATTTCAGCCACAAATGGGTCGGCCATACAAGTACCTCAACAACTACAACTACTTAACGATTCAAGTCCAAATTTTTCGCCTAGGTTTGCGATGGGAAGATCCCAAACAACGAAATAATAAAATTGATACACAAGTAGGGTGACATATTGGTATGCGGCTGCGAGCCGCCAACTGGGCTAATCGTATTGGCGGCAAAGGGCGTAAGATCGCCTTGGGTTGCGCCAGCAACATACAAATTTGTCGAGCCTGCTTTGGCCCAAATTGCACTTTGGGGAATATTGGTCGTGCCATTGTTTGCGCTAGCCAAGGGAATATGAGTATGAGCTGGCATTTGCGAAACCGTCAGCGTGACTTCTTCAACACCACCAGTTTCGGCCAAAATAAAGCCATTACCTTGATGAATCGGCAAGCGCCCACGCAAATCGGGCAAGGCAAAAGTCGATTGGCCATTGCCCCCGTAGGTTGTGCCAATTAATTGAAACAGGGTTTCGTTCTCTGAGATTGCTAATATTTGGCCATTGCAAAGTGCCCAGCCTATGGGGGCAAAATTGCCACCAAACATCCGAATCTCACCAACATAGGGTTGCGCCATGTGCGATCCTCCAAAAACTAAGGCCGCCATTCCATTTCGGTGTACATACTCAAGCCACCGATAGCTTGAAATCCCAAGCGTTTGTACCAAGCACTTACGCGCAGATTTTCTTTATAGACATACAAGCGAACAGGACGTTGGCTGGCTTTGGCTTGGGCCAAAAACAATTCAAGCAATTTGCTCCCGATGCCACGCCCGCGAAACTGTGGCAAGATCGTTATATCTAAAACGCGCATCAGGCTTGAACTTTGAAATGTGTACCAGTCGCCAATTGCTTGCTGTTTGTGTTGAATAATTTGAAAGCTCGCATCGGGGTAGTGTTGCAGATAGTGGGTGTGCTGAGCATGATATTGCATGCTGATAAACTCAGCTTTGCGCAGATCATCCCAATCGACGCGGGCCATTTCGGCGGCGCGCGTCGAGGCATACAAATTAAGCAGCAGCGACTCATCCTTCGGAGTCACTGTCCGCAAGCTCAGCGGGGCTGCTAATCCAATCATCGGTGATCTCCTTCAGCACACCAAACTCTAGCGTATTAAGCGAACCGCAGCTTTAGCCGTGATTAAACATAGGGTTGGGTTATGCCGCTGCGAATAGCAGTAAGCTGTTGTTGAACCTGGGCTTGATCAAGCGCCGCAAAACTGATTGGCGCTGCTTGGCGTTTTTGGCTGACTAAGAAGTGTAGATAGGTTGGCGCATTGGTCGTTTGGAAGCGATCGATGCTGGTTGGGCCACGCAAGCCTATGTAGCTGGTAGCTTTCGCGCTTGCCGTGGTGCTGGCAATTAACAAGGCCGTATCGTAGCCTAAGGCGTGATGTTGGCTTGGCTCCGTGCCATAGGTTTTGCTAAATGCTTCGCGAAATGCTTGCTGCGTGGATGGATTCCAGCCGCCTGCATAGGCCAATTCGAGGCCTTGTTTGCGCAAGCGTTGAGCGAGGTTTGGCTCAAGGGTTGGGTTGGAGGTAATCCACAGCGCTTTGCTGCTCTGGGTAAAGCTATGCCACCACTGCTGCGATTCGGCGGCGTTCAATGCCAAATAGACCAGATCGGGGTTGAGGCTGGCGACTTTGGCAGCTAGCTCGTCGAAATTGGCCTGCGCATTGACGTTAAAGTCGGCAATGAGCTGTGCTCCACCAGCCAACAAGCCCTGTTCAAAGCCCCATGTGCAATCATAGCCGCTGAGGGTTGTTGAGCGCAGAATAAGCGCCCGTTTGCCACGTTGCTGGCTGGCCCAAACCGCGCTTTGCCAAGCAGCATCGGCCATGCCAAAACTATTGATCACCAGATTAGGGCTGGGATTGGCAACCGCAAAATGTTCGCCGAGCGAGGCTGCAATGATCGTTTGTTGAGGCAAACTTTCGCTGAGCATTTGCAAGCCCAAGGGCGTGCCAAGGCTCAACCAACGGGTTGCTGTCGTTTTGGTGCTCAGAATTTGATCGATCGTTTGGGGGGCTTGAAATTTAAACGTGAAGGGCACCACTGCTTGTGCGCTGGCGAACTGCAAACCGAGCAATAATTCCTGAACTGCATGCTGACTATGCAGTTGCGTGGGCAGACACAGGCCAACCTGCATTACCTCTGGCTCTCGTTGCCGAATAAGGCTTCTCTCGCTGGCAGCCGCTAATTCGGGCATGCTGGCAAGCACCCCTGAGATAGCGCCCAACTTGAGAAACTGCCGCCGATTGATGGCTTGATTGTGATCTTGATCGGACATGGTGGCATCCTCAATTGTATTAAGTTTTTGCTGTGGATCGGGCAATGCGCCAAAAGCATACCATAGCCTTTTAAAACCCTTATAGGTCAAAGGTCATAGGAGGATATAGTACCTAGGCTGATAGATAAAAGATTAAAAACCACCGCATGGGGGTGCGGTGGTGAAATGAGCCTTGGATAAAGCAAACCTTACACTTAGCTCAGGCCAATTTTGAGGCTTGAATAGGCAGTTTGGCCAAAACGGCTGGGCCTAGTTCTGCTAGGCCCACTCGTAACGATGCCAAAACCACAAGTCCTAGACTTCCATGACCTCGGCTTCTTTAGTAGCGCCGATCGTTTCGACCTCTTTTTGGAAGCGGTCGGTCAATTTTTGCAAATCTTCTTGGCCACGGCGCTCGTCATCTTCCGAGATGGCCTTATCTTGTTGCAATTTGCGGATAGCATCTTGGGCTTCGCGGCGAACATTGCGAATTGCCACTTTGCCATCTTCGATTTTGGCTTTGACCTGTTTGACCAACTCCTTGCGGCGTTCTTGGGTCAACTGAGGAATTGCCAAGCGAATGACGCGGCCATCGTTGCTGGGGTTGATGCCCAACTCTGAATTTTGAATGGCCTTTTCGATTGCCTTGATCGCGCCTTGGTCGTAGGGTTGAATCGTCAGCATGCGTGATTCTGGGGTGGCGATATTGGCCAATTGGTTGAGTGGCATTTCAGCGCCATAATATTCAACCTTCAAATCTTCGACCAAGGCGGGAGAAGCGCGGCCAGTACGCACAGCGCCAAGGGTATGGCGCAACGAATCGATGCTCTTTTTCATTTTGGCTTCGGCATCGCGTAAGACATCTTTAACTGTCATACAAAAAACTCCTTGTAGTTGGCTAGCGCTACGCAGAGGTAGCGGGGGCTTCAGTACTGGCATTGCTAATCAAAGTTCCAACCTGCTCACCTAGCACAATTCGTTCCAAATTGCCTGGGGTATCGAGGCTGAATACAATGATAGGCAAGTTATTATCCATGCAAAAGGTCAGCGCCGTACTGTCCATAATCGTTAAGCCACGGGTCAGGGCATCAAAATAGGTGATATGGTCAAATTTGGTTGCGCTGGGGTTGGTGCGTGGGTCAGCGCTATACACCCCATCAACCCGATTTTTGGCCATCAGAATCACATCGGCATCGAGTTCGGCGGCGCGTAAGGCAGCGCCCGAATCGGTGGTGAAATAGGGATTGCCGGTGCCAGCGGCCAAAATGACCACCCGCCCTTTTTCCATATGTCGCACCGCTCGCCGTCGAATGTACGATTCAGCGACTTCATCCATTTTAATGGCTGTCATGGCCCGCGTTTGCATGCCGTTGCGCTCGAGCGCATCTTGCAAGGCCAAGGCATTGATAATGGTTGCAAGCATACCCATGTAGTGGGCTTGGGGTGGTTCCATGCCAGCTTTGATTGCTGGTCCACCACGCCAGATATTGCCGCCGCCAAGCACAATTGCCACTTGCACCCCATGCGCCAACAATCGCTTAATTTCGGCTGACATATAGTTTAACACGTCAGGCGAAATATTGGTTTTGCCATCGCCAGCCAAAGCTTCGCCGCTGAGCTTGAGCAAAACCCGTTTATAGCGTGGTTGCATACCAGAACCCTCCAAGTGAAAGTCAAAAGGTCAAAAGCAAGGAAGAAACAGACACCTGCGTGATTTCAGAAAAAAACCGCCGCCTGCGGATTGAGTACAATCCACAAACGACGGTTGAGAGTGCATAGATTGGGTTGCGCCAATCGTCGCACTGTTTAGTTGCTGCCAACTTCAAAGCGGCTGAAGCGGCGTACGACGATGTTTTCGCCCAATTTTGCAATCGCTTCTTGCACCAAATCTTTGATTTTGACGCTTGGATCTTTGACGAATTCTTGTTCGAGCAAGACGATTTCGCCATAGAATTTCTCGATGCGACCTTCAACAATTTTTTCAACAATGTTGGCAGGCTTGCCGCTGTCGACATTTTGTTGGCGCAAGATTTCGCGTTCGCGCTCGACTTCTGCTTCAGGCACATCTTCGCGGTTGACATAGGCTGGGTTGGTTGCAGCAACGTGCAAGGCCAAATCGTAAGCCAATTTTTTGAAATCGTCGGTTTTGGCCACGAAGTCGGTTTCGCAGTTTACTTCCACGATAGCAACAACTTTATTGCCTGGGTGCACGTAAACTTCAACCCGACCGTCGCTGGCATCCCGTGATGATTTCTTGGCGGCGGCAGCCAAGCCTTTTTCGCGCAAGATTTTGATTGCAGCGTCAACGTCGCCGCTGGTATCCGTCAATGCTTTTTTGCAGTCGAGGATGCCAGCACCGGTACGTTCGCGAAGTTCCTTGACTTGATCCATCGAGATGCTCACAGGGTATTCTCCTTGTTGTAAAAACGGACGAGCATTGTTGCTCGTCCGGGGTTCGGGTGTCTATCGATACTAGGACGGCATTCGCGAGCGCAGGCCGGAATGACCTCGGCCTAGAATGCGTCTTCTTCGTACTTGGTTTGTTCGGCCAAAGCACGTTCTTCGACATGTTGTGATTGACGGCGGTTTTGGCCTTCCAACGCTGCGTCGGCAATTTTGCCAGCCATCAGGCGGATAGCGCGAATCGCATCGTCGTTTGATGGGATTGGGTAATCGATTGGATCGGGATCGCAGTTGGTATCAACCATTGCCACCACCGGAATCCCCAGCTTCTTAGCTTCGCTAATCGCCAAGGTTTCTTTGTGGGGGTCGATCACGAACATAGCTGCTGGCAAGCGTTCCATCGTTTTGATCCCGCCGAATACGCGGTTCAATTTGACGATTTCGTCTTCCAACTTCAGTGCTTCAGCCTTGGTAACCAAGTTGAATTCACCACGGTCGCGGCGCGCTTCCAAGTCGTGCAAGAATTTCAAGCGGCTTTTGATCGTTGAGAAGTTGGTCAACAGACCACCCATCCAGCGTTGGGTTACATACAATTGATTTGAGCGGGTAGCTTCGTCGCGCACAGCTTCTTGAGCTTGCTTCTTGGTGCCTACGAAAAGCACCTTGCCGCCGCCAGCAACTGCATCGGCTACAAAGCGATAAGCGCTTTGCAACGTGGTAACAGTTTGTTGCAAATCAATAATGTGAATCCCATTGCGATCCGTGAAAATAAACGGACGCATTTTGGGGTTCCAGCGCTTGGTTTGGTGGCCGAAGTGAACACCTGCTTCAAGCAGGGCCTTCAGCGACACTACACGGTTGGTAGTTGTGTCGGTCAAGGGATGACTCCTTACAAAATAATGTTTTCCTCCGCCGCCGCAATTATTCCAGCACTGAACCAATCACCCATAGGATCGGCAGGAGCGGTGCCATGCAGACGACGTGCGTCACTAGCGACCAGCCCAAGGCTGGCACACCGTCGATTAGTATAGCACGACTAGGAGTTAAAATCAAAAGGCAAAAGGCAGAAGTCAGAAGCAAGAACAAAGAGCATAGAACATAAAATCAAAAGTCAAAAGGATGAAGGATGAGGGATGAAGCGAGAATATAGAACATAGAACATAGAACATAAAATAAAAAGGCAAAAGTCAGAAGTCAAAAGGATAAAGGATGAAAAGATGTGGCTATGGGCTTTTGGCTAGCGGAACAATTGTTGGATTTCAAACCAATCTCCGCTAGCCAAAAGCCTTCAGCCTATAGCCTCTGGCCTTATTGGTTTGTTGAATTGGCACTGCGGTGCATGCCCTCACCCCCAGCCCCTCTCCCACTGAACGCGGGCGAGGGGAGCACCCATAGATGACCACGGATCATGCGAAAACCACCAGATTAAGCCCCTCGCCCGTCCAACGGGAGAGGGGTTGGGGGTGAGGGGACGGTCGCTCCGCTAGCCAAAAGCCTTACTTCGTGCTCTTCGTGTCCTTCGTGGTTAAAAACTCGGCTACAACAGGCGAATTTTTTCGCGGTGGGTTTTGACTTCGCGGGTGGCATTGCGGGTATCAACCACAACTTTGCTTTGGGCAACGATGTTGGCATAATCAAAAGCACTGTGGTCGGTGATAATCACGCTACAATGGGCTTGTTGCAGTAGTTCATCGCTCAAGGGCACGGTTTGGTATTCATGATTATGGTGATCATAAAATACGGTTACATGCGGATCGCAACAATAGACATTTGCCCCATCAGCCGCCAGCAAATCCATCACTTTGAAGATTGGTGATTCGCGGTAGTCGTCGATGTCTTTTTTGTAGGCCACGCCCAGCAGCACAATCGTCGAGCCTTTGATGCTGCGCTCTTGGTCGTTCAAGGCATGGCTAATGCGATCGCGCACAAAGCGCGGCATGGTCAAGTTGATTTCGCCTGCTAGCTCAATAAAGCGCGCCGAAATATCGTAGTGACGTGCCTTCCACGCCAAGTAGAAGGGATCAAGCGGAATACAATGGCCGCCCAAGCCCGGGCCTGGCGTGAAGCGCATAAACCCAAAGGGCTTGGTCGCTGCTGCATCGATAATTTCCCAGACATTCAAGCCCATTCGGTCACAAATCAAGGTTAATTCGTTGACCAAGGCAATGTTGACGTTGCGGAAAATATTCTCGAACAGCTTGGTCATTTCGGCGGCTGCTGGCGACGAAACCTCGGTTACCGCCGAAACGATATGCCCATAGAACAACGAGGTCAGTTCGTTGCACTGTGGCGTAACCCCACCAACAACCTTGGGAATATTGTGGACTTTGAAATTAACCGAGCCGGGATCGATTCGTTCTGGCGAGAAGGCCAAAAAGTAATCTTCGCCAACCGTTAAGTTGCAGGCATCGAAGGCTGGCTTCAAAACCTCAACGGTTGTGCCCGGGTAGGTTGTGCTTTCGAGAATAATTAATTGACCGGGGCGCAGGCGTTCGGCAATCTCGTTGGTTGCCGCCTCGATGTAGCTCATATCAGGGTCGCGGGCTTCGTTGAGCGGGGTGGGCATACAAATAATAATAATGTCGCAATCACGCAAGCGCTCAAACTGGGCGGTTGCCTCGATCAAATTATTATTGCGCAGCGCAGCCAAATCGCTGCTTGGCACATCGCCGATGTAGCTCACGCCATTGTTGATACTGGCGATGCGTTCGACGCTAATATCGAAGCCAAGCACATTAAACCCAACATTGCCAGCGCGGGCCAACATTGGCAAGCCAACATAGCCCATGCCGATAACCCCAACTTGAGCACGCCGTGTTTCGATCGCGCTGCGTAAATCTGCAAAGGTACTCACGCTAAATCCTTTATTGTTTCATAGATTTGCATCTATGCGAAACTGAAAACCATGCGCCAAGCAGGCTCAGCGCTACAATGATGTTAAGCAGTTGCTTTGAGCGCCGCTGCATATAGCCGTTCAAGTCGCTCTGCATAGCGATTCCATGTTAGTTCATGTTCAACTCGCAAGCGCGCCGTTGCGCCGAGCATCGCCGCTCGTTGTGGTTGATTGAGTAAATCGATGATTGCCGCACTAAGTGCTTGGGGCTGGGCTGGTGGCACAAGCACGCCATGTTCGCCCGCTGTGATGACCGCTGGCACACCGGCAATCTTGCTGGCCACAATTGGCCGTCCAGCGCCCATGGCTTCGAGCAAGGTATTGGGCAAACCATCGACGTTGCCGCTACGGTCGCGCACCGACGGCAGCACAAAGATCGTTGCTGCATTCAAGGCACTGTTAATTGCATCGTGGCCAATTGCCCCGGGAAACAGCACACTCGCGCCCAGCCCTAATTCAGCAACTTGGGCCTGCAATTGCTCCAAACCTGGGCCATAGCCACCAATCATCAATTTGGCAGTTGGATGCTGGGCCAACACGCTGGCGAAGGCTTGCACCAAATAATTAAAGCCTTTTTTCTCGACCATGCGCCCGACCGTAAATAACAATGGCGTGCTGTCATCCAGCCCGTGCTGGTGGCGAAAGGCCGCGCCCGCCGCAGCATCTGGCTGAAAATCGTGGGCATCGACACAATAGGGTAGCACATGCAATTTGCCTGGTTCAGCGCCCAACGCCGCCGCACGGGTGGTTAAATCGCTCGATGGCGCGGTGACTGCCGAGGCATAGCGCATAATCGCTGTATTGATCCAGCCAGTTGGCGCGCTGCGTTCAGCGACCGAAACATCAGAACCATGGGTGCTGATAATCAACGGCAATTTGCGCTGGCGAGCCAAGAGCCAAGCAGGAAAGCCATTTGGAATCGCCCAATGACCATGAATCAGATCAAAAGGTTGGTGTTTGGTGAGCTGCGCCATGCTGCGCCACGCTGAAGCAACCGCCAAGGGAGCAACCAAAAATGCTGCATTGCGCATCTGCACATCATTATGCAAGGCTCCAGCATAGCCCCAAACACTCAAGCTCGGATGCGGCGCATAGCGATAGCGATGCAGCTTGATGCCCCGAACCACAGCGCCGCGTTTTAATTCGGGATGCTCAGGCAAGAGCATGTGCACCTCGTGGCCACGCTCGACCACGGCGGCGGCAATTTCTTCGATAAAGGGCGCAGTCATCTCACCGGGATATTTGGGAAACGACGACGCAATCATGAGTATGCGCATACAATCACTATTCGCTCATAAGCTAGTAGCCAACGCTATAGCCTCGTATGATGATGAATTCAAGCTTGGAGTCGAACCTTGGCGCGCCAGTTTTGGCTCCAGCAAACTGGCGTTATTGAATTTCATAGATGTAGACTGTGCGGTTTTTTGGCCCCGCAAAACTGGCCCGTAACTTAAAGCCTGCTAGTTCCTCGCCTCTGAGCAAGTGACCTAAGCCAATTTGGGCTTGATCTTTGTTGTTTTGCACAGCATTGACCACGATAAACGAGGCTTTGTAATACGTTGCAACCTGTTTGATTACGTTCAAATCGGCTACATTTGGGTTCATCACCGCAGCCCGTTCAGCATGGAAATTCAGCTGCCACGGCACGCGGGTCATCACCACTGCCTCTGGTGGTGTGTTTTGGCGCAACCATTCAAAGGCCTGCAAATCAGGCTGCCACTCGGCGTATTCGCTGCCAACCACGGTCGCGCTTTTATTGGCGGCCTCGACCCAGCCAGGCGTAAGCGCCAAAACCAGCAAATAGCCAGCAACCACCAAGGCCAAAGGCCGCCCGCGCTGATTCCAGCAACGAGCGATGGCATCGTGAATCGCCACCAATGCGCCTGCTGCCAGCAAAGCCAAAAACGGCACTAACGGCACAAAATAGCGTTCTTCGTCGGCGTGCCAATAGAATGCCAAAAACACGATATAGGGCGCAAAACTAGCTGCAACCAAGGCCATCAGGCTTGCTTGTTGGCGGCGGGCTGCCAGCAAGCCAATTAAACTCAGCCATGCGCCCAACATCAACCAAACATAGGGCTTGCCATTTACACCCTGATCGTTGTTGCCCATCAAATTGCCGCGCCCGCTCAACATGCCCAAGGCCGGACTGGCTGGTAACAGGTAGTTGCGGGTGGCTTCAAATTGATTGCCAATTTTATCAAAGGTTTTTTGATAGCCCCAACGCAAAATCCAGCTTGGCTCAGGCAGGCCATTGCTGCCCGGCAAGCCTTGCTCGTTGGTGTAGATATTGTAGATCGAATCGAAATTTGTGTAGCCGATGATCCACGCGTCGTAGCTTTCGGTCGAAAAAGCAGGCTTGCCAAACTCGTGGAGGTTGCGCGCGATGTAGGGCGCAAAGACCAAAACCGCTGGCAAAACCCACCACAATGCTGCTGTGCGATAGGCTTTCCAGCGATCGTCGACCTGCCACAAACGCCAAATCAGCCACAAGCCCATGCCAATTGCCACAATTACTGCGCTGGTTTTTTGCCAACACATCAGCCCAATGATTAAGCCCGAGCCAAGCAAGCGCTCTTTGCTGTGGGTCACAAGGCTACGCCAGAGCAACCAAATTGCCGCAGCGTAAAACAGCACAAACGCCAAATCCGAAGTGCTATAGATCATCAAGCGAAACATATGCCGATTGATCAACACCAGCAGCACCGCGATCAAGCCAACTCGTGTATCCCATAATTGGCGGGCAATGTGGTAGACCAACATCGAAAGCAAACTAAAAAAGATCAGATTGGGAATTTTGGCGGCCCATGGTTCTGGCCCAAACAAAGCAAAAAACGGCGCAATCCAAACTGGCTGCAACATAGGCCATGTTTCTTGCACCCGCGTCACGCTGCCATTAGGATAGAGCCTGAAAAACTGGGTGACATAATCAACAACCCAGCCACGGCCAGCGACCAAATTGCGGGCCACCACGCCATTATCCGAGTAATCGGCGTTGCCAAGGTAATTGATTTGGCGAATCACGCTCCAACTATAGAGCAGCCAAACCCCAACCAGCACGCCAAGCACCGCCCAGCCCAAGCCTTGGCGGGTGCGCAAGCGTCGATTGAGGCGATCGAGCATGCGATTGAAATCGCCCCAGTAGAAGGCGACGATAAACAAACTTGCCACCGCCAACGACACCACAATAATCGCCCCAGGATCGTACATTCGAGCTTTGGGCAGCCAGGTATTTGCTGCCTGTTTCAGTGGCGGCCAACTGAGCGCCAGCAAGCCAATAATCGCCGCGAAGCCCAGCCCATAATCGAAATGTTGGCTCAGCCGCTCGCGGAAATGCAACCAGCCATCAATCAGCAGTTGGCGTGCATTCCAGAGCGCTTGCAAACCCACGCTGAGCAACACAAGCTCAAACGATGGTTGGAGCCAGTGGCGGGCAAAATAGGCTAAATTCAGCCAAAAAGCCACCAAAACCAAGCTGAGCAAAAACAGCGGCCAGCGCGCCCGCACGCTCTGCCAGCCAGCCAAAACCAGCAAGCCCAAGGCTACGGCCATGCGCCAAATCAGGCTCCAAGCAGGCAAATTCAGGCCAACGCTGTTGCTCGTAGCACTCACGCCATACAAGCGCAAGCCATGCGGGCGGCGGTCGCTGGGGTAGAGGGTTGTGCCAGTAAAGGTGGCAGTATTATCCAAGGTTGGGAGTTGCTGAAGGCTATCGCTGAGCCGCAATTCAAGCTCTAAGTTGCTTTGGCTGAGCGCTGGGGTGCTTAATTGATAGATTGTACGTTGGCTTTGGGCCTCAAACACGCCGATAACTTGTTGATTGACCAGCACATGCACGAATGGTTGGCGCAGGTCGCTGCGCAACACATCGTCGGGCCAGCCAACCAGATCAAGCGCCAAGCTATAGCTGCTGTTTGTGCCAAGCGCTGGAATTTGAATTTGCGTGCTGCCACGTGTCCAGCGAAAACGATTGCCGCTGGCATCGAGTTCATCGGGGAAAACGGTACCAAGATCGGTTGCTGCTTGGCCAAGTGCCTCGCTAGAAACCAAAAAAGGCTGATCGCCCAGCCCATCGCTGGCAATCCGCACCTGAGTTGGCAACTGATAGAGTGCCGTTAAAAGCCCAAGTGCTATCAGCAACACACTTGCGATTGTAATGATCCATTGACGCAGCGACCATGCAGCGCGGCGTTGCCACCAGTGTTGTATCAAGCCAGCCTCAATATCGTTTCATCGATCACAACGTGGCATTATACCAGAGCATTGCGACGCTGCTTTTCAGCCATTTTTCATTGTATTTGGCCTTGGTTTTATGCCATGATGGCGGGTATTTGGAGGCAATGATGATCAAAGCAATTGTTTTTGATATTGGCGGTGTGTTGGAAATTACGCCCCCAACTGGCTGGATTGAGCGTTGGGAGCAACAGTTGGGTTTGGCTGCGGGCAGTATCAACCAGCAAATGCACGACCTTTGGCTCGGTGGTAGCATCGGCACGGTTAGCGAGCAAGTGGTCGAAGCGGGCATCGCCGAACGCTTAGGCTTGGACGAACGTCAATTAGCTGCCTTTTTAGCCGATTTATGGGCTGAATATTTGGGCACGCTTAATCACGAATTGCTTGAATTTTTTGCCAGCCTACGCCCACGCTATACGACTGCGATTTTGAGCAATAGTTTTGTGGGTGCACGCCAGCGTGAACAAGCCGCCTACGGCTTTGAAGATTGCTGCGATTTGATTATCTATTCGCACGAAGAAGGCTTGAAAAAGCCCGACCCAGCCTTTTATCGTTTGGCCTGCGAGCGGCTTAACATCCAGCCTCACGAGATGTTTTTTCTCGATGATATTGAGGTGGTGGTCGAAGCCGCCCACGCTGTTGGCATTAACGCGATTCTGTATCGCTCAAATCAACAGGCGATTGCCGAGATTCAGGCCTTGTTGGCAGCTGCTTGATCGGCTTGGGCCAAAATTTCATACAACAGCACGCCCGTGGCTACCGCCAAATTCAGCGAATCGGCTTGGCCGTGCATTGGCAGGCTGACCAAGGCTTGGCACTGTGCTTGTTGCTCTGCATCCAAGCCTTCGCGCTCGCTGCCCATCAGCAAAATTAATGGTTGGGGGTAGCGATAGCTGCGATAATGGTTGCTGGCCGAATCTGCCGCCCCAACCAGATTAAAGCCACTTTGGCCGAGCCATTGGCGAAATTCAGCCCACGCTGCTTTGACCAAGCGCTGGCTAAATAAGGTTCCCATGCTGGCGCGTCCGGTTGCTGGATCATAGGGATCGGTGCAATCGCCAAGCAAGATCACCCCAGTTGCGCCGACCGCATCGCCAGTGCGCAAAATCGTGCCCAAATTGCCGGGATCGCTGATCGCGTTGAGCGCGATCCAGCACAGCCCTTGATTGGGCGTAATATCGTTGAGGCTAGACCATTGTTGCTGGACAACTGCGGCCAAGCCTTGCGGGCCATCTTTGCTCGAAAGGCTGGCAAAAACCTCGCCGCTCACTTCGAGAATTGTTGTGCCTTGTTGGCGTTGCTGCTCAACTAATTCTTGGGCAAATTGGCTACGCAATAAGTCGGGCGCGACAATCAATTGCTCGATTGGAGCGTTGGCTTGGGTTGCTTCGGTGACATTGCGAATGCCTTCGATAAAAAAGCGGCCGCTGGCTTCACGCTCGCGGCGCTGGCGCAAGGCTCGAATCTGTTTAATTGTGGGGTTATTTCTGCTGGTTAACATGGTTTAAAACTTTCTGGTTGCAATTGGTGCTAGAGCTATTGTAACAACCAATGCGCAAAATTGATCCACGAAGCGCACGAAGGGCCGAAACCACGAAGGGCACGAAGCGCACGAAGAGCACGAAGGTTAAGTTTTTGATCCACGAAGGGCACGAAGAGCACGAAGGATGATTCTTTGAGCCACGGATTGTTGCAATGAGGCTTTTTGACTTCTGCCTTTTGACTTTTGATTTTATTTCATCCCTCATAATTCATCCTTCATAATTTATCCCTATGCTCTCTGTTCTTTTGACTTTTTCTTTATGCTCTCTGTTCTTTTTGCCTTTTGCCTTTTGATTTTTGACTTGATCAAGGGCTTTTATGGTATAGTCTGTGCGGAGTTCTTGCTAAAAGGCAACATTGTGGAAAATATTGAATATAGCGTGATGGCGGCGGTTGAGGAGCAACATTGGTGGTATGTTGGCATGCGCCACATCGCCCAAACATGGCTTGATCAATTGCCAGTGCATCGCGCTTGGCGCGCGCTCGACGCTGGTTGTGGCACGGCGGGCAACGTCGCTTATTTGCTTGGCGATTATGGCCCAGCCTATGGCTTGGATTTAATGCGAGCAGCGGTGCAATTGGGCCGCCAAAAAACCGATGCGCCACTGACCCAAGGCTCGGTGCTGACCTTGCCTTATCGCGATGCAAGCTTTGATCTGGTGACCTCGTTTGAGGTGTTGTACCATCGCGCAGTGCCCGACGAAGTGGCGGCCTTGCAAGAAATATATCGCGTGCTCAAGCCTGGTGGTTGGGTTTTGCTGCGCATGCCAGCTTACCATTGGCTCTATTCTGCTCACGATCGTTCGGTGCATACCCGCCGCCGCTACACCAACAAGGAAGTTCAGCAGTTATTGCGGGCCGCCGATTTTACGATTGAACGCAGTTCGTATATCAATAGTGTGCTGTTTCCCTTAATTTTGGTGCAGCGCTTGATCGAGCGGCTACGGCCAAGTGTGCCAACCAGCGACTCGGCGATGCAATTGCCAAGCCGCTTGGCCAACAAACTATTTGGCGCGGCCATGAACTTCGAAGCCCGTTGGCTCGAATCGGGCGCACGCTTTCCATTTGGGCTATCAATTTTGACCCTCGCCCAAAAACCCAATCATTCGGTATAATCACACGATAGATTTATAGATTGAGAACATTACATGCAAGCTTTTTTAACCAATATTGCCCAACGACCAGCTTTATGGGCCACGTTGCGGCGGATTGTTGAAAATAATTATGTTGGCGAACGCGCCGCAATTGCCGACGAACTTACGCCATGGCTGCAAACCAAGCCGCGGCGCTTTTTGGATTTTGGCTGTGGCACTGGTGAATTTGCTGCATCGTTTCCGCAGCATAGCTATATGGGCGTTGATCTTTCGCAAGGCTATGTGCGCTATGCCGCCACGCTCAGCGAGCATCGTTTTGGCGTGATGAACGGCAATGCCTTGGCCTTTGGCGATGCCAGTTTCGATGCAGCCTTAATTGTGGGCGTGATTCACCATCTTGATGATGCATTGGCCCAAGTTACGGCCCGCGAACTGCACCGCGTTTTGGCTCCTGGCGGCGAAATTTTGATGCTTGAGGATATTCCAGCCCAAGATTGGTGGAATCTGCCCGGGCGTTTGATGCATTGGCTTGATCGGGGTGATGCAATTCGCCAAGACGAAGATTATGGCCGCTTATTCGCGCCTTACTTTACCATCCAACGCCGCTGGTCGATTCGCAGTGGAATTTGTGATTATGCAGTTTACCGTTTTAGCCGCGTCGATTAAACGGGGAGTAGGCGAGCATGGCACTGCTATTCGCTTGTTTAGCAGTGCCATTGGCTTGCTGATCGCTGGTCAATTGTGTTATCGCAAGGCCTTGCTGACTGCATCGCAGCATAGTTTAAATAGCTTGTGGCAGGTGAGCCAAAGTTTCTGGGGCATTTTGGGCATTGGCCTGATTTTGCTTTCACTCATTCCATGGCTTGCCTTGCTGGCGCGCCGTCAATTGAGCTTTTTCTACCCATTGTGGAGCATCGCCACGATTATTGTGGTGCTGATCAATTGGTGGTGGTTTGGCGGTGGCATGTCGTGGCAAACCCTTGCGGGCATTGGATTGGTCTTTGTTGGAGTCAGCCTGTTGTTTCGCGGTGGGCATAGTATTTAACAAGGGGTCAGAAAGTATGAAGGATGAGGGATGAAGGATGAAATGAATTGAGACAAGCGTTGGATTTAACGCAGAGGCGCAGAGCATGGGCTATGGGCTGACAGAAATTTGTTGGGCCAATAGCCTAGATCCTAGAGCCTCATGCCTTTCGTGAATCAAACCTTATCCCTGAAGCCTAGTCCCTGACCCCTACATACAACAAACGAGCAAAGACATGATGCAAACGTGGTGGATTATTGGTGCGGTGCTGGCGATGATGCTTGGCAATTTAATTGTTCGCGCAGGCATGGTTGGGGTACAACTAGCCCACACAAACCGTTTAAGCACCTTGCAAGTCTTGCGCTATGGCCTCCGGCGTTGGCAAGTTTGGCTGGGCATGCTGTTGCTGTTTGTTGGCATCATAGCCTGGATTAGCAGCGTAGTTTGGTGGCGTTTGGAGCTGAGCTATACCCTGCTTGGTTTGAGCTATGTCGCGACGATTGTGTTTGCATGGTGGTTTGTCGGTGAAACTCTGACCCTCGAAAAGATGTTTGGGGCGATTATTATTGTGGTCGGCATTCTGTTGATTATTCGTGGTAGCGGATTTTAAGGGGCGTTTGTGCAGATGGCTGTGGGTCGATATGCCCGTGTAATTTTGCTAAGCAGCATCGTTGCTGGGCTGTTGCTATGGCTTGGCTGGCAACGTTTAGTTCCTTTCAACTTGGCGATTGGTGGCGATTTAGTTATTGGCGAGTCGGGCGAGCAATTTGCCTTGATGTACGATCAGCCTTATCTTACCAATGTGCATGCCCCCGAACCAGCCACCGTTGATCTGAGCACCACAGAAACCTATCGCTGGACGCAGCCAGAAGCAACGATTGATGTGCCCTATCTGAATGGCAGCGCGCAGCTTGTTCGGCTCAGTTTAGCGCCGCCATCAGTGCCCCAAACCCCGTTTTTGCTCAAAGCCAATGCTGCTGAAGTTCGCACCGATTTGCCACCAGGCCAACGCACCTTGCATATATTTGCCCCAGCCAGCGCCGATGGTGGCCTCAAGCTCGAATTGCAAGCGCCGACCTATAATGCCAGCCCAGACCCGCGCTTGTTAGGCGTAGTGTTGTATCGCATGCAAGTTCAGCCGCTGAGCCATACTTGGTTTATGCCATGGGCTGGTTGGCTCGATTTGCTGGTGTTGGTGATTGTGGTTGGCTTGGGCGCGGCGTTGGCAGGCTTGGCTCCGCTGACGGCTGCTGGCGCAATGCTGGTAACGAGCAGTGGTTTGGGCGTGTTGTTGGCAACAGTGCGCACGATCATCACGCTCGATACATGCCAATTGCGCACAATTAGCTTGGGCTGTTTGCTGGTGGTTGGGTTGGGGCGGTGGTTGGCTGAACGTCGCCAAAACCCCGAAATTGCCTTGGTCGCTGGCATGACGGCGCTTGGCTTGGCCTTGCGCCTGATTGGCATTCGCCATCCGCAAACCAACTTTAGCGATCTGCTGTTAAACGTCAACAACCTTGCCAGCACCAGCTCTGGCGATTTGCTGTTTACCGAAGGTTTGCCCTGTGCTGCGGGTGCTGGCCGTTCGCCCTATCCACCTGGCACCTATCTCTTCACCCAACCATTGAGTGTATTGCTGCCAGCCAGCCTCAATCGAGGCATTTTGATTCAGGTGCTTGGGGCGTTTGCCGATGCGATGGTTATTCCGTTGCTGTGGTGGCTGGTGGATCGCACTCGCGATGCGCGAACGCCAGCGCGGGCGGCATTGTGGGCGGCCAGCCTGTATCTTGCGCCATTGGCGATGCTGCGGGCAATGGTGATTGGCGAATGGAGCAATGTGCTGGGGCAGGCGCTGGCCTTGCCTGTGCTGGCGTGGCTTGGGCTGTGGCTGGCCAGCAATCAGCCGCGAGCTTGGCAACCAGCCCTAATCGCCGGCCTGACGGTTGCGGCCTTACAGCATAGTGGCACGATGTTGTCGCTTGGGTTGTGGGGCGTGGCGCTCGCCGGATTTTTGGCTTGGCAACGCCAATGGTCGGTGCTTGGACGCTTGGTGGTGATTGGCACGAGTGCAGTGGTGTTGGCGGTTGGTTTGTATTACAGCAATTTCTTGGGCGACCCAACGCTCGCCAACAATGGGGTAATTTGCCCAGCGCCACGTCCGCTCGGCCAAAAATTGTGGGGCGTGGTGTGGAACGATCTACTTGCGCTCGACGGGCGGGTTCCGGCTTGGTTTTGGTTGGTCGGCTTGGGCGGAGCATTCAGCTTGCGCCATGGTTTAGCCCGTTTGGCAACGCCAATTTGGGCTTGGCTCGCAACCTTTGTGCTTTCGCTTAGCTCATTAATTTGGTCGGAGCAAACCGTGCGTTGGTGGCTGTTTATCTTGCCTGCTTTGGCGTTGAGCGGCGGGGTTGGCCTTGCAACATTGGCCCAACGTGGGCGCTTTGGCCGTGCCAGTGCGATTGCCGCCAGCTTGTTCATTATCGCCGCCTCAATGGTGCTCTGGACTGACTTTATCATCGAGTATCGCACTGGGGCGTTTGTGCCGTAGAGCCATTAAGAACATAGAACAAAAGTCAAAATTCAAAAGTGCGATGAGACTATGGGCTATGGGCTATCGGAACATTGCATTAACGACGGTTTGACCCCTCACCCCAACCCCTCTCCCACGTGGCGTGCGAGGGGCTTTAATCGCGTGGTTCTTGCGCACTGCGTTGGTAAAAACCGGTGCTCCCCTCGCCCGCGTTCAGTGGGAGAGGGGCTGGGGGTGAGGGCATGAAACATGGTTGCCAACCCAATGAACCAGTACAGCTATGGGCTAGCGGAACGTTTTGTGGTAGAGCAATAGCCCAGAGCCTAGAGCCTTATCTTCGTGTCCTTCGCGCGCTTCGCGGTTCCGTTTCACTGAACCCTGATCCCTCGCCCCTCATCCCTCGCTCTCGTGGATCAATTACAGCCCAAGCAAGGCTTTGACCGCGTGATAGTAATCGACTAAGCCAGCGATGCTGACCCACTCGTCGTCGGTATGCAGGCCTGCGCCTTCTGGACCCCAACAAACCGCTGGAATTCCCGCATCGCTGTAGAAACGGGCATCGGAGCCGAAATGCTCACGGAATAGCTGGGCTTGGCGGCCAAGGCTGGTTTGCTGAGCATCAACAATCCGCTGTAAATTTGGCTCCTCAGCAGCTGTGTTGAGCGCCGTGCCGCGATGCAAAATTTGTACGTTGGCATTCGGCTCGCTGGGCGTGGCAAAAGCTTGCTTCACATTATCAATCACCGCATCAGCGCCTTCTTCTGGTGTCCAGCGAATATCGAGATTAAGCTGGGCATTGGCGGGAATCCGATTGCCAGCATCGCCGCCTTTGATAATCGACGGCGTAACCGTGGTACGCCAAATTTCTTGCTCAGGGGTTGGATAATAGTCGTACAAGCGCCCAAGACCGCTGGCCAAGCGTTCAATTGGATTCACGCCCTCCCAAGGCCGCGAACCGTGAGCAGGCACGCCCGGTTGTTCAACCGCCAACCACAAAATGCCCTTGGCTCCATGGCAAATATTGAGGTTGGTCGGCTCGCCAGCAATAAATAAATTGGCATGCCAGCCTTCATCGCGCAATAAGGCCGTGCCATTAGCCCCGCCAATTTCCTCATCGGTGACAAATTGGAAGCTCACGCTTGGGCGTTGTTCGGCAGGCAATTGAGCAATTTCTTTGATAATTTCAATGTAGACCGCCGCTGATCCCTTCATGTCTTGTGTGCCGCGCCCATACAATTTGCCATCGCGCTCGAAGGCTTGCCATTGCTCAGGGCGGGCTGGCACAACATCAAGGTGGGCGTTTAAAATAATATCGCTAGTCAACTCTTGGCTAAAATTAACCACCAACATCGGGTAGCCGCTTGCATCGCGATGATGCAACTGCGCCGCTGGATAAGCGGCTAATTCGGCCACCACTAAATCAATCACTGGCTGTAAATCGCGCTTTTCGGCGGAAACACTGGGAATTGCCACCAAGCGCGTGGTCAGATCAACCAAGGTTGTACGAATCGACACACAAAACCCCTTTCGCTAAGCCTAGCTGTATTGTAACAAAAGCCCTAACGCAATGCGCTAGGGCTAAAGAGCGAAGATCCCCTCACCCCAACCGCTCTCCCGTGGCGCGGGCGAGGGGCTTTTACGGTGGTTTGCACCTGATTCGTTGGGCATTCCCGACGGCTCCCCGTCGCCCGCGTTGAGTGGGGCGGCGGCTGGCGGTGTTGAACCCCTCACCCCAACCCCTCTCCCACGCGGCGGGCGAGGGGCTTTAACAGCATGGTTCGCTCCCAATTCCTTGGTGAACCACGGGTGCTCCCCCTCGCCCACGTTTTCGTGGGAGAGGGGGTTGGGGGGTGAGGGAACGCTCCACCGCCGACCAATCGCTCAAAACCGACCCTTGAAAGGAGGGGGCTGGGGGGTGAGGAAACCTACCTTCTAGCGGCCTGGACGTGCACCAACTTGGACTTGCACGTCGCGGGTGCGCCCACCACCCTCGGCTACCGAGACCGTAATCCGATCGCCTGGTTGGGTGGTTAGCTCCAAGATTGCAATCACGTCACCAGATTCGAGCACTGCTTGACCATTGATTGCTACAATCACATCGCCAACTTGCAACCCTGCTTGTGCCGCTGGCCCTTCGTAGAGCTGGGTAATCACAACGCCTTTGCTGGGCAGGTTATTGGCTTCGGCAAAGTAGCTGTCGGCGCTGGCCAAGGCTGCACCGAAGAATGGGTGGGTATAGCTGCCATCACGAATAATTGCTGGCGCAACCAGCTTGACCAAATTGGCTGGCACTGCGAAGCCCAAGCCGATGTTCGCGCCCCGGCCTGATGGGTCGAGAATGAAGGTATTGACCCCAATCACTTGGCCTTGGCTATTGAACAACGGCCCGCCCGAATTGCCTGGGTTAATCGCTGCGTCGGTTTGCAAAACGCCCGGGATTGAGAAGGTACTACCGCCGCCTTCGTTCTTGGCCCCGCGAATTGCGCTAATAATCCCTGCTGTGGCAGTGCGATTCTCTCCATAGGGATTGCCAATCGCCACCACCACATCGCCAACTTGAATCGCTGACGAATCGCCAAATTCGACAGGCACTAAAATGTTGGGATTTGGATTGCGCACTTTAATTACTGCCAAGTCTGAATCGCTATCGATCCCAATCAAATCGGCAATTGCGGCCTCGCCATCGATAAAATTGACCAAAACGCTGCTACTTGTGCCGACAACGTGATTATTGGTCACAATATGGCCCTCTTTATCGATCACAAAGCCCGTGCCAAGCGATTCGCCTTGGCTGCTTTGCACATCGATGCGCACAACTGAGGGATTGCCGCGATTGTAGACCGCCCGAATCACATTGCTATACGCATCGACCGATGCTTGGTTGACCGGAAGTTGTGCAGCGGTTGTTGCCTGCGGCACATTCGACGGCACAATCGCCGCATCGGCGACGCTTGGCCGCGCGGTTGGCGATTGAGTAACGACATCGCAACTGACCATCAACAACATTCCCAGCAAAATTCCACTTAACATCCAGCCTAAGCGGTCACGAAGCTGCATACAACCTCCAAAAAGCTAGTCCAATTTGCAACCTACGCCGAGTATAGCAAAAGCAGCGCCATCCTCCTACAGATAAAGTTCGGTATAATTGTCCTGATCCATGTTTGCTGATTGTCACTCGTTGTCGCTAGGACAATCTGTTAAAACACATGCTATTGGATTATTGCTCCACAAGGATGGCTCTATGTTTGGTTCATTTATCGCCCGCCACTTCGATTTTCGGCCAGTTGCTGCCCGCCAATGGGTTCAATTAATCTTTGGCTTGAGCATGTATGGCCTAGCAATTAGTTTTATGATGCAGAGCCAGTTTGGGTTGGGGCCGTGGGATCTCTTTCACCAAGGGATTAACAAACTGACCGGCTTGAAAGTCGGCTTGGTCAGCGAATTGGTTGGCTTTGCGCTGATGGCAATGTTGCTGTTGGTTGATATTCGCTTTGGCTGGGGCACAATTAGCAATATTATTTTAATTGGGCTGGTCACTGATTTAACCATGCCGTTGATTCCCATCGTAGCAACGTGGCCGTGGCAATTGGGCTACTATCTGCTGGCGTTACTGCTGTGTGGTATCGGCATCGGAGCCTATATTGGGGCCAATATGGGTGCTGGCCCACGTGATAGCTTTATGCTGTTTTTGGTGCGGCGTTTCAACTGGCCAGTGCGCCATGTCCGAACAAGCATTGAGCTTTCGGTGCTCTTTTTGGGCTGGATCATGGGCGGCGATGTTGGCTGGGGAACCTTGCTGTTTGCGGTGAGCATTGGCCCAGCGGTGCAATGGGGGCTGAAATTGTTCAAGGCCTTGCCCCATTCGGCCAAACCTGAGCCTGTTGCAGCTGAGCCAGTCGAGGCTGCACCGTTGGCGTAATGGATGTTCCCTCACCCTCCAGCCCTCTCTCCCACTGGACGCGGGCGAGGGGGAGCACCCGTTTTTACCAAGGAATTGCCGAAGAACCATGGCGTTAAAGCCTCGCTCCCACTTGGCACGAGCGCGGTGGCGCACTGATTTGTTAGCAGATAATTTTGTTAAATCTAGCAACCAAAAGCCCCTCGCCCGCGCCACGGGAGAGGGGTTGGGGTGAGGGGATCTCAACCAAAAGCCCCTCACTCGGCCAACGGTTTGGGCTGAGCGAAATTAAAACAACCGTTCTTGGGCAGCGTCGGAGTCGGCTGGAGCTTGGCGCTCAAAATTAAAGGCTGGCAATTCTTCGAGGCTGGTGATGCCAAAAATATGCAAAAATTGGCTGGTAGTGCCATAGAGCACTGGGCGGCCAAGCGTTTCTGCGCGGCCAACCTCGTAGATTAGCTCGCGTGCCAAGAGCGAACGCACTACACCACTCGAATCCACGCCGCGAATTGCTTCAAGCCCAGCTCGTGTGACTGGCTGGCGATAGGCGATAATTGCCAACACTTCGAGCGCTGCTGGCGAGAGTTTTTGCGGTTGGCTTACGCCTAAAAAGCGTTCGAGGGCGCTGGTGGCTTCGGGGGCGCTGACCAATTGCAAGGTGCCAGCTTGATCTTGCAGGCGAATCCCGCGCCCAGTGAAGCGTTGGCGTAAATCGGCAATCAACAAGGGCAAATCGTGTTCGCGCAATTCAAGCGCTTTGGCCAAGGTTGCATATTCAACCGCATCGCCTGCCACAAACAGCACAGCTTCGGCGCGCAACAACAAATCGGGGTGCAAATGCTCAGGGCTTGGGCTTGGCTCGGGGTTTGGCTGATCGATCGGCTCGATCAATGCTGCTGGCTCATCAACTCCAACATCGGCTGCAAGCTCAGGCTGATCGGTTGCGGTGCTAAGCATAGGTAGTTCTTGATCTACATTCATGGCTAAATGGCTTGGTGATTTGGCGAAGTGTTGAACCAAACGGGCAATCACCACGGCAAACAGCTTGAGCCAACGGCGCAGCATAGTTTGTCGTGGTGATTGCCCGCTCATGCAATTTAGACGGTTGCTTCGGTGCGAGCAACTTTAACTTCAATCCGCCCAAGGCCAATCTTGTTAAGCATGATTTTGCGCTTGAGGGCTTGAATATTCTCGCCGTTTGGAATGGCTTTGGGGCATTCCGAGCAGTTGAAAATGGTGTGACAGCGCCAAACCCCAGTTTCTGAGCCAACAATCTCCAAGCGCGCCTTGATGGCGGTGTCGCGTGAATCTTCGACAAAGCGATAGGCGCGGGTCAAGGCCGATGGGCCGTAGTATTCACCGTTGCTCCAGTGAACTGGGCATGCCGATGTACAGCAGCCACATTGGTTACAGGTTGCAGCCAAGGCAATGCGATTGGCATCTTTGGGGCTTTGCAAGCGCTCTTTGCCATCTTCTGGCTTGGCGATGTCGGTCACCAAGTAGGGCAACATCACTGCATCTTTGGCAAAGAACGAATCGAAATCCACGACCAAATCGCGAATGACGGGGAAGCCAGGTAATGGTGCCAAGGCAATTTCGGTTGCGTTCAAGCCCATCACGCGGGTGGTCGAGGCCAAACGATTGCGGCCATTGACCATCATGCCACAACTGCCGTCGATCCCCGATTGCGAGCCACGGCGAAACGCCAAGGTGCTATCTTGCTCTTCTTTGATAATGTTCAAAGCGTCAAGAATCGTGGTATAGGGCGTTACCTCGACGTGGTAGATCTGATATTTTGCGGTAAAATCGGTGGCAGCATCGAAGCGTGGCACACGAAAAGTTACTTTCATTGAAACTACTCCACTAGGTTTCTAGCGCTTAGAGCGCAGCCACGCTTGCTTTTGCCACAGCGTCGGCCACATCAAGCAGCCGATCAAGCTCTAGGGCTTCGAGCAATTCAGTATTAAAGCGGCGATTTTTATCGTGCAAGCCAATTTGGCCAAACTGGTCGCGCAGGCTATGCACAAAGCCAACTTGTTGCTCATTGCTGGCGCTTTGGCTGCTAAAGGCATGGCGCAGGTTTTTGCGCACCAAGCCTAGTTTATGCGCACCTTTTTGGCTCAGCAAGCCTTCAATTTCATCGCTGGCGTTGCTGGTGGCGTAGCTTGGCACATTGCCATAGACAGCTGTGCCAAGTTTGGCGGCAATTGCTGCGCCTGCCAATTTGGCAAATACCACAGCGGCGGCCAATTCGTTACCAGGCAAGGCTTGCTCGCCATGCACGCCGTTATTGGCACATGCCCCAACTGCATACAAGCCTTCGAAGCCTGCTACGCTGCCGTTGAGGTCGGTTGCCAAGCCACCAAGCGTCGCTTGTTGGGTTGGCTTGACTGGAATCAAATCGTGCTTGGGGTTTACGCCAGCGAAATCTTCGGCATAATCCAAGACGTGTGGGTAGCGCTCGCGAATTTGGCTGGTCGACAGATGCCGCACATCAAGCCAAACATGGCCATCAACTCCATTGCCAGCGGCAATTTCTGCATTGATTGCAGCGGTCACAACATCCAAGCTCGCTAGCTCGTTGGTAAAGCGCTTTTCGCTTGCGTTGAGCAGATGTGCGCCATCAGCCAGCACCCGTTCGTTGATAATCAAGCCAGTGTTGGCCACGCCCAACGGATGGAAACTGACCAGATCCATGCCTGTCAGACTGATGCCAGCGCGCAAAGCGGCGGCATGGCCATCGCCAGTTGAGGCATACGAATCTGCTGAATTGGCATACAATTGGCCATAGCTGCCTGTTGCCAGCACCGTTACTTTGGCATTGATGACGTTAATTTCGCTGCTCCGAATATCGAGCACGCTTACGCCACGCACATTTTTGCCATCGACCACCAAGCCCAGCATAAACTGCTCAGGATAAACTTGGATACCAAAGCGAATCACTTCGCCATACAAGGTCGTGACAATCGCATGGCCGGTTTGGTCGCCTGCGTTGGCCAAGCGTGGTTGGCTATGGCCATAGGCTGGTTGTTGGGCAATGCGGCCAGTTTTTAAGCGGCTAAATGGCAAGCCCATGTGCTCTAATTCGTACACAGCAGCGGGAGCCAGCTCGCACAGCGCTTTGACAGCGGCGGCATTATTGCTTTTGCCATAAGCCAGCGTATCGCTGATATGGGCTTCGACGCTATCGGCGCTGCTATTGCCTAAGGCGGCAGCAATGCCAGTGCGTTCGACCACCGAAGCGGCGCGCACTGGATATTGTTTGGTTACAATCGCCACATTCGCTTGCGGCGCAGTGCGTTTAATTTCAAGGGCGCAGCGCATCCCAGCGATGCCACTGCCAACCACAATTACATCATGCTGAATCACAGACGACACTCCTTATGCCAAAGCCCACAACGTCCAGAAACCCAAAATTGCTCCGGCGATACCCAAGACAATCAACACAAAGTTGACCGTATGGCGCACAGCGCTATTGGTTGTCCAGTCGTAGATGACATTGCGAAAGCCGTTTAAGCCATGAAACAGCGCACACAGTAACAACAACCCTTCGTTAAGCACATACCAAATTGGAAATGCGCGGAAGGTTTCACGAGCGCCTTCATAGGTCAGCACTGGTGTATCTAACTTGGTGAAATAGGTAAAATACAGGTGGATTGGCAAAAACAGCAACAAACCATACGAAGAAAGGCGTTGCAAAATCCACAACAGCGTGCCCGCACCAGGTTCTACTTTAACCTTTTGCGCGCGGCTTGTAACGCTGATAACGTCTCGGTGCACCATTGAAGCGATTCCTTTCCAGCCGTTATGCCGCGATATTGGCAATAATCTTAATAAAGAGCAGCACAAACAGCGCCACCGTCAAGACCAACGAAAGCCAGAATGAGGCGCGTTGGAAGCGCGCGCCAATGCCAGCCTCAAGGGTCAAAACCCGCAAGCCAGTCAGGGCATGCAACACCACCATCGCCACAACCACCGCATGGGTAATATGCCAAAAGGTTGTGTTATACGCTGCCATCGCCGTGTTGAAGGCCGCCGCAGCGGTGCCAGCCGGTTCGTCGCTGGTGCGAATAACCGTGCTCAATTCCCAAATGTACGTCAGCATATACACCGTGAGCAACAAGCCCGAAAAACGGAGTAAAATGCGCGCTAGATACGAGGCACTCGTTTGATAACGGTCCAAAATCGTGCGAGTGGACACGTAACCTCCTTATTGATGCTGAATTCCAAATTACTGGCTGAGAGCCTGTAAGCGTTCCACAAAAAGATCAAGCTCTGCTTCTACGGTATAGAAAAATGGCGATACCCGCACATGGCCAGGCCGGTGATCAACAATAATTCCCTGCTCAGCCAAGGCGGCCACTAGCTTGGCATGCTCGGCACTTTGGATCATCACGATCCCTGCATGCTGCTGTGGGTCACCAGCAATAGTTAATTGATAGCCTGCATCGCGCAGTTTGGCCACCAAATAGGCCACTAGCTCGCTCGTGCGTTGTTGAATTGCCGCAACGCCATGCTCAAGGATAATTTGCATGCCAGCATGGCCTGCATACACCGCCGCCAAAGCTGGTGTGCCAACCTCAAAACGCCGCGCATCGGGGGCAAACTCAAAGCTGTTTGGGTCGAAGGCAAATTGTTTGGCATGACCAAACCAGCCTGCAACCGTGGGCTTAAGCTGCGGAATTAAACTTGGTCGCACATAACATTCCACAATGCCCGTGCCACCAAGCAGCCACTTCAAGCCCCCAGTCATGTAGAAATCCAAATCGCTGGCAACGACATCAACTGGCACTTGGCCCGCCGCCTGATAGCCATCGATCAGACAGAGCGCACCTTTGGCATGGGCCAGTTTGGCAATTTCAGCAATTGGCTGAATCGTGCCACTCGCAAAAAAGACATGCGAGGTTGCCACCAAGGCTGTGCGCTCGTCGATTGCGGCCTCGTAGGCTTCAAGCGGCACGTGCACACCATCGGGCGAGGGCAATAGCACCACCTCGACCTCAGGATGCGCCAACCATTGATAGGGAATTGTTGGGAAATCAAGGACGGTTGAAATAACCTTAGGCCGTTGGCGATAATCCAAGGCACTGGCCAGCACCGAAAGTGCCACACCAACGCTTGGAGCCAAGGCCACCGAGCCAGCAGGCGCGTTGAATAAGCGTTCGGTGGTGGCGCGCAATCCAGCGCACTCGCCAAGCCAAATCTTATACCAAGCCGAAGCCCCGTACTCTTCCCATAAATCCAAATGCTGATTAACTGCCGAACGTACGCGGGTGCTCAATGCGCCAAGCGAACAGGTATTGAGATAGGTTTTGCGGCTTAAAATCGGAAACTCAGCCCGACTTGCCAACCAATCACGCGGTGCAGTGCTCATGGTTGTAAACACAAATATCACCTGCCGATCAGAAATTTCTGATCAGAGGCTCGCGAATCAGCAACTCCAGAAACTTGTTTGGATTATAGCGCAGTTTAATGGGAGTGTCGAACGCAAATCAATGCCTTGTAATCAGCAATTTTAGCCAATCAGTAGGCATTGATTCGCTTGAGGGGTCTAGGCTTTGCCAGCGCGAATTTTGAGGTTGAGTAGGCGTGCTGCCTCATGTTGCACAAACCATGGATCTTGGGCTAAAGCATTGAGTGCTTGCTCAAAATAGGGTTTGGCCGCCTCGTGCTCACCCAATGCCGCTAAATTCTCGCCAATTTCTTCGAACACAAAGCCATCGCTCTGCTCTGCTGCTTGTAATTCGGCGGCGAGCGTTTGTTGCAAGTCGAGCGCTTGCTGATATTCGCCCAACGAGCGTAAACAGCGGGCCACCGACCAGCGCGCAATTTGAATTTGGCGTGGGCGTTCACGCGCTATCCACGCTTGCTCTGCTTCTTTGAATAATGCCAAAGCTTCAGCAAACTTGCCCCGTTCATGGAAGTCCCACGCTGCATTATTCAGCATGGCGGGAATTAATGCTTGGGCTTTGGGGTCATCCGAGTTGCGGGCCAAGGCTAAGCCGCGCTGGTTCCAAACCAAGGCTTGTTCGCTGCCAGGATTGCTAATCGCCAGCATATGCGCCGCATCAACTGCCAAGCCAACCAGACCTGCTTGCGAGGCGAGTTCCCAAGCTTGGTTAAAGAAATAACTTGCCATTTCATGTTCGCCAGCAGCATTGTGGGTGCGGCCTCGTTCGAGGTAGTAGCGCACTTGAGGCCGTTCACTTGCTCCATTTAATTGAGCTTCCAGCTGATCAAGCCGTTCGTGGGCTTCGGCAAAGCGCCCACGCAACGAAAAGGTTCGCGCAATTTGGCTCAGCAGTTCAAGCTGATCATCGCCAGTTGTTTCGGCCAAGGCTTGAATAAAGCGACTCTCGCTCGCAGCAGGATCAGCATATTCCCACAGCGCATCAATATCCATGATTTTGGTGCTCCAATCCGATTAAATAGCACAGCCTTGCTATTTTAAAGAATTGCATGAATCACTGTCAAGCGTTCTGTGAAGTTTCTTTGCTGACAATTTTCATAACAAATAATTGCTACCATTTGATTAAAGCTCTGATTTACTGATAGATTTTGTTATAATTAATCATATCAAGTAATCGATGTCAACAGATGTAAAATATGCATTTATAAAGTATAATAAGGTATAAATTATTTTCTAGGGCTTATCTTCATATACTTACTGAAGCAGGAGCTGACTAGTATGAGTGGTATAAGTATTTCAAAAGTCAATCAAATCGTTTCTGATCTCAAAACTGCGGAAGGTTCGGCATTACTCGATCAGGTGAGAATTATCGCAACCTTGGGTGACTCGCATTCGCGCATCGTTGTAGCGCTTTTAGAATTATTTGATGCTCCTTATACTCCCTCCGATGTGCGAACTAAAATTGTTGAGGTGCTTCAAAAAGAACCCCATGCATCGATTGTTAATCGTAGTTCTTCGTGGAAATTGGCACTCCAAACATATATACCACAAGCTGTTTCTGTAGATAATTAACCAGCGCCAAGTGCAGCATTGCATATGAATCCATTAGCTATAAATCCTCCAATAATGACAAGTGGCACTATCAATCAGACAGTATCCGCCAACGCGGGCGTTGCAGCAACCAAACCTTGCCCCTATTGCGCTGAACAAATTTTAGTTGATGCTAAAAAATGTCGTTTTTGCAACGAATGGCTGAGTTCATCCACCAATCCTGCACCAATGGGTATAACCCAAACTTATGCTCCTCAAAAAACGCAAAAATTTCTAGCAATGGAACTTTCAACAAGAGTTATGATGATTACAGGGTTTATTTTATTTTTTCTTTTTTTCTCACCATTTGTCTCCTGTGGTCCAATCGAAATGTCCGCTGGAACAGTTGCTTTTGCCAGTGTTGCTGATGTTGCTGATAATCGTAACAATAACGATGAAGGATCGATCATATGGCTATCGCTGATATTAGTGCCAATTACCGCAGCAACATTGTTTGTTACTGGTATGTCAATGGCTCAGGAATTAGCAGCGAATATTACTCATCCTCAAAAACCAGAACGAACCCAAATATTAGTAATTATTACTAGTTTTATCGTAGCCGGTTTAGGAATATTAATCACATTTCATCCGATTATTGAATTGCTTTGGGGTTATTATGCAATTATGGGATGTTTAGCAACAGCATTTTGGTAATTAAGATGATGGATTAGGAATATTATTGTTATTCTGTCCATTTATTAGTATCTAAATGAAACAAAGTGCGCCATTTCATGATGCTACAGTCTTTTTGTCAGTAGCAGATCGATCATGGCGCATTGTTCAAAGCGTTGCCAAATGGCGTGTATCATTTAAGCTGGCAAGCGTGCGATTATTAAATGGTGTGCTTTGGGTTAGCCACGAAATGCTGCCCGAATTAACTTGAAATGCAACAGAGCCAAGCGCTTCAATTGGCATCCCAATCCAGGCCGCAATCACAAAGCTGGCAGCAAAGCCATGGGTCACAATCACCAGCTGTTGCGCTGCTGAGTTGATAATCGTTTCCATGGCAGCATAAACCCTCGTTGCCACTTCGCGCCGATTCTCGCTGCTTGGATAGACGCGATGATCAAGCCGACCTGCACCATGTGGCGGATAAATGATCTGCTGATCGAACCACGCTTGATCGCGACCTTCAGCAGCACCATAACTCATTTCGCGTAAGCGCTGATCGAGCACAACTTGGCTGTGCAAGGCTTGGGCGATGAATTCAGCAGTTTGGGTGGTGCGTTGCAAATCGGAGCTATAAATTGGGCTGGATTGGGGTAATTCTGCGCCCAAAACTGCCGCAATTGCCGTGGCTTGCTGCTGTCCAAGCTCGGTCAAACCTGTGTCATACCAGCCGCCAACTTTCTGCTCAACATGGTGTTGCGATTCAGGATGGGTTACGAGGGCAATTTTACGCATTCGCCGGGCCTAAAATCTGCTTGACGCGCCCGACTTCGCCGCTCACCAAGCGCACTTTGATGCCATGCGGGTGATTTGGCGATTTGGTCAAAATATCTTTGACAATGCCGGTTGTCGTTTTGCCTGTCGCCTGATCTTGCTTGAGCACAATCGCGACTTGGAGTCCTGGTTTGATTGTGCTGCGTTGTTGACCGTTCATTGTTGCTCCTCAAAAATGTAATTGCTGAATTATACAGGTTGCTTGAGCACAACGAGCTGATCGCCAAGCCGAATTGTGCCCAACTTGCGTGGGACTAATTGAATGCCAAAGGGTACGCCGCCAGCGGTTTTATGATAGCGAGCCAAGCTGCGCAATGGCTCTTGCTTAGGATGTTTCTCGCCAGTTGTCGGATCGACGGTGATCAGCACACAGCGCGGGCATGCTTGGGCCACTTCAAACAAACATTCGCCGATTTGTAGCCACTGCCAGTGATCTTCTTGGTAGGCTTGCTCACCATCGATCACAATATTTGGGCGAAACTGAGTCATGCTTGCTGGTTGTTCAAGCCGCTGGTTGAGGTCATCCAACGAAGCCTGCGAAGCCAGCAAAATCGGATAATCGTCGGCGTAGCTCACACGGTCGTCGCTGCGCCCAGTGTAGCCCGAAGCCATCTCGGTTGGCAACGCTCGCTCACAGCCTTCGCCCATATAAATCACCAAGCAATCGAGGCCAAGATACTCGCTGAAGGCCTGATTAATCGCCTCGTTATAGACCATGGCTGGGTGCTGTTCCTCGGCCCATAAATTGACACGCTCAATCGGGCTAAACAATTTGGGCAAGGCGAGCGGCTCAGCTAAGGTTGGTAAATGGACGAGCAAGCCTTCGGCAGTAATTTCGCTGCGAATTGCCAACAATTTGCCATGCTCGCGCGCTGTGATAATGCGCCGATTTTCGCTGGCAACGACTGCCCAACGGCGATCGTTGGCAAAGCCACGCAGCTCCAACCGCGCCTGATCGAGCTTAATCCCTGCTGTCGATTTAATTGGATAAATCGCCAGATCAATTACTTGTGCCATTGAATCCTCCTCGAATGCCAACAATTAAACGCATTATACGAGCAAGCACAAGGCGAGAGGATCAGGCTATAGGCTATAGGCTATAGGCTATCGGGGTTATTTGGTATCTTATTGTCAAAAGCCAATAGCCATATTTCTCTGCGCCTCTGCGTTAAACGATTGATCCCCGAAGGGCACGAAGAGAGGGTAGGTTTAAAAAAGCGTGATGGTCAAACATTCCCTCACCCCCCAGCCCCCTCTCCCACGAAAACGCGGGCGAGGGGGAGCATCAATGTTCACCAAAAATCATGC
>NZ_JBHUPY010000010.1:0-280836 GCF_042688385.1 Herpetosiphon sp. NSE202 | reverse complement strand
AAAGCCCCTCGCCCGCGCCACGGGAGAGGGGTTGGGGTGAGGGGATCTTAAAACCTATCCTTGAAAAGACCCCTGATGCCTGATCCCTATGTTCTTTGTGTAATGGTTCATTAGGTTAGCAACCATGGTTCATTCCCTCACCCCCCAGCCCCCTCTCCCACGAAAACGCGGGCGAGGGGGAGCATCAATGTTCACCAAAAATCATGCAAAAACCACGGGATGAAAGCCCCTCGCCCGCGCCACGGGAGAGGGGTTGGGGTGAGGGGATCTTAAAACCTATCCTTGAAAAGACCCCTGATCCCCGATCCCTATGTTCTATGCTCTTTGTTCTTTTTGTCTTCTGATTTCTGACTTTTGACTTACAACAAATTGCTTGACATTCAAAACAGCTAGGTCGATACTTAACCAACTATGCGCTTAGGCCTTGCCGCTGCTCCCACAGGCTCGGCCCAACCAAGCAAACGAGCGCCAATTGCCTCAGGCTGTTTTCGTTCTTGCACCAACCGAGCTTTACAGTTGCGTTCGTTCACGTTTGAATGTTGCTCGTTTGGCGTGCTTTCCAAGGGCGTAAAGCACGCATGTTAATCCAATCAAGGAAGTCTGGTATGCAGCAAGCTCACGCCCCCGACCAAGCAATAATTCGCCAACATCTGGCCCAAACCTATGCGATTGAAGCTTGCACGATTGAGCAAATCGAGCGTGGCAATGATCCACAGGCGGCGCTTTATCTGGTGCAAACTCGTGAACAGCAGTATTTTCTGAAGCTGAAACATGGCTCGATCTACCATGCTGGGGTTTTGTTGCCGCGCTATCTCAAGGATCGTGGGGTGGCCGCGGTGGTTGCACCGGTCGATACCCGCACCCAGCAATTGTGGGGGCGTTGCCAACAGTTTCATAGCGTGCTCTACCCCTATATCGAAGGCGCAACGGGGATGGATCATGGCATGTCGGCCCAACAATGGCAGAGTTTTGGTCAGCAGTTACGTCGTATTCATACGATGCAGGTACGTCCGCCATTGCGCCACATGCTGCGCTGGGAGAACTTTCGCCCGCCATGGCTGCCGACCGTCCAAGCCATCCATCAGAGCATCAATACTTGGCCAATTGGCGATAGCTATAGCGCCGAATTAATCGATTTTTGGCGGATCAAGGCCCGCGAAATTAGCTATGTGATCGAACGGATTAGCGAGCTTGGCAATTATTTGCGGGTCAATGCACGCAATTTTGGGCTGAGCCACGGCGATATTCATACCGCCAACATTGTGCTCGATCAGATTCAGCAAATTAATATTGTCGATTGGGATTACCCGCTGTTTGCGCCAAAAGAGCGCGATTTGCGCTTTGTGGTTGGCTCAGTGATTGGCGTGCCAGTGCAGCGCCACGAGGAACAATGGTTTTTTGAGGGCTACGGCCAACCAACGATTGACTACAAAGCTTTGGCCTATTATCGTTATGAGCGCGTAATTCAAGACCTTGGCGATTATGCCCAACGGGTGTTGCTACGCCGCGACGCTCCCCAAACGATCAAACAAGCTGCCTTGCAATCGCTGCGTTCGCGCTTTTTGGCTGGCAACATTATCGAATCGGCCTATCAAGCAGATCGCGCAAGTTAGAGAGGAAACCGATGTTCGCAATTGCTCCGATTTTAGCGCAACGCCATGGCGCAATTCAATTTGTGGTCGATGCGGTCGAGCCTTGCCAACAAGCCCCAGCCTGCCAGCAAGCGAACGCTTTGCCAATTTGGCAAGGGCTGCCAACGCTGGAAACCATCCAAACCGACGCGCAGCTATTCGCCAAAACTGACAGCGATCATCCGCTGTTGAGTTGTTTGGAGCTAGCCTATGGCCAGCATTACCCGTTGGTGCTCACGCCTGATTGTATTTGGCTTACGATTACGCAAGGCTTTAGCTTGCATCTCAATCAACACTACCAACAACTTCGCCAACGCTTAGTCCAGCATTCAGGCAAAAAAAGCTTGCTGGCCGATGATGTTTGGACGTGGCCTGAAGCAATTGAGCGCTGGGTTGACCAACTGACTCAAGCGCTGCCCAAAAATTTGGTTCAAACCTTGCAATGTGATTTTTCGACGACAACCCCAACCACGCGGATTGCCAGCCAAATTGTGCTGCTGGAGAGCTTTCAAGCCTATTTTGAATATGACATGACACCAATTTGCGGTATTCCCAATATTACGCTGTTGGGCACGCCTGCTGATTGGCGCTCGCTGGCCGAGCGGGTGCAACGCTTGGCGGTGTTTGATTTGGCCTGGTGGACGGAGCGGCTTGCGCCAATTTGCGAGGGCTTGATTTTAACCAGCGAAGGCCAGCCGCCGCATAGTTTTTGGCAACAGATCTATCACAAAATCGATTTGTGTAGCATCCAAATCGATGGCTGGATTACCGAGCTTTTTCCCTATATCAAAGCCGCAAACAAACCTGGCCATTTTCAGCGTAACCCACTGCTGAAGCGTGAACGGCAGCTTTTTGCTGATCCGGTTGCGCCAGCGTCGCTCAATTCAAATCAGACGCAACCTTTGCCTGCTGAGGTTGCCTTTAATCCTGATGATGTGGCGGGAATGGTGCCGTTTGAGCTTGAAACCTTAGATTTTGATTATGAATCGACTCCAGTTAGCGAGCTATATGCGAGTGTTTTCCCTACTGGCTTAGCTAAAGTAACCATAATCCAACGCGATCATGGTCAATCGCACTTGGTTAAACTTATGGCGGGCTTACTGGGCACAAGCTATGATCCTGCAACCAACCAGCTTCGCCCAGAAATTGGCTGGGCTGTGTATAAGCAACGTGATCACACTGAATTTTGGCGGCGCATAAGGCTTGAACATCAGGGTACATTGGCCCAAAAATCGAGCACGAATCAGCAATTGCCCGCTATGTTGGCTGATATGTTCAAATATTTTCCCAGCATGACACTCTTTGCTGCGAGCGCAAATCCCTGCTATCTGCTGCCCCAAAATGCCTATCAAGCTGTAAACTATCATCCTGATTGGATTTGCTTTGCCAAGCTCGGCGATGGCCGCGAAATCGTTTATCACGCTCTTTCGAGTCGCATTTGTTGGGTGATTTTGGTCAATCCCAACCCCAAGCAAGCCCCAATCATTATTGCCACCAGTATCGCCGAATTTTTTCAGCGGCTCTTAGCGAGCAGTGATTATTATTTCGATCAGGAGCATTTTCGAGCACCTGAGAGATTGTAAGTCTCCGTTAAAGATAGTAGAGAGGTATAGAATGTCTGCAATTGCCCCGATTTTAGCGCAACGCCATGGCGCAATTCAATTTGTGGTCGATGCGGTGGAGCCGTATCAAAGCCAAGTGAGCTTGGTTGATGCGCAAACTCACTTTGCCCAACGCATCAAGCGTCCGTTGATCCAAATGAGCCACGATCCTGCGCAGCTGTTGGTCAAAACCAGCAACGATAATTCGCTAATTCAAACGATTCACCTTGCATTTAGCCAGCATTACCCGTTGCTGCTCACCCCTGATTGTATTTGGCTGACGATTGCCCAAGGCTTTGCTAACCACGTTAATTACCATGCTGAGGATTTACGCCAGCGCTTCGTTGCCCATACCGCTAAACAGACGCTTGAAATTGAGGTTGATGGTCTCAGTGGCCACGCGGCATGGACGCATGCGATTGGGTTATGGGCGCAGTTGCTCAATGCGGCGTTGCCTGCCAATTTGGCCCAAACGCTGCAATGCGATTTCTCGACAACTACCGCAATTAGCCGCACGGCCAGCCAAATTGTGCTGATGCACGAGTTTGAGCATTATTTCGATTATAGTGCGGTCTGTATTTGTGGCATTCCCAATATTACGCTGTTGGGCAAGCCTACCGATTGGCGCTCGCTGGCCGAACGGGTGCAACGCCTTGCTGAGTATGATTTGGCGTGGTGGACGGAGCGGCTTGCGCCAATTTGCGAGGGCTTGATTTTGACCAGCGAAGGCCAGCCGCCGCATAGTTTTTGGCAGCAACTCTACAAACCGTATGATCAATATGGCGGCGAAGTCGTGACTGGTTGGGTTGCCGACCTGTTTCCCTATATCAACGATGCCAAACAACAGCCGACGCTGCGCAATCCCTTATTTGAGCAACCGCGATCGACGCTGTTGAATGGCGAACTTGACCATGAACTGGATTTTGCCCACAATCGTTTAGTCTATCAAGGGATGCTTTTTGAGCATTTATTTGGTGAGTCGCCAAGCAGCGATTCTGCTCAAACCAAAACAATTGTGGTTGGCCAAGGGATTACCAACAGCAGCTTTCCGAGCGGCTTGGCCAGCGTGCCAATCACGGTCAAATTGCGTGATGGCTCGGTGCAGGAATTAGCCTGTGTGGCTGGATTAATCGGCACTCAGCTTGATGCCACGACCCAAACGCTTAGCCCTGAAATTGGTTGGGCAATTTGCCAGCCTCAATAGCGCAAGAATTAGAATAAATCGAAGCTGTGTTCCCTCACCCCAACCCCTCTCCCATCCGATGAGCGAGAGGCTTTTTGCCGTGGTTTTGCCGCAACTCTTGAGGTAAAACGTCGCTCCCCTCGCCCGCGTTCAGTGGGAGAGGGGCTGGGGGTGAGGGAACCTTACAATCCAAACGTGTTATACTTTTGCTTGGTGAGAATACAACTCATACCAGCCTCATACCGCCTCAGTATTCCCCAATTCAACACCATTTGTGTAGGAGGAAGCAACAAATGACCGCAGAAATCGTTCAAGCTCAGTATGAGCAGCTTGAGCAAGTTGCCAATCGTTTCAATCGTCAAGCCGACCAAAGCGAAGCAATCGTCCAAAGCATTCGTCAAATGCACGATGCGCTGGTTGGTGGCCAATGGCAGGGCGATGCAGCGAGAGCGTTTGCCAACGAAATGCAAGCCAATGTTTTTCCAGCATTTAGCCGTTTGATCGGCGCGCTGCGGGCCAGCCAAGCCCTGACCATTGAAATCAAAACGGTCATGCGCCAAGCTGAAGAAGAAGCATCACGCTTGTTCCAAGGCTCGCCAACCGAAGGCGTGGCTGCCTTACGGGGTGGTGGCGTGTCCATGTTCGCCAATGCCGCCCAATTTTCCGCTGAAGAAACGCCAACCCCAACCGCACCCGCTGACCCCAATAACTACGACCGTTTCGACAAAGCCATTGAATATATGCACCAAGAAATGGTCACCAATGCTCAAAGCGATGTAGTCAAACAGATGAAATCGCTGATGGACTCGGCCATGAATCCACAATGGTACGATAGTCTCATGGGCAGTAATCCTGGCAATAAAATTGTTACTGCTTTGGCAATGTGGACAGCCAAAGTTCATGCTGGCAGCGATTGGGATCACAAGCCGATTTTGGGTGATATGCTTGGCCTCAAAAACGACAAGGACTACTATTTCCCAATTCGCGGCGACCAAACCAACGAATACTACTACGATATTTGGTCGAACATTCACTATGGCTATGTTGGCACAGCCGCTGGCTTTGACGCTAAAACCCTGCAAGATGGGGCCAACCTTGGCGATGCACTGACCGGAACCAACGATCCAGGTGATGTGTTGACCGTGCAAATGGGCATCGACCTCTGGAACAAATATGGCACCTCGATGACCCAAGATCAGCTGCATGCTGAAATTTTGGCCAATCGTGATAACTTAGTTCAGCTCGATAAAACTACCTCAGGCAAGAATCAACGCTAGTTGGCTTGGAGTTGGCACATGGCAGGGTTTAGTGATCTGTTGATGATCAGCGGTTTATTGGTCTTTTTTTTATTCAGTAGCTTGGGTTTGGGCTATCTTATTGGTCAGTTGACCAGCCCAAATGCAACAGCCAAACTCTTGCCAATGGTGCTTGCCAGCGGGCTTAGCGTTGCGAGCCTTGCTGGGTGTTATTGGTGCTTCAGCAACTTATCACGGTTTGATCCGATTGAGCGTTGTCGGCCTGATGGTATGGGGTTTTGTGCCAGCAATGGTCAGGCAATTGTACAATTTGAGCAGGCCTTGGCCCAAATCCAACGCTGGCAATTTGGCCTCTGGATTATGCTTCCGCTACTGGCGATTGGTGGCTTGTGGTGGTGGTTCAAACGCCGTCCAGCACGTTTGGCTAGCTAATACCGTATAATTGAGCGTCGGATTGTTGCCCATGGGTTGAGCTTCAGCCCATGGGCTTTTTATATGGAATTATCGCCATGGAACAACGCTCATTCTCTAGCCAGTGGCAACGCTGGTGGCCCTATCTTTGTATCACGCTAGTCGCTCTGCTGCTGATGTGGCGGGTTGTGCTGGGCAATACGTTTTTGCCGCTCGATATTGTGGCCCACTTGCATCCATGGCGTTTCTCCTACGAACGGGTGGCGGTCAATAATCCGATTAATAGCGATCTGATTACCCAAATTTATCCGCGCCGCTTGGTAACCAACCAACTGCTTGAGCAAGGCGCGTTGCCCCTTTGGAACCCAACAATTTTAACTGGCACGCCGTTGCTTGCTGATGGCCAATTGGCCTTTTTCTACCCCCTGAGTTGGCTGTTTGTGTTGCTGCCCTTGCGCTATGCCTTTGGGATCTACACGCTGATCAATGTTTGGTTGGCGGGCGTTGGCAGCTACAAATTTGCGCGCCGCATGCAGCTTGGGCAAATGCCTGCCAGCTTGGCGGCAGTTGGCTATATGCTGAGTGGCTTTCTGATCAATTGGCTGCATTTTCCCGAATTTAGTGCTGCTTGTGCCATGCTGCCGTGGTGTTTTTGGGCGGTGCTACGAGCCTCGCAAAGCCAGCGTTGGCGCGATTGGCTACAAGCAAGTTTGGTGTTGGCCTTGCCATTGGTTAGCCAAATTCAGCTGGCGTTTTATTGCTATCTTGGGATTGGCTGTTTGCTGCTGTACCAGCTGATTGCGTTGCCAACGTGGCGTTTGCGCTTCAAGCAAATTGCGCAATTTAGTAGTGCTATTGGGCTGGCGTTGGGATTAAGCGCAGTACAATTGTTGCCGCAAATTGCGCTTTCGGCCAAAGGCCAACGGCTTGATATTGGCTCAGGGCTTGGCTCGGCCAGCTCGATTATGCTTTGGCTGTTGCGCTTGGGCTTGCCGCTTGTCGATGGGGCTGCGCGCGAAAATCCAAGCGCTTGGCAACCGCATTTGTTGCAAGGTGTGCAACCATATGCTGGTGTATTAACCTTGGGCCTCGCTTTGCTAGCAGTGTGGAGCAGCCAACAACGTGGCGTTAAATTATTTGCACTGTTGGCGCTTGGCTCGTTTGCAATTGCGGTTGGCACGCCATTGCTGCAATTGTTGCTATGGCTAATTCCGCCCTATCGTCAATTTGCCGACCATCAGCGTTGGTTTGGTTTATGGGGTTTTGCCGTGGCGATGTTGGCTGGCTATGGCCTGCAAAGTTTGCAGCAGCCGCTGGCTAAGCCAAATCGGGCGCTTTGGCTTCAACGTAGCATAGGTTTGCTTGGTTTGCTTGGTTTGCTTGGTTGGGTATTACAACATATTGCGTTATTTACTGCCAACTCGCGCTACGCCCAATACAGCACGCTGCTGCGTTTGGCGCTCAACCCAATCAGCCTTGGCATTATTGGATTAAGTGGTTTGGCCTTGATTGGCTTGTTGATTAAACGTATTCCTCGTTGCTGGGCCAATGCTCTGGTTTTAGTCGTTTTGGCTGGCGATTTGCTCTGGTATGGTGCGAGCTATAACACCAGTGTCGATCCCAATCTGTTTCATGCGACGGCTGATATGCAAGCCAGTTTGCTGGCTGAGCCAGCCCTGCAAGATGCAGCGATTCTGTATCCACCAACCCGCCAAATTAACTTTCTGTTGCGCCAGCCAGGCGTTTTTCGCGTCTTTGGGGCCGACTATCAGGCCATTCCAACCAATGTGTTTAGCGCCTTTGGGCTTGAGGATATTCGCGGCTATCAATCGCTTTATTTGGCTCAATACAATCGGCTAACCAGGCTGATGGATGGCAAGGATTATCATAAACTTGGCGAGGGTGGCAATAGTTTACACGCTTATTTCACCATGGCCTACAATCAGCGTCGCTTGTTAAATATGCTAAATGTGGAATACCTGATCTTCACCCCCAATAGCCCCAACCCTGAGCTGTATCAACCGTTGGAGTTGGTGCAACGCAACGATGAAGGCGCGATTTATCGTAATCCTGAGGTGCTGCCACGAGCGTGGATGGTCTATCAAACCGAGGTTATTAGCACTGAATTGGCCCAGCTTGATCGGCTGGCAGCCAGCGATTTCGACCCTGCGACTCAAGCGATTGTGGCCGAGGCAGTGCCAGCGCTTGGGCCAGCTCCGACTCAAACGCTTACGCCTAGTTTGAGCTATGCGCCAAATCGAGCTACCGTTCAGGTCGATACGCCAGCAGCAGGCTTATTGGTGCTGGCCGATGCCTACACCAGCGATTGGCAGGTGACGGTTGATGGCCAGCCAGCCAAACTCTATCGCACCAATTATGCCTTGCGCGGCGTATGGTTAGCGGCGGGCCAGCACACGGTCGAATTTCGCTATCAACCACAAAGCTTGATCGTGGGTGGCTGGGTGAGTGGCCTCAGTTTGGGCCTCATCTTGTTGGGCTTGCTTTTGAATTGGATTCGAGTTAAGCGAAAGGTTGCACAATGACAACGACTTTATGGAACGAACGGGCAGTGCAGGATGTGTTGCAGCGCCCAGAGCGCTTGCTGAGCCACACGGACTGGCGGCACACGATTCAGCAGCATGGTGGGCTCAGCGCGTTTTATCAGCAATTGCAACAACTGCCGCTGGAAGCCAATCAGCATGCCGTGCTCCAGGTGCTGACCACTTATCCTGGCGCTCCAGTCGAAACGTACTGCTCGTTGCTCAACGTGCATAAAGCGACCTATCATCGCCACCAAAAAGCCTTGATTCAGCAACTAACCAGCTTGCTCAATGGCGATCAGCCACTGACCGCCGCCCCGACCACCGCACCAAACTTACACCAACTGCGTCCAATTTTGGCCGATTTTGTGGGGCGGAGTGCGGAATTGCAACAGGTCAGCTATGCGCTGGATGTGGCGCGCAACGCCGCGCGTGGCGCAGTGATCAGCGGGATTCAAGGCATGGGCGGGGTGGGCAAAACCGAGTTGGCGATCTATTTAGCCCATCAGTTGATTCCGCATTTTCCCGATGCGCAACTGGTGCTGAATTTGTATGGCTCGCGCGAGCAACCGCTGACGGTCGAGCAAGCCTTGGGCAGCGTGATCAGTCAGTTTCAGCCGAATGCCAAATTGCCGGACGATCGCGCGCAATTGATCGCTCAGTATCAGGAGCTATTGACCGGCAAGCGGGTACTAATTTTGGCTGACGATGCGCGTGATCTGGCCCATGTGCAGGATTTGACTCCGCCGACGGGCAATTGTTTGTTGGTAACCAGCCGTTTGCGCTTTGCGATGCCGCTGATGGCCCAACTGCATTTAACCGAATTGCAGGAGTCAGATGCGGTAGCCTTGCTGCAGCAGATTTGCCCACGCTTGGATGCGGCAACCGCGCAACAACTGGCGGCAGCCTGTGGCTACTTGCCGTTGGCGTTGCGGATCAGCGCCAGTATTTTGGTTGCAAATCCCGAGTTGGCGGTTGCTGAATATCTGGCGCAATTACAGGATCAGCAGCAACAGCTGGCGGCCTTGGAACACCCGGACGACCCACAGGCGAGCGTCGCTGCGTCGTTGGCGTTGAGCTATGCGCGCTTGCCGAGTGAGTTACAAGCCTTGGCGCGCCAGTTGAGTGTGGTGGTAGCCGATTTCAGCAGCGAATTGGGGTTGGCGACGGCAGGCTTGGCGCTGAATATGGCGAATGAAAACCTGTTGTATAAACTGGCATCGCACAATTTGATTCAATTCGAGCATCGTCAAGAACGCTGGCGCATGCACGACTTGGTGCGCAGTGTCTTGCGGCACTATTTGACGGAAGTCGAACAGGGTCAAACGCACTTACAGTATGCCCAAACCAGTGTTGAGACTCTCAAAACTATTTCAGATGATTATCAAAAAGGTGGTTCTGCTCAAATCCAAAGTATTGAAGCATTTGATCGTGAGCATGCGCATATCGTAGTGGCGTGGCGATGGGCGCAGCAGCAACCAAGCTCACCAATCACTGACCAGATTTTGGTTGATGCAGTGTTTTACAGCCGTAAAACGAGCAATATTCGGGTTGGACGACGATTCATCAATCTTAATGAACGAGAACAGGCTGTTGAGCGAGCACTGCGGATTAAGGAGCTTTATAAAGCTGGAGTTCTGGCTCTAACGACCGCGAATCACTATCTCCAACAAGGTAATTATCCGCTCTCACTTGACTGGCACGAACGAGCGTATGTAATCGGGCTTGAAAGTCAGGATATGTATCTTCAATCAACTACTTTGGGCGATATGGCCACATGCTATATTGAAATGGGTGGCCAGCCAAACCTAGAGAAAGCCCTTGAACTTGAACTGGAAGCCCTGCGGCTGTTTCGGGAGAGTGGTCATGGTGGGCCTATCGAAAGCTTACGAGTCAATAACTTAGGCGGCTGTCTTAATAAGTTGGGTCGTTATGCCGAAGCGGCTCACTACTATATCGAATCATTGACACTAGCGCAACAATTTGCCAACCAAGAAGATGAGTGTCGCGCCTTATACAATCTTGGGCAAACCTATCTGAAATTGAATCAACTTGATGAAGCACAAATGGCCTTGGATCAAGCCCTTGTCATTGTTGAACGCATGAATTTTGATCAAGGTCGCGCGTATATGCTCCAAGGGCAGGCGAGATTGCTTGTTTTGAAAGCTGATTATGCCCAAGCAATCGAGACCTTGAATAACGCATATACACTCATGCAACACTTTAACCACTTAAATGCTTTAGATATTCTGTGGAAAATCGGTCTGCTCCATTGGAAGCTTGGCGATGTGGCTGAAGCGGAATCGCGCATGCAGGCCGTTTTAGAGCAAGAACGACCCTTAGGCATCGAGCGAGTGCATCAGCATGAACTGCAACTCAATAATTTGCGTAATCAACAACCCTTTGATCAAAAATTGTTGGATGTAATTATTGATGAATAAGTTTAGGTTACCTACCACGCATTACATAATGCTGAGCAATTCTAGTGCTTTGCTGTTGGGGAAGCTGCCGAGATTTGGTACAATAGCAAGGCAAGTATTTTGGCACTGCTGCCGCCGCACTCCCATGCTTGGGCTTGGTTGGCAGCCTATGGCTTACACAAAGGAGTGATCAATGGCCACCGCATCGCCAACCCTTAGCCGCTTGGAATATCCACAAGAAGATCACGATACATGGGCAGCGCTCTGGCAGCGTCAATTGCCCCTCGCTCAAGAACATGCCTGCCAGCTTTTTCTCGATGGCATCGATATATTGAATCTCGACCGCAGCCATTTGCCCGATCCGTTGGCCGTGAGCGATCACTTGAATACGCTGACTGGTTGGGCTTTGGGCGATGCTCAAAACGCCTATCTCGGGCCAACCGAATGGTTTGAGCACATTGCTGATCGGCGTTTTCCGGTGACGAACTACATTCGCCGCCCGCATGAATTGGAATTTACGCCGCTGCCCGATTTGTTTCACGAATATTTTGGCCACTTGCCAGCGTTTACCAACAAAGAGTTTGCCGATATTGCCCAATTATTCGGGCCATTATATCTTTCGGCCAAGGACGAGCGCCAGCAATTAGGCATTGCGCGGATCTGGTGGTTTAGCACGGAGTTTGGCTTGCTGCGCGAAAACGGCGAGTTGAAGGTGCTCGGCGCTGGCTTGCTCTCATCACCAGGCGAATTATTGCATTCGCTCAATCCAGAAACACCACGCTATGAGTTTGATATTGAACGCGTTGCCGATACTGCCTCGGCTCCTTATGGCTATCACGAGCACTATTTTATTCTCAATAGCCTCGATCACCTGCGCTCAATTGTCTATGAATATGCAGAATTAGAGGGCTTGCCCAAACCAGAACTACCTTTATAAGCTGAGCAAAGGCTGCTTGATTCCCTCACCCCAACCCCTCTCCCGCGTATGCAGGAGAGGGGCTTTTTGGTTTCGTGGGTTGGAGATAATCCCCTCACTCCAACCCCGCTCCCGCCAGCGAGGCGAGGGGGAATCACGAGACCAATGCTCCCCTCGCCCGCGTGCAGTGGGAGAGGGGCTGGGGGTGAGGGAATGCTGCTGGTTGTCTTATAGCCAAAAGCTCAATTCGCTATTCTGGCCATGTCAAACGAATGCATTCAGCATTACCAACGACTTGTTGATTGCCGTGGGCATGCCAGCGTTGCATCAAGGCTTGATCAATGGTGGTGATGGTTTGGGTTTGCAGCCAAAGCATGGTCCGAATAACTTGACCATGGGCAAAAACGCAGCTTATTCCATCCAAGGTTTGCAGCTGTTGCAACGCTGCTTGTACCCGTTCGATCAACATGCGAAAGCTTTCTGCATCTGGGCCATGGCGATAATCAGGGTCGCAGCGTTGCCAATATTCCGTAACCATTGGCTGACGATCGGCTTGGTTGGTATTGCTGCAAAGCGCTGGCGAAAGATAGGTAAATTCGTGAATTGGCCAGATTTCTGCTTGCAACTGTGGGTAGCGCTCGAGCAATGGCGCTGCGGTTTGCTGGGTGCGCAAATATTGCGAAACGATCACCCGATCTGGTTGGGGCAGCCGTTCAACTAAGTTGCGAGCCTGCTGCCAGCCAAGCTCAGTCAAGGGAATACTGGCTGGGTCGGCGGTTCGTTGGCCAGCGTTGGCGGCACTCTCACCATGGCGAATCAGCCAGGATTCATGGCTCATTTGGCACTCCAGCGGGCGTAAATCGAGGTCGATAGCAAACGGCCTGCCGATTGTTCGCGTAAGGTTTGTTCGCCTGCATCAAGCGTTCCATCCAAGCCATCAAGGCTATCGCCCAGCGTATTAGCCAACATTAAGGCCGAGGCGCGGGTATCGTAGGTTGTTACTAAGCAGAACAATGGTTTAGGTGCGAGAATCGCCCGACATTCTTGCAACAGCACGGGAAACGATTCGGCAAATTGCCAAACTTGGCCTTGGCTGCCACGCCCAAACGCTGGCGGGTCCATAATAATGCCTTCGTAATGCGCACCACGTCGCGCCTCACGGCGCACAAATTTCAAAGCATCGTCAATAATCCAGCGAATCGAATCGGCTGCTAGTTGCGAGGCTGCTTGATTTTCCTTGGCCCAATCGACCGAAGCCTTCGAGGCATCCAAGTGGGTTACTTTGGCTCCTGCTTGGGCGGCGGCCAACGAAGCCACGCCAGTATAGGCAAACAGGTTGAGCACTCGTGGTTGTTGGTCGGCGCGTTTGATTTGCTCAGCCACCCAATCCCATTGCGCACCATGCTCGGGAAAAACCCCAACATGGCGAAATGGCGTAAGCTGGGCCTTGAAGCGCAAGCCTTGGTAGCTCATCATCCATGTTTCAGGATGCGGCTTGAGTTTGCGCCAATTTTCGCCTTTGCCTTGATATTCGTAAATTGCGTGCGCCGCTTCCCACGCGCTGGCAGCGAGTTTGGGCTGCCACAGAGCTTCGCTTTCAGGGCGAATCACTGTGACTGGGCCAAAGCGCTCAAGTTTGCGGCCATTGCCACTATCGAGCAGGGCGTAATCGTGCCAATTATCGGATGTGAGTAGTGAAAGTGTTTTCATAATTTTGTAGTGATCCACGAAGGTTAAGTTTTTGATCCACGAAGGGCACGAAGAGCACGAAGGCTGGAAACCACGAAGAACGCGAAGGGCACGAAGCTATTTTAGCCACGAATTGCACGAATTCCACGAATAATGTCCGAAAGCCCATAGCATAAAGCCCTGATCCCCAGCCCCCGATCCCTGATCCCATTTTGACTTTTTCCTTCTGACTTTTGACCTTCTCCTATGTTCTATGCTCTATGTTCTATGCTCTTCTTCCTCGACTGGCTCCCAGCCATTGCGCAAATAGACCGTGCGAATATCTTTCGAGAGCAAATAGCCTAATGCAAGCACAATCAGTAGCAACGGTGAAATAACTTCAACGCTGACAATCGAATTGCCAAGTAATTGGGCATTGCTCAGCACATAAAACGTGCTTAAAATAAACATAATCACGGTGGCAAACCACGACCAGCGCCATAAACGCCACAAGCCAAAGGCCAAGGCAATCAGGTAAATCGTCACGACGCTGGCCACATCGCTGGGCATAACATCGCTGCCGCCTGTTGCCAAGGCCGAAATAACCACCAAGGCGGCGGCTCCATACAACGCCACAACCATCAGCACAATGCCTTTGGGGCGTTTGGCGCGGCGCAATTTAATTGCTTCTTGATCCGTTTCTGTCATACTATTGGCCTTCATCAACCTGGCCCAAAATAATCCGATCGATCACTGATTCAACGGGCGCAAGGTCATCGGTAAAGACGCGATTTTCGCCCACGCCATCCCAGCGGCGAATTGGCTTTTTGTTGCTATTGCTGGCCAATGCTTGCTCCATCACATAGCGCAAGGTCGGGTCTTGAATCGTTGCCAAATTGGCTTCGAAGTTGGCAATCCCATCGCCAACATCAGCTGGAATGCCAATCAACATGGTATTGAAATTATTTGGCACGTCGATCATATAGACATGGGCAAAAACGCTGCTCATGGTGTTGGCCAAGACGTTGACCAAGCGATAATCGCCGCCAGCAGCAGTGTTGGGCTTGCCTGCATTGACCACCGCCACGCCGTTCGGAGCCAAATGATCGCGCACGGTTTCAAAAAACTCGCGCGTGGTCAGATGAAACGGAATATAGGGCTGTTTGTAAGCATCCATGCCGATAATATCATATTTGTTGTCGTTGCCAGCGAAGAAAATTCGGCCATCGGCAACGTGGGTGTTGAAATTAGGAAATTGTGGTGTTTCGCCACGTTCTTTGTAATACTCAACATCGTGCATGGCGAAGTATTCACGACCCAATTCAACAATGCGGGGATCAATCTCAATTCCATCAATCACTGATTCTGGGCCATAAATTGAGAGAAATTGCTTTGGCACTGAGCCAGCAGCCGAGCCAACCATCGCCATGCTGTTGACACTTTCAACGCTGCGATTGGGGTAGAAATAGGGCGCAATGTTATAGAAATCCCATGGCCCGTTGGTCAGCAAATCGCTGGCGTTATTGGTTTGCTCAAATTTTGGGTAGTAGATAGAGTGGATGGCTTGGCCCTCGTTGAGCACCAAACCGATCATTTTGTTGTCATCGCTGCCACGTTCGACAATCTGAATGTAGTTGTAGGCCGAATCGTCTTCGGTAATCAGGTTACAGCCACGGCAATCGGCAACCTTAATTGGCTCGCTGCGTGGCCAGAATGCCAAGGCAATGACCACAATCAAGGCCACCATGGCCACTGGCAACATTTTGCGGCGCTCCATCCAGAAGCCAGGCAATACCAGCACCAACAAACCCATGGCAAAAATATAAATCGTCATATTTGTGCCAACCGTGGGAATCAGAAACAGCACTGGCAAGAAGGTTCCGAGAATCGAGCCAAGCGTCGAGATGGCCGAGAGATTACCAGCAGCCTTGCCTGCATCGGCTGCATCGCGAATGGCCAAGCGCACGGCAAACGGGCTAACCATGCCCAACAAGGTGATTGGCACAGAGAACAAGGCCAAAACGCCAAGCAACGAGCCAACGAATGGCCCAGCTGAGCGCGTGGCAAAGGCGCTGATCGACCACTTCAGAATGGGCTTCGAGATCCATGGAATCACGGCGGCGGTGATTGCACCCACCAAAATGATGCTACACAACAAGCCCAACTCTGGGCGGCGGTCGGCCCAACGCCCGCCAATCGTATAACCCAAGGTCAGGTAGAGCAAGGTTAAGCCAATCACATTGGCCCAAATCAACTGCGATGTGCCGAAATAGGGAGCCAAAAGCCGCGAAGCAGTCATTTCAATGCCGAGCGTACAGATCCCCGCACCAAAGACCAACAACATAAGGTAACGACGTGCCAATGCTTGAATCCTTTCAACAAAAAGCCGTGGAAGCCACCCATTGGGCGTTGCATCCACGGCACGGCATGAGCTAAAAATCGGGCAGCAATTTAGCTAACCGATTGAAAAACCGTTTGCAAAACTTGCAGAAGCAGCAGCGCAATCAGTGGCGAGAGATCAAACATGCCAACTGATGGAATAACGCGCCGAATCGGTAGCAAGATTGGGTCGGTAATTTCGCGCAGAATCAAGGCAAACCGTGATTGACCCTGTGGATCAAACCACGACATGATGATTCGCACAAAGATTGCGATTTCGAGAATCGGGATTAACAGGAGAAAAAACTGGCTAATGAAATTGCCCATGAGCGCCCCCAACAGGTGGTTTGCCGCATTTCTGCCGTCAAGTATACCATAAGCGTTTGGCTTATGGTCAGTCAAGCAGCCCCAACTATCCAGATGTCACATTAGTTCATACAAACAGCTAAAAGCGTGTATTTACTTGCTTGGCTCTCCAAATTTCTTGCTCACAGAGCCGAAAAGCGGCTATTTTTTATTTACCACAGTTTATGATAACTAGCTTCGATTGCTTTGCACTCCAGCATTGAATCGCAAATTTGGTGCTTGTAATATTCTAATTTTATTGATATAAATACATATAATCTAGAAAAATAGAATATTACACGAGGATAATCATATGTTTAACCGAGGTTTGCTGCTGCTTTTGGCAATGATTCTGGCTGGATGTGGCGCGATGGCCAATCAACCAACCACCAGTTCGACTAATCCAACGAGTATTCCAACCATCTTTGTTAATTCTACGCCAACCATGGTTGCTAGCACGCCAACGCTGGCCGCGACGAATCCAACAACTGCTGCCATTACACCAACGCTCGAGGCGACGAATCCAACGACGGCAACGATCAGCAATCCCCAATCGGGTGAAGAGGTGTTGGCGTTTATTCGCCAAAATCCTAGCAATGTTAGCTTGGTGAGCTATAGCACCAACAGCGATGGCAGCATTAACAACGCCGATCCGCTGATTGAATTCAATGCTGAGCAACCACTGCCCCTAGCTTCGACCATGAAAATCGTGATTTTGGCCAGCTACGCCCAAGCAGTTGAGGCAGGCACGCTCGACCCTGAACAGCCAATTAGCTTGGCCGATTGGGAAGCCTGGTATTGGCCAAATACCGATGGTGGTGCGCATCCGGCGGCCCTAGAACGGCTTGGCATCCCCGCCGATCAACGTGGCTTTGCCAATGATCCTGCCCAAACTGTGCCGCTCAAAACCTTGGCTCAAGCCATGATTTTCGAGAGCGATAATGCAGCCACCGATTATTTAATTGATCGCTTGGGCCTTCCAGCGCTTGATCAAACAATCAAAGACCTTGGCATGCAACAGCAAACCAAAATTGTGCCAATCGTTGGGCTATTTCTGTTGGTGATGAACCCAGATGCTTCAATCGATGCAACGAGCATGCAAAGCTTGTTGGAGCTTGATCAAGCCAGCATCGAGCAACAAGCAGTGGCGCTGGCTGAGCGCTATCAAGCAGAGCCGGAATGGCGCAAAGCAACTCAAGATCAAACTGAATTGAAGCTTGATCTGGCGCAACAAAGCCAAGTGTTTGATCATATTATGCCCAAAGGCAGCGCTGGCGATTATGCCAACGTAATGGCCTTGGTTGGCAACAATCAATTAATCAGCCCAGCAGTTTCGCAAACCATGCGCGAATTTTTAGAGTGGCCGATGACAATTCCTGGCAACGAAACGATGTTTACCCATTTTGGCACCAAGGGCGGCAGTTTGCCCGGAATGCTAACCGAAGCCATGTTTATTCAGCCTGCCCAAGGCGAATGGGCTGATCGCACCAAAGTTGTGGTGTTGTTTTTCAACCAATTGCCTGATCAAACGTGGTTGGGCTTGATGCAATCGTTTATGCAACAGCAATTTGCGGTGCAACTCGCGCTTGATCCTGCATTTGCTCAATCGGTTGCAAGCGAACTAAAATAAGCCGATTTCAGCCAGAGGAGCCAATGCCATGGATTCAGCTCAATCATTGCTTGATCGGATTGCTGCTTTAGAAGCTCGGGTCAGCGCTTTAGAAAACCAAACTCCTGCAAGCACAGTAGCAAGCAACGAAGAGTTGGGTTTGGTGCGTCAACTCCAACAACGCACAGGCAGCGATTATGAGCATGAGCTTGGTCATGGCGCGTTTCTTTTTGCTGGCTCGATCAGTTCGGTGCTTGGCAATTATGTTTGGCAGGGTGAGCATGGCTTGGGCGAATTGCTGCGCCACCCTGCCGAGCCATTAATTAGCGTGCTTAGTGCCTTGGCTAGCCCAATTCGTTTGCAGATTGTCCAAACCTTGCTTGAAAAACCAGCTAGCAGCCAAAGCCTGTTGGAGCAATTGCATATGCAATCTGCTGGCCAGTTGTATCATCATCTCAAGGAGTTGCGCAACGCTGGGATTATTATTCAACGTGGGCGCAGCGACTACAGCTTAGAGCTAAAGGCCCTGATTCCGGTGATGATTATTCTCGCGGCTGCCAAAAATATTGTTGATTGAGAGAAGAAGGCAAAAGTCAGAAGTCAAAAGTCAAAAGTCAAAATGGGATCAGGGATCGAGGTTCAGGGGCAGGCTTCAACGCAGAGGCGCAGAGCGATGATGGCTATTGGCTTTTGGCTATCGGAATATTGTTCGTGAAATTCGTGCAATTCGTGGCTGAAATAGCTTCGTGCCCTTCGCGTTCTTCGCGGTTTGCAGCCTTCGTGTCCTTCGTGCTCTTCGTGGATCAAACTACTCGACCACAACCTTGCCAACCACCGCATAATCGCCGAGCAACACGCCATGTTGGCTCCACACACCAGCGCGGCTCCAATCGCCAAACTCATCAAACCAGCCCATCCGCACTTCGTATTGGCCTGGCTCAAGCTCGGTGGGCAGATTAATCGTCAGCAGATCTTCCCACCAATCATCTGGTGTCCAGCGCAGCGCTTGCCAAACCCCATCTTGCGGCTGCACATCGAAAGCAAAACTTTCACTTTCGCTGCCAGGCTTGGCCAAATGCACAAACAACGACCATTTACGATCTTGTTTGCCAACTGCGCGCCAGAGCGTATTGACCAACCAAGGTTGGCCAGCCTTGGCGGTTTGCGGCAACAAAATCCCTCGTAGCTCGATGGGGTTGGCCGTATCTGGCCGCCACAAAGCCAACACTGGCCGCTCTGGCTGTGGCTCGACGACCAAATAGGGGTAGGCTGCGCTGATGACTGTATTTGGCAGGCCAACCGCCATGGTTACTAAGAGCGCTGGCAACAGCCAAGCCGCCGTTTTGACGCTGCGCTCAAGCCCAATTGCCAAAGCACAGGCCGCTACCGGAGCCGCCGGAAACAAGAATCGCGCTTGCCAACCAACTTGGCCGCTCAACACTGCAAAGGCAAATGTCCATGCAAACGAAAGCCCAACCAAGGCCCATGCCAACTGCCAGTGCTGCTCGATGCGCCAGCGTCGAATGCCCAAAATCGCGAGGCCAATCCAGATTGCCAGCAACCAATACAGCCATTGCGGCGCGGCCACGCTCATCCAGCCAAAGCGCGCAATCAGCGACGTGCCCAAGGCATGCATGGCCTCGCCCCAATCGTGCAGGCTGAATGGCGAGAAGGTCGGGCTGCTAAATTCGCCTTTATACAAGCCCAAACCAAATGGATCGCCATACAGCAGCAGGTTGCGCAGATACCACCAGCCAGCAATCGCCGCACTGCTGAGTGCAATCCCCGCAACTGCTGAGCGTAATTTGAGCGTATGCCGCAAGTGCCACAAACGCAAGCCAATTAAGGGAATCAACATGACTGCACTTTGTTTGGTGAGCAATGCCGCTCCAAGCGTTGCGCCAACCGCCCACGGCCACCAAGGCTTTGGATTTGGCTCAAGCAACAGCCACAGCAGCGTTGCACACAGCAGCCACAGCAAAGGATCATTCGAGACTAAAACTGAGTGAAAGAGCAATTGGGGCCAGAATGCTAGTAAACTTGTAGCAAACAGCGCTAAGGATTTGCGTAAACCTAAACGCAACGCAATCCCATAGCCAACTACCATCGTCAATGTGGCGCAGCCAATCGAAAACCAACGTAAGCGATGCCAAACCAACACATCAGCTTGGTAGGGATGACGATCGATCGAGCGCCAGGCAAAAGCAGCTGGATCTTTGCCGCCAGCCCAAATCCAATTATGATTATTGGCCAGAATCACCACTCGATCTTCGAGCGCAACCGAGCGCGCCAAGGGCTGCATTAGCCAATAGGCCAAGGGTGGTTGATGGCCTTCGCCAGGCACATCGCCCAAGCGTTGGTCGGGTAAGCGATTGGTGCGGGCCACGAACAAGGCATATTCTGCATGGCCTGGCTCATCCGGGCCTTCACCAAGGGGAATGCGGGTACTCCACCAGACCGCTAGCGTGCAATACACCAGCAGCAGGAGCAGCAAAGGCCAATGGTAGCGGAAGCGTTTTAATGCAGGCATTGAAGCAAGGCGCTGAATGAGACCATTCAGCGCCAATCGGAGAATTAACCGAATTGTTCTAAGAAACGACCGTCGTTGGAGAAGAACCAGCGAATGTCGTCGATGTCGTAGCGCAACATCGTTTGGCGTTCTGGACCCATGCCGAAGGCAAAACCACTCCATTCAGCGGGATCATAGCCGCCGTTACGCAACACGGTTGGGTGAACCATGCCAGCGCCCAAAATTTCCAGCCAGCCGCTCTTTTTACAAATGCGGCAGCCTTCGCCACCACAGATGAAGCATTCGATATCGACTTCGACGCTTGGCTCGGTGAAGGGGAAGTACGAAGGGCGATAGCGCACTTTAACATCATCTTTAAACATGCGGCGGGCAAAATTGGCCAACGTACCTTTAAGATCGGCCATGGTAATGTTGCGGCCAATTACCAAGCCCTCAACTTGATGGAACATCATCTCTGAGCGGGCACTGACTGGCTCGTAGCGATAGCATTTGCCAGGCAAAATCACCCGAATTGGCTCAGGATTCAAGGTGCGCATCACATGAATCTGGCCTGGCGAGGTGTGAGTGCGCAACACAACCTTTTGCTGCGGATCATCAGATTGCACATAGAACGTGTCCCACATATCGCGGGCTGGGTGATGCGCAGGCATATTGAGCAATTCAAAATTATACTCATCGGATTCGACTTCGCGGCTTTCCCACACTTGGAAGCCCATTTCAGCAAAAATATGCTGAATCCGGCGTAGCGATTGCGTGCTTGGGTGCAAACGGCCAATGTTGGCTGCCCGCCCAGGCAAGCTAATATCAACTGCATCTTCTTCAAGTTCTTCATGCAATGCCGCGCTTTGCAAGCGTGATTCTAAAGTTGCTTCTTGTTCGCTCAGCGCTTGCTTGATGGCCCCGAAGCGTTGGCCAAAGGCTGGCCGATCTTTAGGGTCGAGCTTGCCAATTGATTGACTGGCTTGGGCCAACGAACCCTTTTTGCCTGTCCATTGAGTGCGCCATGCTGCCAAATCATCAAGCGATTGGACATTGGCCAAGGCTGCTTTGGCCTCTTTTTCAATCTGATCTAATTGCTCAAACATGCCATTCCTACCTTAACCAATTAATTATGCTCAGCGTAGTGTAGCATACTCATTGGGCTTTCTGTTCATTCAAATCACGAAGTTGGATTCCAGCGGCGGTTACAACGGCCAAATGGCTCATTTCTCGTCGTCGCGCATCATTTAAGTTAGCAGCAGCCGAACGCTGGCGCAAATCGATAGCAGTGCGATAGCCTTGTTGGCGCAAAGTTGCCGCTGCTTGAATGACCAAGCTATGATCGTCGCCAACCACCAGCACACTCTTATTCGGTATAATCTCGGCTGGGGCAACTGCCGCAACGATCCGTTCGAGGCCATAGGCAAAGCCAACCGCTGGCATGGCCCGCCCGCCGAGTGCCGCAACCAAATCATCATAGCGCCCGCCGCCGCACAATTGCAAGCCATCAGCGCCATCGATCTCGAAAATTAGGCCAGTGTAGTAGTGCAAACCGCGACCCATACCAAAATCGAGCACAACCTGATCTGCTGGCACGCCATATGCCTTGAGGAGATCAAGCGTGGTTTGCAACTCATCCAAAGCATCGGTTGCAACCGTATACTCTGTGCAGAGTTCGCGCATGTGCTGCATAACGCTTGGCGCAGGGCCATGGGCCGCAGTCAGCGCCGAAAGCAAATGCCAAGCGCGATCAAGGTTCAGCGTATCGTCGCCACGGCGTAGTTTGCGCACCAAGCGCTGAATAATCGCTTGTGGCTCGCGACCGCCGCTATCGAGGCGCACACCAAGGCTGGGCAACACGCGCAAAAGCAGCGTTTCAAGGTCTTGGTCGGCAAGGTGAGCAAGGCTGGCTAAATCAACTGGCAGATCATCATCGTCGTCGCGCCATTGTTGCTTAACCGCGTCAAGCCCTTTGGAACGAATTCGTTGGAGGCTCCACGTGAGCGCCGAGGTGATGCGTTCTGGTAAGCCAAGGCTGTTGAGCAACGTCTTAATTACGCCAATATGGCCAATTGTGAGCGTCCATTGTTGAATGCCCAACTCGCGCAAGCCAGTTACGGCCAAGCCAAGGGCTTCAGCATCGGCCAACGGCCCAGGCGCACCGAGCAATTCGATGCCAACTTGGGTAAATTGGCGATAGGTTGCGCGGCGCGGGCGTTCGTATCGAAACACCGGGCCTGCGTAACGCAAGCGCAACGGAATCGGCGCATCGCCCAATCCACTGATAACCGCCCGTAAGACCGAGGCCGTCCATTCAGGGCGCAAGGCCAAATCGCGGCCACCTTGATTCCAATGGTACAATTTGGCGATGAGATCATCACCAGATTTCTTTAAATACAATTCACGATGCTCAAGCAAGGGCAACTCAATTGGGTCGTAGCCTGCTTGATCAAAAGTAGCGGTTAATGTCTGAATTAGTGTCTGACGTTGGTGAACGGCAGCGCCAAAAAGGTCGCGCGTTCCACGAACCACTTCAGGAGTTAATTGATAGCCCACAGGTTCCTCCGAGCACAATCAAGCCACATTGTACGCGAAAATTCGGTGTGGGTGAATGGAACCAATGGGGGTCGTATAACGTAAAGTACTTATGTCTGCCTTGACGACGACACAGTGGCGTGATACGCTGCTTTTATTGGTACTTTACAGCTTGTTAACTGCCACGGGAAGGAAAGCCTATGCATGGATTAATGATTTTTTCGGGATTATTTGGTGCGTTGGCAGTCATCTTTTGGTTCTTCGGTCAGCCAATTTGGTCATTGTTAAATGTCCCCCGTCAACTCAATCAATTGTGGCAAGGTGTTTCAGTTCGGCGTAATCACGCAATTGAGCACGCCACCGTCAATGTGCTTGAAGAGCGCTATGGCTCGCAGTTGGTCGATGGCTGTGCCACAACCGAAGGGTTCCGCATTCGCGCCGCGATTGATCCCGCTCTGTTGCTTGATGCCGCCCGCGAAGGCCTTTTGCGCCTGCAACGTGGCGATCGTTCAATGGCGATCTATCGTCGCTGTGCAACGGCTCTGAGTTTCTGTTTTCTAACAGTCGCCTCGGTTGGCCTTGGTATGGTTGCTTTCCTCGATATGTTGTCAAGTACCAGTATTTTCTTGGCATTAACCATTGCTGGCGCGCTTACGCCGAAATTAAGCCCGCTTTTTCAACGCTTTTTTACAACCTCGCTTGATGTTAAGGGCATGACTATTGGCGCTATTGAGTTGGTGCCACCAACGTTGTTTATGGGTTTGTCGTTTGCTGCTGGCGGCGCAGAGTTCGCCGTGCGCACCAAACCAGCTCGCCGCATCTACCAACCACCCTATCGCTATGGCGAACGGGTTCCGGTCTATGTGCCAGTTGAGAACAACACCCGCCAACGCTAAATTAGCCTGAATTAACTATTGATCACAAGCCGAAGTTCAATGCTTCGGCTTTTTTGTTACCAAAAAAAGATCACCCTTGCGTCTGCCCTTGGGGCAGAGCCTATACTAGCGCTATGAACGAATCGCTTATCTCTATTGGCAACTTTGCCGAAGCAACTCGGCTCTCGCTCAAAGCCTTGCGTTTGTCCGATCAACTGGGCATTTTGGCAGCTCGCTATGTCGATCCGCAGAATGGCTATCGCTACTATCACGCTGAGCAACTCGAACCTGCTCGCTTGATTAGCATGTTGCGTCAAATCAACATGCCGCTGGCCACGATTCGCCAATTAATTGCTGGCGATGCCAAAGATGCAGAGATTTTGCTTAGTCGCTACATTCGCTCGGTCGAGTTGCAGGCAATTCAAGCCCGTCGTGCCCAAAGCCTTATCCTCGGGTTAATTCGTCAAGAAGGAGTTTGTATGAGTCTCGAAGTAACTGTCCGCCAACAAGCAGAGCAGCCCATCCTGAGCATCACCAAACGCACGTTTGTTAACGAGTTGGATAATGTGATTGCGCATGCCTTCCACAGTATGGAACGCTTTGCCGCTGACAATAACTTAGTTGTGCGTGGCTCTGCATTTGGCATTTTTCACGGCACAATTAACGCCGATGATGACGGCCCAATCGAAATTTGTTTACCAGTCGATCAGGTTGTTGAGCAGCAAGGCGAGATTGTTGGGCGCATTTTGCCTGCTGGCAAAGTTGCCGTTGTAACGATGCATGGCGATCAATGTGAGTTTCCGCATATTTTGGCAGGCTACGATGCTGGCAGCGATTGGATCAAAGCCAATGGTTATGTTGTTTCCGATTCGCCGCGCGAAATCTGGGTTAACCCACCTGGCCCTGATGCCTTGATGGAAATTGCTTGGCCTTTCCACGAAGCCTAAGTTTGACTTCAGCCCCTCGCCCGCATTGAGTGGGCGAGGGTAGGTTGTTAAGATCCCCTCACCCCAACCCCTCTCCCGTGGCGCGGGCGAGGGGCTTTTGGTTGTGTGGGTTTGGCATGAATTGGTGCTCCCCATCGCCCGCGTTCAGTGGTTTTTGCCATAATTTTAGTTATTCCCCATCGCCCGCGTTCAGTGGGCGAGGGGGCTAGGGGGTGAGGGAACCTTACAGCAAACTAATCAGCCAATGCAGCAGCGGAGCCATCAGCAAGGCTGGTAGCAACGAAGCCACCCGAATTTTGGTTAGATCAAGCAGATTGATGCCTACGCCAACCACCATCAAACCGCCAACTCCAGTGATGATCAACACCCGTGGATCGACCGCTGGATTGGGCAAAATTGTGGCTAAAGAGCCAGCAGCGAGCGCTACGCCACCTTGATAGATCAAAATAATCAGAATCGAAAAGCCCACGCCAATGCCAAAACTGCTTGCCAAGGCCACAGCTGCTAATCCATCAAGCGCTGCTTTGATGATCAACAGCTGTGCATCGCCAACCAAGCCATTGTTGATGCTGCCAATCAAGGTCATTGGGCCAATACAGAAGAGCAACGAGGCTGCGACAAAGCCCTCGGTAAAGCGTCCGCTGCCATTAAATTTGGCTTTGAGCCAATCACCAAGCGCCGCTAAACGCTCTTCAACCCGCCACCACTCGCCCAATAAGCCGCCAACGACCAAGCCCACCAAGCCGATGACCACGCCATCGACGACAATTGGTTGGCTGGCTTGGGCCGTGCTTTGTAAGGTTGCGCCTGCTTTATTCATGCTGCCAGCCATCGATAACCCAATAAACAGCGTTACCAAGCCTAATGCTTGCATAATCACGGTTTGCATGCGTTCTGGCAAGCGCCCGCGTAGCGCCAAACCCAAGCCCGTGCCGAGTGCCACCGTCACGATGTTGATGATTGTTCCATTGAGCTTTGCCCACAGACTGAGATCCATCCTGCGTACTCCTAAACAAAAACCACGAAGCCTTGGCGCTTCGTGGTTGTTTGGCATATGGTGACCCCGGCGCGACTCGAACGCGCGACACACAGTTTAGGAAACTGTTGCTCTATCCACCTGAGCTACGGGATCGTACCAACGGCAATTATGCTTAAGCCCGCCCGAAATGTCAACCCCGTATAAGTAAGGATGAAGGATGAGGGATGAAAGAGCGAACATAGAACAAAGAGCATAGAACATAAAGGCAGAAGTCAAAAGTCAAAAGTCAAAATGAACCGAGAGCGCATAGAAAAGGATGAAGGAGAGAACATAGAACAAAGAGCATAGAACATATTAACCACGAAGAGCGCGAAGGGCACGAATAGTTTGTTGCTGTGCTGGCTGCATTGCCAACAAATCTCAGCGAACCACTAAACCAGTACCCCTCGCCCGCGGTCAGTGGGAGAGGGGCTGGGGGTGAGGGCATGCATTTGGTTGTCAAGCCAAATGCCAATAGCCTATAGCCTAATCACTTCGTGCTCTTCGTGTTCTTCGTGTTAAAAATTAAATCTGTAGGCCAATTTCAAACGTTGCGCTATAGCCTTGGCCGTTTGGCACAACCGTCAAAATTGTTTGGCCAGCGCTTTGTTGATAGATGCCATCGCCATCGTTGAGCAGGGTGCGCACGCCTTTGGCAACATACGGCGCTTGGGCATGCACCACATCGGTCAGACTTTCATCGAAGAAAAATTGCGAGGTGAATTCATAGCCTGCATCGGTGCGAATTTTAAAGTGAATATGCACCGCCCGCCCTTGATACCAGCCAGGATAGATGGTGGTGAAGTTGGCAACGCCAGCATCATCGGTGCGCTGATAGCCACGCAGGAATTTCTGGCCAACCGTGTTGAAGCTGCGATCGGTGGCATCCGAATAGACTCCATCAGCATCGCAATGCCACAAATCGACAATTGCCCCAGTTAATGCCGTACACGTGCCGGCCCCAATTTGGCTGACCACCACTTTAACATCAAGCTGCGTGCCTGCACTCACGACGTTATTGCTGGGATCAGAGCGAATATCCGAGCGCTCTAATTTTTCATCAACAAAATAAGGGCCTTCGGTTAGCTCGGGCCGCACAATACAGCTGGGCAATGCCGCAACCGCCTCACTGGTGGCCGTGGCCTCGGCTGTGCTGGTGGCGGCGCTGGTCGCTGTTGCAACCTCGCCGATTGTGTTGGTTGCCGCTGTTGTGGCGGTGGTCGTTGGCGCATTGGCCTGGGCAACGCTGGTTGCAGTTGGCGCTACCTCGCTGCTACAACCAGCCAAAACCGCCGCCGAGCCAGCCAACCCAAACAGCTTGAGCACCTCGCGGCGACTCAAAATCCGGCCAACTGGTTGATCATCATTATCCATGGCAATAACTCCTTGTGCATAAACTGCCCAAGCAGCATACCAAAGAATAATGAAGAAAACTTAAAGATCTTATAAGTAATTAGCTAAACATATGGATTAATAATGCCACCAAGGCGATGATTGCTGGGCCACCTTGGACAAATAAAATCGAGCGTTTGGCCGTCAAGCCGCCATAAATTGCCGCTACTACCACACAACACACGAAAAATAATTGAATTTGTAAGCCAAAATCAGGATTGGGATGTACCAAGCCCCAAATTAAGCCCGCCGCCAAAAAGCCATTGTACAAGCCTTGATTGGCTGCCAACGATTTGGTTTGTTGGGCAAACTCAGGGGTTAAGCCAAATGATTTGGCAGTGCTTGGCTTCGTCCAAGCAAACATTTCCAAATACAAAATATAGATGTGTTCGACCGCCACCAAGCCCACCAAAATTAAACTTACGATTGCCATGACCTACCGCCTTTCCTTGGTTGCCAACTGTTGACAACTAGCTAGCTATAGTACCGCAAAAAGTCAAAAGTCAGAAGGCAAAGGGTAAAAATCAAAAATCAAAAGTCAGAAATCAAAGGGATTAGGCTATAGGCTATTGGCTATCGGAACATTCTTCGTGGGATTCGTGGCCCAAAAAATCAACCTTCGCGCTCTTCGCGGTTTCCCATCCTTCGTGCTCTTCGTGTCCTTCGTGGATCAGATTTTAGCGCAGAGGATGTTTGGCTATAGATTGAAGGCTATGGGCTATCGGAGATTGCTTGGAAATACCAACCAGTGTTCCGCTAGCCTAATGCCAATAGCCCATAGCCTCATCCTTTGTGGTTAAACTGAGCGTACTAGTTCATCCTCGATTGGCAGCCAGCGATAGGTCGCACCCTCGGGCACAACATAGCCAAAGCTGGGAGTTGGAAAGTGGCAGGGCGCAACTAAGGTTTTGCCATCACTTACTTGGCCTAAAACCGCCAGCCGCGTGGCATGCGCTTGATCACTATCAACATCCAAACCAGTTGCAAAGCTTGGCTCGAACATTTGAATCGGGTTGAAAAATATATCGCCAGCAAGCAACACTCGTTCGCCAGTGCCATGATCAATGACAAGCGCGGTGTGGCCTGGGCTATGGCCTGGGGTAAACCAAGTTGTGATGCCTTCTGCCAGTTCAAAATCTGCATCAAAAAACTCAAGCCGACCTTGGGCTTCGAGCCATAAAACCTGATCCTGCAAGTAGCCTGCGCGCTCAGGGCTGTGCTGTTGCATAAACGCAATCAGGCCTTTTTCTGCTTGGTGCGCCAAATAACGCGCATTTGGAAATCGCGCCTGCAACGTGCCATCGACATAATGGGTATTCAAACCAACATGATCAACATGAACATGGGTCAAAAAGACGGTATCAATCGTTGCCGGATCAACGCCCAGCACTGCCAATTGGGCTTCAAGCTGTTGGCTGCTCAATGGTTGGACTGGCGCTGGAGCCTTGCCCAAACCAGTATCAACCAAGATCGTGCGCTCTGCTTGTTGAATCAGGTAGCAATGCACGCGGCCTAGCAGGGTTTCCGCATTATAAAACGAGCTGGGATAGCTTTCGCGAACTTTATCCCAAACTTCGCCGTTGACTGGCAGCATTGGCCATGGTGTGGTGACATCGACGATTGCCGTAATGCTGCTTGGCCCAAGTTGAATTGTGCGATGCTGAAGCGCTGTTGCCATCAATGACTCCTTGCTTTTGTCGGTATGCTATACTGTTTGAATATGTTGAATTAGCGTTCAACTTGATTATATTGAACTATGGTTCAATTTGTCAAGAGGGAAATTAACGATGGCAGATGATTCCAAAACTGCGAAAAAACCAACAGCCCAACGAGCCGATGCCCAACAAAACCATGGGCGGATTCTGGCGGCGGCCAAAGCGCGTTTTGCTAGCGACGGCCCCAACGCCGCGATGGATGCGATTGCCCGTGATGCAGGCGTGGCGGTTGGCACGCTCTATCATCATTTTGGCTCCAAAGAAGGCTTGCTAAATCTGGTTATTCATGAGCATTTTCAGGTGGTGATGGATTTTCTGGCAGGCTTGCAGGATTCGGCTGAACCTTGGTGGGCGGTCGAGCAAGTGGTGCGCGGCATGGCCAAACGCCAGCTCAAAGATCGGGCGTTTAAAACTATGATTCAGCAACATACGAATTTAATTGAAGCCAGCAGCCAAGCCAAACAGGGCATCAATCCAGCAATTCAAAGCCTAATTGACCGCGCCAAAGCGGCAGGAATGGTGCGTGCCGATTTGCAAGCAGGCGATTTATCGGGCTTGTTGGCGGGATTGCCGATCGGCGATGATCAGGCTGAACAGCGCGAACGCTATCTGGCAATTGTGTTGCAGGGTATCAAAAGCGAAAGCGCATAAGCATGTATAATGGGGCGGGCAGACTCCATTTGGCGGGTTTGCCATTGAATTTGCTTGCTCAACAACGCATGAAGGAGCGTTTTCAATGCAATACGGCACCAAATTAGCCGAAGGCAAAACCAAGATTATCTATGCTCACCCTGAAGACCAAAGCTTGGCCTATATGCTGCAAAAGGATTCGATTAGCGCTGGCGATGGGGCACGACGCAATGAAATCGAAGGAAAAGGCGCGATCAGCGGTCGCACCTCGGCTAATGTCTTTGCTTTGCTCAATCGCAGTGGCGTGCGCACCCACTACAAAGCTGATCCTGAACCTGGGTTGATGCTGGTTGAACGCTGCGATATGTTGCCCTTGGAAGTTGTGATGCGGCGCTTAGCAACTGGCTCATATTGCCGTCGCCACCCTGAAACGCCAGAAGGCACGCGCTTTAGCCCACCGTTGGTTGAGTTTTTCTATAAAGACGATGCCAATCACGATCCGCAAATTGATTTGGCTGGGATTGTGGCAAAGGGCTTGGCAACTGCCGAGGAAGTGCATTTTATTGAGCAAGAAGGCACACGCGTGTTTGAATTGCTCGAACAAACCTGGGCCGAGCGCGGTGTGCAATTGGTTGACCTTAAAATCGAATTTGGCCGCACTCCCGATGGTGCATTGATCGTCGCCGATATGATCGACAACGATTCATGGCGCTTGTGGCCCGATGGCGATAAGAGCAAAATGCTCGATAAGCAAATTTATCGTAATTTGCAAACTGTCACCGACGAAGCGTTGCAAAACCTCAAAGCCAAATATGAAGAAGTTCGCGATATTACCGAGAGCTTCCGCTAAATTTATTGCTGTTCCAAACCGCGTTCCATTATTTGGAGCGCGGTTTGGCGTTAAGAGAGAAATTGCAATGGCCGCCGCGCTGCCGCAGTGCCTGCTTGCACAATCCGTTGCGCCACCTCAACCCGATAGCGCCAATGCTCGATCTTGGTATCATAGGCTGCTGCTTGGCTTTGCTGCGCCTCTTGATCAGCAGCTTGGGCTTGAAATTGATCGGGAATCTCCCAATCTAAGCCATCAACTTCACAATAATTAAGCTTAAATCCACCGCGATGCAGCAAAATTGGCCATTCTGCATCGGTGCCAAGCGCATCGATTGGCGGGCTATTGGCCAAAATAAAATGCGCAGCAACTGGCGTAAAGCCGCGTGCTCCAGCGCTAAAATCCATTGGCGTGCCCAGAAAAAACGAGGCCATCGTATTGCTGGTGCGCTCGGTTTCGATCAAGGCGCGAGCATGGGTGGCGTAGGCTTGCCAAGTGCGGCCAATAATCAAACAATGGGTTTGCGAACGCTGAGCGATGCTAGTTAATTCGCTGGGGCGCGTTTCGATCCAGCGCAAAGCCCGATCAAAATCAATGGCATGAATATAATTTGGTTGGGCTTTGAGCGCTTCGGCCAAGGCCACATGCCTGCCCTGCGCCCACTCACTGGTTGGCACTGCGCGCACATTCGGCAAGTTGTTGAGCGTTTGCAACAATGCTTGGTCAATCGTTGGCGGCGTGCTGATCACAATCGAGCGATACAATTGGTTTAATTGGGGCAAGAGCCGTTCAAAGCGGGCCAATTCGCCACGGGGCTGCCAAGCTGAGGCTAAAACGATGCTCATCGCTGTTCACTCAAGCGCAAATCAACCAGCGTCAGCTGCACCGAACTGCGGCCATTCCACTCGTTGAGGCCTACCGTATACACAATGTCGATCTGCGCGCCATTATGCAATTCGGCCAGCCAATCGCCGAGGTTAAAGCCAATTGCCGTTTGATAATGGCGACCTTGTTGCAAACGCAAGCGCAAATGTTGATTTTCAGCGCCAACGCCCTTGGCTTCGATGACCGTCACGCGACGGCTGCAAAAGCGTGGTTGTGGGTTCTCAAGCCCAAACGGAGCCATTTTTTCGAGTACTGCTAGCATCTCAAGATTCAGTTGATCGAAACTGGCCTCAGCATCGATCGCCAATTGTGGCACCATCATTTCGTCGCTAATTTGTTGGTTGGCAATCGCCTGCAAACGCCGCGTAAGCTCTGGAATGTGTTGGTTGGCAATCGTAAAGCCAGCAGCGGCGGCGTGGCCACCATATTTTTCAAATAAATCGGCGCATTCGGCCAAGGCGTTGACAATATTAAAACCTGGAATCGAACGCGCACTACCGCGACTGGTATGTTCTTCTTTGCCCATCACCAGCACAGGTCGGGCAAATTCTTCGGCCAATTTGCCTGCGGCTAGCCCAACCACGCCATGATGAAAATGCTCGCCCTCAATCACCAAAATACGTTGATCAAGCTGGCCGCTGCTTTGGGCTAGATCTCGCGCTGCCTGCTGCACATCGCGGGTCAAGGCTTGGCGCTCAATATTGGTGCTATTCAATTGGTCGGCAAAACCATCGGCTTGGGCTTGTTCAGGGGCCAGCAACAAGCTATAGGCAATGCTGGCATCGACCAAACGGCCAGCAGCATTAATCCTTGGCGAAAGCCGAAAGCCCACGCTGCTAGCATCGATTTTACCTTGCTCAACGCCTGAAACGCGCAACAATGCCTTTAATCCAGGCCGTTGACTTTCGTTCATGGCCTGCAAGCCAAAATGCACCAGCACCCGATTCTCGCCAGTCAAGGGCATCATGTCGGCGATTGTGCCAAGAGCGACTACATCGAGAATCTCGCGAGCACGCAGGTTGTTGGGCTGGATGCCTGCCCGCCACAAGGCCTCGTAAAGCTTGAAAGCTACGCCTACGCCACACAAACCCTTGAATGGATAGCGGCAATCGCTGCGTTTAGGGTCGACGACTGCATAAGCTGGGGGCAAATGCAACGGCGGTTGGTGGTGGTCAAGCACAATCGTATCGAAGCCAAGCTCGTTGGCGCGGCTAATTTCGGCTGCATTGCTAATGCCACAATCAACCGTCACCAGCAGATCAATGCCTGCTTGATGCAATTTTTCAATTGCCGCCAAATTCAGGCCATAGCCTTCGCCCTCGCGTTTGGGAATATAGGGCTTAACTTGGAGATCAAAGGCTTTGAACAATTGCATCAACAGCGTAACACCGGTCACGCCGTCGGTATCGAAATCGCCATAGACCACAATTCGTTGTTTGTGCTCAATTGCCAGCTTAATCCGTTCGACCGCGCGATCCATATCGTGCAGCAAAAACGGATCATGGCGTTGTTTCCACTCGATATTGAGAAACTGCTCAACCGCTGCTGCATCGCGCCAGCCGCGATTCCATAAAATAGCTGCTAGCAATGGATGATACTCGCCGAGGCTGCGAAGTTGGCTTGGCGTGGCCTTGGTTGGCAATTGCCAATGGCGCATAACACGTTGATTGAGCATAAAATCCCTCATGAGCTGGATTGGTTTGGCGATTGTAGAGATAAGCCGAGCAATCGTCAAATTTGGTTTGGCTGAATAGTTCATTATAGAGCCATAAGCAAGCATTTTTTGGCATGGTCAAAGGCCGATTAATCAACACGATTAATCGGCCTTCGAGGTTGAAATTAATTATTTGCTGCTTGCTGGTCGTGCAGGCAAGCCATGTTCATTTGCCAATTGCTGGCGTTGGCCAGTTGGTTGGCTGAAATTGCTGCTCGTCGTAATTGAATGTAGATTATTGTATTCGCCATTCAAGGCTTCGTGCACTTCCAAGACTGCGCCATAATTGGTCGCAGCATTGTAGGCATCGGCCTGCACATAGAGCTTGGTTTGAGCCGCTATTCGGTTTGACCATGCACTTCGGCGCGCCGAATAATATTGATCATACGGCTGCAAGCTGATCGATTGACCTGGCTCAAGGCTTTGGGTCACGCCCCACACAATCCCTTGCTGCGCAATATCCCACCACTGCTGGTTGACATGACTTGGCGCTGGATTTGGCGCGAGATACAAATCGACCCAAAATGCTTCGTTGGCAGCACAATTGCCTTGATTGGTTACGATAACTTCCAACTGCTGTTCAACCGTGATGCTGCTTACCACCAAATCGGGATAGCAATTGCGCATCACCACGGGCAAGAAATTGCGACTCGTGCCCACAAATGGCGTGCCTGTGGCGGTCGCGGTTGGCGTGTTGGTTGGGGTTGCAACCGTGGCCGTGGCGGTCGCGGTTGGCGTGTTGGTTGGGGTTGCAACCGTGGCCGTGGCGGTCGCAGTCGGCGTGTTGGTTGATGTCGCGGTTGGTGTATTGGTTGCGGTGCTGGTCGCAGTTGGCGTGTTGGTGCTGCCACTGCCGACACAGCCAGCAACCACAATATCGTCAATGTTCCAACCAAGATCACCAATTGAGCTATCGCTGCCAAGGCGGAAGCGTAACCAAACTGTTTGGCCAGCCAGCGGGGTTAAATCGGCAGTTTCTTCGATATAAAATGGATAATCGCCGCTCATGCCGACGAAGGCATTTCTGCCAGCCAAAGGATTATCATTCTCATTTCTGATCATGCCATCGTAGCCCGAGCTGCTGAAGAAACTGCCAAGGTCGTTGAAATTGCTGCCATCAGTGCTGTATTCGACCACGCCACCATCGTAATAGCTCTCGAATGGGGTGTTGCTGCGTTTGCTTGAGCGCTCTGGCATAGGTGTTGGCTCATCGTCACCTCCACCAGCATCAAACTCAAAACGATAGTTATGGTTGAAATAGAGCGTTACGTCGCTGGCCCCAGCTGGAATCGCAATCCCCATCATAGTTGTGAGGCGCTGATCGCTGAGTATAGCAGGATCATCGGCGTGCCACGAAAAGTTGGGGCTATTGAAACTACTACCATCCAAGCCCCAAGTTGGGCCTGTGCCACTAACATTCCATTGTGCGCTGGTGTTGACACTATCGCTGAACAGCACTTGCAGATTGTTTCCAGGCACACAGGCGCTTGGCGGCGTAGTTGGCGTAATTGGCACGGCAGTATTGGTTGTGGTTGGCGTGTTGCTTGGAGTCGCAGTCTCGGTGTTGGTCGGTGTGTTGCTTGGAGTCGCAGTCTCGGTGTTGGTCGGTGTGTTGCTTGGCGTAAAGGTTGGAGTTTCGGTTGGCAGCGGCGCAACCCAGCATTGCGAAAACTCCGAAGTTTGGTTCTCATTGGTATCAGTTGCCAAAATTGTGATATTCGGGGCTGGGCTGGCAAATATCTGAGTAAAGACAAGCAAGCCAGTTGCATTCGTGTTCAATGCATTCCTTGCCAAGAACGTTTGGCCTTCGCCATAGCCAGAAGGATCACACGTCGCGTTGCTATAGAACGCCAAACGATAGCTATGGTTCGGCACGCTTTCAAGATAGCCCTGCACCGTGACGGTCGTGCCATTATCAACCACATTCGTCACAACTGGATAATTTTGGCTGTTGTTTGGGCCTGCATCAGCATCAAGCGGGTCATTTGCCGTTGGGCCATCGTTGCCAATATCGATGCCGAGGCCACCGTTAAACGCTATTTTATTCTCGCCGAATGGCCCATCGCCGCCAATCCGAATGTTGGCTGGAGCCAATGGGCTCAGTTCCGCCAGCATAATCCCATCAGCTTGGTTGCCAAGCGGGCTATCATCAAGGGCTACGCCAATCCGATTGCCGCGCACACGCACCGTTTTGGGATCAAATACGAAGGCGATGCCATGGCCAGTATTGCCACTAATTAGGTTGGCTTGGGCTGCGCCATTTGTGGCAGTGCCAGTAATTCCAATATCAGCCCGATTAACCGAATTTTGCACTTGAATGCCAACTCTGTTTGGGCGGGCGATTAAGCCAGTGTGATCGGTGCCAATGTAGTTACCGCTGATAATTGTATCGGGAATTGTGTACTCAGTGCCGCCACCAAGCCCAATCCCCAAATCGCTGTTGCCGCTAATGATGTTACGCTCTAGCGTATCGCTGGTGCCGTCGCCATTGGTGCCGATGCGGGTGCGAACTGGGCCAAAGCGCACGATCACGCCGCGCTGGTTGCCAATTGCTGTCGTGCCCGTGGGATCAAGCCCAATGATGTTGCCTGCAACGACATTATCAGTTGGAAACGTGTTTACACCGCCACTAAATTGCCCGATTTGCACGCCTTCAGCGCTGTTGCCGCTGATCACATTGGCCTCGATTGCATCGCGAATGCCATCGCCGTTTGTGCCAACGATGCTATTGCTCGCATTGCCATTAAGATTGATGCCAGTTTGATTTGGCACGGCAGCAGTTCCGGCGGCGTTGAGGCCAATATAATTGCCACTAATCCGATTATTCGAGGAGCTATCGATTTGAATGCCACTTGCAGTATTGCCACTAATGATATTGCGTTCAGCAAGATCGCTCAGGCCATCGCTATTGGTGCCAATGGTGACATTCCCAAGTGCTGGGCCGAAAAATCGTATGCCAGTTTCATTGCGCTGTGCGGTGATGCCATCGCTGGCAACCCCAAGATAGTTGCCCGCCACTCGGCTGTTGGCTCCAGCAGAGATATAGATGCCATCGAAGGTTTGGCCGGCGATAATATTGCCTTCGATTGTGTCATTCGTGCCATCGCCATTGGTGCCAATAATTGCTTGGCTGCTGCCAGCATTTAATTGAATTCCTGTATTATTGCCATTGGCGGTTTGGCCATCTGCTTCGAGGCCAATAATATTCTGTGTAATCCACGCATTAGCAGCTTTAACATTAATTCCATACCACGCATAAAAGCCTGGGCTACGAGCACCATTTAAAACGAGGCCACGAATAACCGAGCCATTGCTTTCTACGGCGAGAATCTGGGTGCTGGTTGGCCCAACGGGATCGCTCAAGCCAGCACCATCGATCTCTATCAGCAAGCTCATTGGCCAAACGCTGCAATCGCTGCCTGGTTGGCTACAGCCATCAAGCTGAATTTGGGTTTGCAAGGCGGGCAGATTGCTGCTGAGGGCAATCGTTTTAACGCCAGCGCCAGCAATTGCAAAATTAATCGTATCGGCATCAACATTGGCGTTGGCGGCGTTAATCGCTTCGCGCAAGCTACAATCTTGGTTGCCAGTGCCAGTGCCAAATGCATCGCACGCGCCATCATCAGTATCGGCAACCGTATTGACGATAAAGCTGGCTTGGGGGGCAAACGGCTTGGGTTGAGGGGCGGGCATGGGCGCTGCGGGCGGCGAATTCAAGGCCTGCAAGTGTTTCACACTGAGTGGTAGTGCTGGTTGGGCTGGCGCTTGATTTAATTGCTCAGCCCATTGCAGAATTGTTTGATCCAGCGCTGCCGTGGAATGAGCAGAACTGCCAATTTGGGCGGCTGCTTGCTGATTAAGCTGCAAGCCACTCAAGCCTAAAAAACCAACCATACCCAATGAAAGCAAACGAGTAAAACGGAGCGAGAATGGATGCTTCATACACCTACCTCTGGCATCAGCATTGACGACCTCACACAAAACACACTATTGGAATTAGCGCTGATGAGAAATTGCCAATGCTGCGACAACGAACACCAAATGCTGATGCTTGGTGTTCGTTGTGATCTGCTACAAACTACTGGGGCTAATGTGTGGGGTTTATTGCCACAAATTGGCTTGTTGGGCCATGATAATGCTCATAACCTTGTAGGTGAGCTTGGCGCTCACAAAATTTGGCGCATGCAGCTGTTCAATTGGTGCTAATTCCATAACATCAAAGGCCACAACCTTCGAGGATTCTTGCACTAGAATACGGGTAATGTCGAGCACTTCGCGCCATGTCATGCCATCTGGCTCGGGCGTTCCGGTCGCAGGCACAAGGCCCACATCCAAGCCATCAATATCGATTGTAAAATAGACCTGCTTGCCACGCACAAAATCGCGCAAGGCTTGCAGATGCAGCCCATCATGCACATTTTCACTATAGAAGGTCGTAATTCGTTGATCGCTCTTGATCATCTGGGCTTCGCTAATATCCAGCGAACGAATGCCCAATTGCAACAAATCGCCAGCGCCAACATCGAGAATTCGGCGCATGGCACAGGCATGCGAGTGCTTGCTGCCCTCGTATTCGTCGCGCAAATCGGCGTGAGCATCAATTTGCACCGTCACAAAATCGCCATGAACAGCATGCAAGCCTTGGGCTATCGCGCCAGAAACAGAATGCTCGCCGCCCAGCACGCACACCAATTTGCCCAAACGCGCAGTTTGCTCAACTGCTTGGGCAATGCTGGCCATAGCGCTATCAGGATCTTGATCATTCACCTCGACACTAGGTAGCGTATGCACGCCCCAAGTTTTGGCTGGCTCGTTATCAAATTCGCGATCGTAAAATTCGACCTGTTGCGAAGCCTCGATAATTGCCGCTGGCCCATTGGCCGTGCCACCGCCATAGCTCACCGTAGCCTCAAAGGGGATAGGCAAAACTACCACCTTGCTGGTCTCTAGCGTGCTATACTGCTGGTCTAAGCCCAAAAAATTATCGGGAGTGGTATGTGTCATCGTTTTCCTCATTCCACAAAAGTACTATTAAGAACCGTAAAGAGAACCATAGAACCACGTTGCAGAAACGGGTATAATCACCATTGTACGAGACAAACGGGCGCTGACGATCAGCAATTTAGTCAATAACGAGGATACCAATGAGCGTCGAACATGTATTAGCCGACTTTCTCGAAGCCAATCTTGCGCGCTTCGCCAAACACGCTGGTGAATTGCTGCGCCAAGTGCCCAATTCGCCCTACCTTAAAATCGCAGACGCAGAGTTGATTCCCCGCATGCAAAAACCGTTTGTCGCCACTATTGAAGCCTTGCGCGGCGATATGCAAGCCCTGATCGATTTTTCACGGCAATCGATTAAGGCGGTGGTGGAAAATCCAAATGCCAGCAGCGACATTGTGGCCCAAGTGGGCGAAGCAATTTACGAAACTCTCAAAGTGGCAACCCGCGAAGCTTTTGCCGATGATGAATTGAATTATGCCTTGGCGCGAGCGGTTATTGCCGAAGTGACGTTTATTGCCAATAAAGCCAGCTATCAAACCTTTGTTGATTTGCGCGAGGCCAGCATTCGCGAGCGTGAGCAGGCTTTGCACCAAATGACCAACGAATTGGATCAAGCCAATGCTGCGTTGCGTGAGCTAGCAGCGCCGATTGCGCCAATTCACGATAATATTTTGGTGCTGCCCTTGGTTGGTTCGATCGATACCAACCGTGCCCAAATGCTCACCGAAGATCTGCTTGAGCAAATCGTTGCCCGTCAATCCGATATTGTGATTATGGATATTACTGGCGTGCCAATTGTTGATACCAATATTGCCAATTACCTGGTGCAAACCACCAAAGCTGTGAGTTTGTTGGGCGCGCAAGTGATTTTGGTTGGGATTAGCGCCGAAGTGGCCCAAACCATCGTTGGCCTCGAAATCGACCTGCGCCAATTGTCGGTTCGCGCCAACTTGCAAGATGGTATCGAATACGCCTTGGAGCAAGTTGGGCTTGGCATTCGCCCCTTGCAAGAGCAACGCCGTGGATAAGCTCGATTGGCACGATCTGCGGCCAATTATTTTATTGGATATTGATGGCGTGATTAATATGTTTGGGCGCTTAGGGCCAACCCAACAGCGCATTCCGCCAGGCATTCCAGTGCAATATCCGCCGCAGATTCATGCTTCAATCACCCGCTTAGCCAAACTTGGCCAACTTATCTGGTGTTCGACGTGGCTGCAATTGGCAAATTTTGGCTTGCATAGCGACCTTGGCTTGCCAGAATTACCCTTAATCGAGCCATTGGCCGAAAATCCAAAGGCAATTTTGTGGAAGCTCAATAGTGTTGCCAAACACCTAGCCGAGTGGCAAAAGCCAATTATTTGGATCGAAGATGGCTTTCGGCCTCAGGTGCATAGCTGGGCACAGCAACGCAGCCAACAAGGCCGCTTTACCCAATTGATCGATGTGCGCGAAACTGGCTTAATTCCCCAAGTTGTCGACCAACTTGAACAGACCCTTGCCCGTTTCGCTGCTTGAGGAATCACATATTTCATGTTGACTCATCTTGATGATCATGGTCGGGCGCATATGGTTGATGTTGGGGCCAAGGATGTGACCCAGCGTGCAGCCCAAGCGCAAGCTGATGTGCGTATGCTGCCAGCCACCCTCTCGTTATTGGTGGCCGGAGAATTGCCCAAAGGCGATGTATTCGCAACTGCCCGCATCGCTGGCATTATGGCCGCCAAACGCACTGCCGATTTGATTCCCTTGTGTCATCCACTGCCGCTGAGTGCAGTCGCGATTGAGATCGAGGCGCATCCCGACCAATCGTTATTGCGTATCATCAGCACGGTGCGCTGCACAGGCCGCACTGGCGTAGAAATGGAGGCGCTGATGGCAGCATCAGTCGCAGCCTTGACCATTTACGATATGGCCAAAGCTGTTGATCGTGCTATGGTGATTGAGCAGGTTTTTGTTCGCAATAAAACGGGCGGCGCACGGGGCGACTTCCAGCATCCCCTCACTCCGCTTGATACCTCAGAGTAAGCTTTGACTATCGAGCGTAGAGCGCCTCGCCTGTGACCTACATTGTCTCAACGACGCGGCAGAATGGTCATGAAAGGTTGTCTCTATGCGCGCACTTGTATTTAGTGGCGGTGCCAATCGCGGTTCACTCCAAGCAGGAGCCGCCCTTGCCCTGCTCGAAGCAGGCATTACCCCCGATTTAGTGGTTGGTTCTTCAGTTGGTTCAATTAATGCAGCAGTTCTCGCATGTAATCCCAGTTTGGCTGGGATTCAACGCATTGCTCAGCGCTGGAAAACCGTTAAGCGTGAGGATATTTTTCCTGGTGGCTCGTTGCGCTCTGCTTGGCGCGTGATGCGTGGGCGTGGCTCGCTGCACAATAATCATGGCTTACGCCGTTTTATTCTCTCATTATTGCCACCAAATATTCGCCGCTTCAGCGATTTGGCAATGCCCTTTTTTGTGACCGCTACCAATTATCGTACTGGCGATATGCATTTGTTTGGCGACGATCCGCGCGAGCGTTTGGTCGATGCCTTGATGGCGAGTGCCGCCGTGCCGCCCTACTTGCCAGCCTATCATTATCGTGGCGAAACCTACCTTGATGGCGGCTTTGTTTCAAATTTGCCCATCGGCGTAGCCTTGCAGCAAGGTGCGAGCGAAATTTGGGCCTTGGAAATTGGGCTTGATGCTGCTTCAACTGTGCCACCGTTTGGCATGCGAGGCTCGTTGACCCGTACCTTCGATGCCTTGATGCGCCGCCAAATGGCTCATGAACGTGAGTTAGTGCGCTTGGCTGCCAAGGCTGGTGTTAAAGTTCACCATATTCAAATGTTGCATTATAGTGGGCTGGATGTACGCGATTTTCGTTATAGCGGCCAGTTGATGGAATTAGGCTATCAAAGTGCCAAAACCTATCTCAATGAACAAAGCCAATTAGCACCAGTTGCTGCGCCAATTGAGCCAGCCCGCCGCAGCAAACTAGAGGCTGCTTTGCGCACCAGCATTGCTGCCCAAGCCCAATTAGCCCGCTTACGCTTTGGCATGTTGCGCGGATTGCTGCGCCGCCAAGGCCTGCCGCAGGATTCGGTTATTCCACCAAGTTAGCTATTGCTGAAATTTTAGAATGCTTGGGCGTAGTTGTTTGCTACGCCCAAGTGTCGTTAAGTGGCTGTGCGCGAGCCACGCCCGCGAATTGTCCAAACAATGTTGGCAATCAAGCCATAGGAGATGTAGCTCAGCGGCAAGACATACAGAAATTGGCTTGGCCGCGACAGAGCCAAGACGAAAATCGCAATAAAGGCGATTCGAATCGGCAAGAAGGCTTCAAAGGCAATTTGCTCAACACTGGGAAAACGCAACGTGCTAACCATCAAAAAGCCTGTAAAGCCAATTAATGCGGTGGCCACGTAGGGGTCGAGCGCGCCCGTATAGAGCGCCAACGAGGCTGCGGTCATGCCCGCCATTGGAATTGGCATCCCGACAAAGAAGCGCTTATCCGAGCTGGTGATTAAGTTATAGCGAGCCAAGCGCCCAGCGCCACAACAGACAAAAATGCCTGCGGCAATCGTGCCCAGCCAGCCGACCTCGCGCAAAGAAACTTGATAAATCAGCAGCGCTGGAGCCGTGCCAAACGAAACCACATCGGCTAGCGAATCAAGCTCCTTGCCAAATTCGCCACTTACGCCCAGCATGCGCGCAGTTCGACCATCGAGCGTATCGAAAATGGCGGCCAAACAAATCAGCACTGCGGCTCTGAAAGCCTGACCATCAACAGCAGCAATAACTGCTAAAAAGCCGCAAAACAGGTTGCCCGACGTAACCAGATTGGGAACCCATGAACGGCGAAATTTCACAGCCATGCTCCAATCTGAGTCAGCCCACCTTTGATGGCTTGACCCTTTTTGACAAAGACGTTGATTGAGCCGCTTGGGACCAAAATATCGGTGCGCGAGCCAAACTTGATCAAGCCAAAGCGTTCGCCAGCCCCTAATTCTTCGCCAACCACCGGCCAAGTTACAATGCGGCGGGCCACCAAACCAGCAATTTGGCTGATCAAAACAGGGCCATGTTCGGTTTCCAGCCCAATATAAGCCCGTTCGTTGACAATATCCGCCTCGCCATCCCATGCCGCGCGAAATTCGCCTTGCACATAATCGCGATATTGCACCGTGCCAGCGCAGGGCGTGCGATTGATGTGAACATCAAACACCGATAAGAATGTAACAATTCTGGTAGCCTTACCGCCAATAAAGCGTGGCTCATCGACCTCATCAATCATGGTGACATGGCCATCGGCTGCTGCGTAGAGAATTGAACTATCGGCGGGGCATTCGCGGTCTGGGTCGCGGAAGAAATAGCTGGTAAACGCGGTAAGTGCGAGGGGTAGTGCCGCTGCCTTGCGACTAAATAACGCTGTTAGGGCAGTTAACCCCAAGCCGGCCCCGATGAAAGGCATACCTTCGATGGCAATACCTGGCAGTGAACGGCGAACACGAGCGCGGGTAGAAGGCATGAAGCGACTCCTTAAAAAACTATTAGACAGGCCTTAATCGGCGCTGTAACAGACATGCTTGAATTGAGGCGTAATTATACCATCGTGCTTTATTAATGCTAGCTTGAATCAAAATTCGACAGACTTGGCTTGATTGCATACAATGCCAAGCGCTTGCAAGCCCCACACCAAGGCTTGAACTTAGCACGTACGAACCCTGCAAAAAAAGGTTTCAACGATTAGGCTGTTGGTTCAGAGATTGCTTGCAACAATTGAACCACAAAGCGCGTCATATCGATAGCAAATACAGAACACAAGGTTCGGAGGCAAACAATGCAACCACGGTTATTGCGCTCCTACTACGACCGCAAGCTTGCTGGCGTGTGTGGAGGGTTAGGTGCTTATTTTGAAATTGATTCAACGCTGGTGCGTTTAGTCATGATTTTACTCATCTTTACAGGCTTAAGTTTCTTTATTTATCCTGTATTGTGGTTAATTATGCCAAGCGAAAAACCTGGGGCTATGCCACCACCTTTTATGCCACACCAGCAAGCGGGCGTTGTGCCACCACCACAGCAACCAATCAATGCTGCCCGCCCGCCGTATCGCTATGACCCATTTACGGGCCAGCCAATTGCTGAGCAACCAGAGGCCTATACTGGCACAACCGTCCAAGTGCGGCCAGACCACTATATGCCGCCATTTATCCAAGGCCAACAACCAGCGCCAGCTCCAACGCCAGCGCCCCGTTCAACCCGCAACAACAAGCATGTTCTTGGTTTGTTGCTGCTGGCATTCGGCATGATTACGATGATTGATAAATTTGGCGGCGCTGCCGAATTCATTACACCATTGCTCTTGATTGGTTTAGGGGTCATGCTGTTTCGTCGGCGCGGATAAGAGAGGGGTTTGCGATGACAACTGTAACGGAGCAAACACCGCGCCGTTCATTATTCTGGCCTTGTTTGCTGATTGGCCTCGGTTTACTGGGCGCGCTTTCAGCAATCGATGTGTTTGAGGCCAGTTTGTTCGACATCCTTGAACAGTTTTGGCCAGTCTTGTTGATCGGGGCTGGCCTTGATTTGTTGTTGGTGCGCAATCGCCCGAAGTTGGGGCTTGGTTTGGCGCTGCTGGTGTTGGCAGTTATGGGGGGTTATGGGCTTACCTACAACGAGCCAAATTACGCTATTAGCTACCCACAAGGCACAACGATGCCCGAAACGGCGCATATTATTGTGAAGGAACGCACCAGTACGCTGGCAATTAAGCCTGAAATTCTCGATGGCAAAGCGTCAATTGCTGGAATTGTTCAAGCAAGCAATATCAATGTGCGCGAATTGCAACCAGACAGCGATCAAATAACGATTGTCTTAGGCCAAGATAGCCCATTAGGCACCAATCGATCAGATCAAACAATTTTGGTTTCGATGAATCATGCAGTTGATTTTGATTGGGATTTGCGCGATGTGAGCTTAAATGCTGATTTAACGTCGTTGCAAATTGGTAAAATTGATGCAAAATTGCAGGCTGGCACGGCAACGATTGCCTTGGCTGAGCGCGGGGAGTATCATTTTAATATCGATGCCACGACTTTAGAATTAACCTTGCCGCCGGGTGTTCCAGTGCGAATTCATCGCGATGATACTGCTACTGCGTTCAACCTCGACCAAAGCTTGGATATTCAATCGATTGATGATGATCTCTATAGCAGCCCAGGTTGGGAAGAGAGCGACGAAACCTATCGCTTAGATATTTATCTTTCTGGCTCGGCTTCGAGCATCAACATCAAATAGCCTTTGAGCGTGCCAACCGAACCAAGCCCGCAGCCATGAAGCTCATGGCTGCGGGCTTTTGATTTAGGCTTGGGCTAATTCGACGTACTCTTGTTTGATGATTTGATCGGCACTGACTCCGGCCAATTGCAACAATTCGCTGATAATTTGGGTTTTGCTTTCAGCGTCGCGAGCCGACCAGGTGCGGCTCTTGATTTCCAAATAGGTGCCTTTGGCTGGACCACTGGTGATCATGTCGATGTTGACCGCAAAATCAACCTCGCCATACATAATCCGCCAGCGGCGACGATATTTCTCAACTTCAAGCACATGGTCGGGCGAGAAATATTCGCGATAGAAGCGCAACGAGCGATCGGCTGGCGCGGTGTAGCGAGCGCGGGAAAGCAACACTGCCGAGGGCAAATCTTCGCGTTCGTTGGGCATCGTCAAGGTCAAGTTGTATTTTGGTTCAATCCGCGAGCCATCAACCCGATGATCTTCGCGGTAACGAATGCGGCCACGGGTTGCATCATCGAACAGTAAGTAGGTATCGTATTGCTTGCGTTCGCTGGCCTTGGTAATTTCAACCGCATGCGAGGCCAGCAAGGCTTCGACACCACTGGCATCTTCTAAACGTGCTTTGACTTGAACTTCGAAGATTTCGGCCTGCTTGACTCCGCCGATTGCCAAAATTTTATCCAATAGATTGACTTCGCGTTGGCTGAGGAATTGATTGATGGTTTCGGCGATGCGCATGGCATTGACCCGCACTTCGTTTTCATCAAGGGTCAATAATTGGCGATCTTGCATCACCCACGCGCCATCGATCAAGACGTGGCGCACATCGCCTGAACGGACCGAGTAGACCAGGTGATTGTAGATTGAATCGTTGCTATAGTTGTAGGCTGGGGCTGGCACAACGTGTAATCCGCCAAGCTCAACAATGGTAATGTCTGCGCGTTTGCCAACTTCAAGGCTACCGACCAAATGCTCAAGGTGCACTGCTTTGGCTCCCATGCTGGTAGCCATGGCAAAGACTTGTTTGGCGGTGACCACGGTTGGGTCGCCAGTCACACCTTTGGGCAAAATCGCCGCCAAATGAACTTCCATCCACAAATCTTGGTCATCATTGGAGGCGGGGCCATCGGTGCCAAGCCCAACATTCACCCCAGCTTGGAGCATTTCGCTATACTTGGCCACGCCGCTGGCTAGTTTGAGGTTGCTGGTTGGGCAGGGCACTGCGCCAGCGTTATGTTTTTTGAGCAATTGCATATCGCGTTTGTCGATGTGCACACAGTGGGCTGCAATGCCTTTGCCTGTGAAAGCATCCAAATCGGCAACATAGGCGATTGGTGATTTATCGACCAACTGGCGAGCTTCTTCAACTTCGCGAGCGGTTTCGCTGAGGTGAGTTACCAACGGCACATCGAATTCGCGGGCCAAATCGGCGGCGGCGCGATAGATCGTGCTATTACAGGTGTAGGGTGCGTGTGGGGCAATCGCCGGAATCACGCGCCCATGATCTTTCCATTGCTCAAAAAAGCGTCGAGTGCGCTCTAAACCTTCATCGTAGGAGGCTGCGTCGGGAGTTGGCCATTTCATCACGGTTTGGCCACAGATGGCGCGCATGCCTGCTTGGTCGGCGGCGCGGGCAACTTCTTCCTCGAAGAAATACATATCGACGAAGCTGGTAATGCCGCCTTTGATCATTTCGGCACACGAGAGGCGCGTGCCATGGTACACGAATTCGGGGTTGACAAAGCGACTTTCGACCGGAAACATATACCCATAGAGCCACACATCCAGCTGTTGATCGGCGACGATGCCGCGCAACAAGCTCATTGGAACGTGAGCATGGCCATTGATTAAGCCAGGCACAATGGCATGATTGGTACAGTCGATCGTTTGATTGGCGGTATAGCGCTCGCGTAATTCGCTGCTTGACCCAACCGCAACGATCGCACCAGCCTGAATTGCCACCCCACCATCACGAATGATCGTTCCTGCTGCATCCATTGTTACGACGATGCCATTAAGCAGCAGGGTATCAATTTGTTCTAAAGCCATTTGGCCTCCTTATGTTGCACAAAAGCACAAGCATCATCGCTTGTGCCTTAGATGGCAAATTTGAGTCCCGTCTGGCGGGAGGTATTCAGGTCATTGTACCACGGTTTTGGTTAAATGTAGATCAAGCCAGTGCTAAATGTTGAGCAAAGACATATTTGGTTGTGTTAACTAGAGTTTGTGCGCCCATAATAAACTCTTGAGTTTCTTGATAATTCAGCACGCCATAGAGTTGGGCGATGCGTTGGCGCAAGGCGCTGCGGCCAGCATGCCAATAGCCCCAACCAGTTGCGGTCAGGCGTAAGCCCCGATCATCACGGGTGATCCATTGTTGGGCTAATAGCGCTTCGATGGCGCTTTCGGCGCAGATGCCCAAATAGGGATCGACTGCGATCAACAAATTGCAGCGCGAAATCGGGCTATGCTGTTTGATAATCGTGCGCAAAATGATGCCTTGGGCTGGGCTAATGCCACAGGCATGCCATGCCAAGGCTTTGGCATCGGCGCGATAGTTGCTCAGCGCCGTGCAAACCAACAACGCCCGTTCTTCAAAGGTTGCTGCTTTGTGGGCGCTGGGGCGTGGGCCATAGGCGTATAGTAAATGGTCAAGACAGGCTTGAGCAGGAATCGTAGCGCATAAACGCTCGCCATATTCGGCGACAGCTTGAGCAGCGGCGGTTGGCCAAAGATTCAATAATTCTTGGATTAAATCGGCGCGTTCAAGCAGATAGCTAGGATAGCGCGGCCCAGGCTCGTATTTGCCCTGATCAAGCACCAGCCAACCTTGCTGCAAAGCCTTTTCAAGCACGCTGGCAACAATCAACGGGGTATAATAATGCAGATAATTGACATAACCATGCAAGGTTTGGCGGGGATAGCGAACAACCGACTCGATCAATAACAGATCGCGCCATGAACCGCAGGTTTGTTTGCCGAAGGTGTGCCAACGGGGGTGGTCGATCAAGCTATGGTAAACAGCTTGAATGGCAGTGGGCAAAGAGTGTACTGTCATCATCGCGTGGCCTCCTCTGAAAGCACATACGATGACTTTGACGCACAGATGCTCACATTTTGGTATGCCAAAAGTCACGATCTTATTGGTCTAAGAGTACATAGGCTAAGTAGGCCAAGGTTTCGCGGCTGGTAGCTTTGATACTAGCCCAATTCGTAGTTGGGGTATTGGCCTTGACGGGCGCGCCAAAGCTGGTAATACCATAGTCGTGAGCCATTTTGAGTGCGCGCAACAGGTGTGGCGGATCGGTCACAATCAACAAGCTATCGATCTGCTGGCGCTGCATTTCGTCGCGCACTGCCAACAATGTGGTGCGGGTGTCGCTGCCTTGGGCCACGCTGATGATCAAGGTTGGATCGATCGATTGCTCAATCAAAAAATCATAGGCCACGGAGGCCTCCGAGCGGGTGTCGTTGAGGCCAGTGCCGCCAGAAACGATAATCCGGCGGGCATAGCCCAAGCGATACAGCCGAATTGCTTCGCTCAAACGGGCTTCGAACACTGGCGACGGCTCGCCATCCCACTGGGCTGCGCCGAGCACCAACAAGGCATCAACTGGGCGCAATTCTGCTCGGTCAGCTTGGCGCGCCACAATATAGCCAGTGCTGATAAATAGCACAGTTGCCAAACAGATACTGGCGAATAGCCCACGAAGGCTGCGGCGGAGCCATTGTTTTGCTGGTGATTGCATTGCGATCCTTTGCCCTAGGGTTGCTGATTTTGGCCCTATACTACCACGCTCACGCGAGTTGGCGTGCAATCTCTGCTACAATTTTAGCATCAACGAAATATGAGGTTGCCGATGACTGGACGTTTACCTTTACTGACCCGCCGTGGCGATACCTTGCGCTACGATCGCGAAAAAGGCATTGTTTCCATATTAAATCGCCGTTTGTATCCTGCCGAAACTGTTTGGGTTGATTGCGCCGATCTTGAAGCCGTAGCGCAAGCAATTGAAACAATGGTGATTCAGGGTGGCCCGCCCTTGGCCTACGCTGCTGGCTATGGTTTGGCCTTGGCCCTCGATCGCGCTAGTGACTATTCGTTGGCTGAGCAACAAGCGGTTTTAGGTGAAGCGCTGGAGCGTTTGCGCCGCACCCGCCCAACGGCCGACGATTTGCACACCATTTTGGCAGAAGCAGAACGCTTGGCCTTGCAGGCACTGAATCAAAACCAAGCCCCAAATGACGCGGTTTATCGCTATGTTGCTGGCGAAATTCAGCGTGGCGACCGTTCGGCGGAGCGCTGTGGTGTGCGCGCTGCTGAGTTGCTGACCGATGGCGATACTATTTTGACGGTGTGCTATCCTGGCGCTGCATTCAATTGGATGCTCTACACGGCTGTGGTGAAACATGGCAAACAAGTGGCGGTGATGCCAACTGAAACTCGCCCGTATGGCCAAGGCATTCGCTTAACCGCCTCGCAAGCTTTGGAAATTGGCTCGCAAGTGACCGTAATTAACGATAATATGTCGGGCTTTTGCTTTAGCCGCGATATGATTAGCGTCTATATCACTGCTGCTGATCGGATTGCGCTTGATGGTTCGATTGCCAATAAAGTTGGCACCTATACCAATGCTGTGCTTGCCAAACGCCATGGCGTGCCGTTTTATGTGCTGGGCTACGATGGTCCCGATATCAACACGCCAACCGGCGCTGAGATTCCAATTGAGGAGCGTAATGGTGATGAAGTGCTGATGATGAATGGCCAGCGCATCGCTCCAGCAGGTGTGCGTGGCTATTATCCTGCCTTCGATGTAACCCCGCCAGAATTGATCAGCAGCATCGTGACTGATCGCGGAATTTATCGCCCAGCGATGATTCAACGCTATTTGGATGATAGTAGCGATGCACCGTTAGACGTTATTCCATTGTTGGGATAGAAATTAGCCCAGTGCCGAGTTTTGCGCTCCGCACTGGGCTTTTTGGTTAATCAAGGCCAATCCGAAAGTGATAGGCATTGATTGTTAAGCCTTCACGAAAATAAAATTTATGCGCTTGCTCGCGTTGCACGCCACTATCAAGATGCAGTTCGTTGCAACCTTGGGCTTTGGCCTCAGCTTTAAGCCAATCCAACAGCGCCTTGCCATGACCACTTGAGCGTTGGTTAGCTGATGTGATCAGGTCATCGACATATAACAACATTCCAGCGTACAACATCTCCATAAAACGATAGCCTGCCAAGGCTTGAACTTCGCCATCAACCACCACAGCTGCCAAGCGATAGCCATGTTGTTGCATGCGTTGAATGCGGGCAACATACTCTGCTTCAACTAAGGCAGGGCGTAACTGCTGCATCACGGCAAAGGTGCTGGTAATCTCGGCGGCATTTTCAATTTGTTTGATCTGCATAGGTTTGCTCCACAACAGCACAATTGGGCCTATTATCGCAGGTTTTTGCGCCACTAATTCCCTCACCCCAACCCCGCTCCCGTCGAACGAGCGAGGGGCTTTCATGCCGTGATTCTGCTGCACTCCGTGATGAAAACGCGTTCTGCGGGTAAGGGAACATTGCATTGCACTTGAGTGCACATAATCTGGCACTTGGGTGCTAGCCCAGGCAACTACAATCCAAACACACGGGTTCGATTCATTGCGAGGAAACTGTATGTCACGCCAACAACGACTTGTGCTGGCTTTGCTCCCAGTTGCGTTTGGTTTAGGATTAATTGCCGATCTGATAGGCTTGTTTCATCAAGCGTGGGGAATTAATTTCGGCCTCTGGACGTTGCTCTCCAGCGTGGCGATTATTGGCCTTGGATTCAAACAGGATCAGCCTTTGGCCAAAGAAACCTGGCTTTGGCTGGGCATCGCCAATCTGGCTAGTTTGGGCTTTTTCGTCCGCGATAATGAAGCACTATTGGTTTGGCTGGGCTTGTGCTGGGTGTTGGCGTGGATGTTGATTTTTACCCAGCCCTATCGCGCTCATTGGCGATTGGACTCAATTCGCGGTTGGATTGTTTCAGGGGTTGTGGCTGGTTTGGGGGCAGCGTTTGGCAGCTTTGGCGCAGCGCTGAATATTCCGTTGCGGAGTGGGAAGGTTACCAGTTCCAAATTGCGGCCAATTTTGATTGGCTTGGGCTTGGCCTTGCCGTTATTGTGTATTTTTGGCGGCTTGTTTGCCTCTGCTGACGCAGTATTTGAAAATATCTTTGCCGATTTGTTTAATTGGAATTTGGATTGGCTGTTTGAGCATGTGTTTATGGTGCTTTTTGCCACGTGGGCGATTCTTGGCTGTGGCTGGATTTTATTTGCCTCGCCAAAACCTGAAATTTCGTTTAGCGAACGGCCAAGTTTGTTCAATCTTGGCAAGGTTGAAGTTGGGATTATTTTGGGCTTGCTGAATGCGCTGTTTGGCTTGTTTGTAATCATTCAAATTCGCTATCTGTTTGGTGGCGAGCAGCAAATTGCCGAGGGCATTACCTATGCCGATTATGCGCGGCGCGGCTTTTTCGAGCTGGTAACGGTGGCATTGTTGGTCTTGCCAACCCTGCTGCTTGGCAGTTGGCTGATCGAACAACGAGCTGAAGCGCAACCGCTGTTTCGGGTTTTGGCGCTGGTGCTGTTGGTGCAAGTTGGGATTGTCTTGGCTTCAGCAGTTTCGCGCATGCTCTTGTACATCGATGCTTATGGCTTGACCGAATCGCGCATCCAGGCGACGGCGCTGATGATTTGGATTGTGCTGGTGGCGCTGTGGTTTGTGGCAACTGTATTGCGTCAGCGCGGCCAATATTTTGCGAATGGCGCGTTGGTTGCGGCGATGCTTGTGCTGATTGGCTTGCTTATGCTGAATCCAAGCAATTACATTGTGCGCTATAACGCTAGCCATCGCGGCGTTGATAGCTTTGATGGTTATTATGTGGGCAGTTTGGCTGATGATGCTGATGCAGTGCCCGCCATTATCGATGTGTTGCCAAGCTTGCCTGCTGAGCAAAGCTGCCAAATTGCGACCCAACTTTTAGGCTACTGGAATAATCCTGACGAAACTGATGCTGATTGGCGCAGCACCAATTTGAGCCGCAACAAAGCGCGGGAGCTTGTGCGCCAACATGCGCAGAACTTGACCCAAATTAGTTGTCCAATTGATCGCTCAATGTGATCGTGGGTGCTGGTGGTAAGTGGTACAATTGCCCTCGCTTCGCTCAACCGCGAAGCACCATGCAATCAGCGCACTCTGGCAATTGTTGCCAGCAGCACCAAAATGGAGAACTAATTCGTATGCGAATGTCGAAACTGGCAACGAGTACCACCAAAGAAGCACCAAATGATGCCGAATTAATTAGTCACTCGCTGTTGGTGCGGGCTGGCTACGTCAAGCAACAATCAGCAGGCATCTACTCGTTGCTGCCCTTGTGTGTGCGTTCGACCCAAAAAATTTCTCAAATTATTCGCGAAGAGATGGATGCAATTGATGGCCAAGAGTTGTTGATGCCCGTCGTCACCAGCGCCGATCTGTGGCGTGAAACTGGCCGCTACGACGGCGTAACCGAAGAATTGCTGCGCTTCAAAGATCGCAACAACAAAGATATGGTGTTGAACATGACCCATGAAGAAGTGGTCACCGACATCATGCGCCGCTACATCAAATCGTATCGCCAAATGCCGGTGATGGTCTATCAGATTCAGACCAAATATCGCGACGAAGCGCGGCCACGTGGCGGGATTATTCGCTTGCGCGAGTTTACGATGAAGGATGCCTATTCCTTCCACGCCACAATCGAAGATCTCGACCAATATTATGAGCAAGTGTTGAACGCCTACAAGCGCATTTACCAGCGCTGTGGCTTGCCAGTCGAAATTGTGCAATCTGACCCTGGCATGATGGGCGGCAAGATTGCCCACGAGTTTATGGCAGTTACCCCAGCTGGCGAAGATACGCTGATCTTGTGTCCAAGCTGTGGCTATTCGGCCAATCGCGAAGTGGCTGTGGGAGCCAATCCAACTTCAACCGCTGCGCTCGAAGCATTGAGCCAAGGCGAAGCTAGCACCAAAGATTTGGCTGGCCACTTCGGGGTTGCGCCAAGCCGCGTCATGCAAATTAAGCTCTATAAAACCGCCGACGGGGTGTTGGTTGTGACCTACGCGCCAGCAGGCCGCGAAATTAACCATATCAAATTGCAAAATGCGGTTGGAGCCGAATTGCAAAACGTCAGCGAAGCCGAACTTGCCAACTATGGCTTGAGTGGCTTTGCCAGCGTTGCACCACGCAGCCTGAAGGCCAGCGACAAGGTGCGGATCTTGGTTGATAGCGCCTTGACGACTGAACGCAACTTGGTTGGGGCTGCTGGCAAAGCTGGCCACTACGATCTCAATTTGAATTGGGAGCGCGATTTTACTGGCGAGGTCGTCGATTTAACCGATGTGCTCGAAGGCCAGCCATGTAGCCGCTGTGGTGCGCCATTGACGATTGCTCGGGCGATTGAAGTTGGCAATATCTTCAAGCTTGGTACCAAATATTCAGCAGCAATGAAATGTATGTTTGCCAACGAAAAGGGCGAAATGCAGCCAGCAATTATGGGCTGCTACGGCATCGGCGTGCAACGGATTTTGGCCTCGTTGATCGAGAAATTTAACGATGCCCGCGGCATGATGCTGCCAATCACCGTTGCGCCATATCAAGTGCATGTGGTTGGCACCGATTATCAAAGCAACGCCGAAACCAAGAGTGTCGCCGATCAGCTCTATACTGATTTGCAAGCCCAAGGCGTGACGGTATTGTTGGATGATCGCGATGTGAATGCTGGCAACAAGTTTGGCGATGCTGATCTTATTGGCAATCCAATTCAGGTCATCATTGGCTCGCGTGGCCTGAAAAATGGCCAAGCAGAGGTCAAAATTCGTAGCACTGGCGAAACCACCATGGTTGCTTTGGCCGATCTGCTGAGCCACGTTTTGGGCGTGCGCCAAGCAATGTTTGCCAGCCTCAGTTAATTTTTGATCCACGAAGAGCACGAAGAGCACTAAGCACTATTTAGCGCTACTTTGTGCTCTTTGTGTCCTTCTTGGATCATAACTCCTAACCCTTATCTTCTCAAAAAACCACTAAATAAAGCAATCAACTGCTGGGCCAACTCGGTTTTGGCTTGGCGCGCAAAATCCCAGCGCTGGCCATCGCGGCTAAACACAGTGACGGCGTTATCGCTTGCACCGAGCGCGGTGCGCGCATCATTGGCGACAATTGCATCAAGTCCTTTGCGGGTCAGCTTGGCTTGGGCATACTGCTCGAGATCATGGGTTTCAGCGGCGAAACCAATTTTTACGAAGCCTGTACGCGCTTTGAGGCTGGCCAGAATGTCGGTGGTATGGGTTAATTGCAGCGTGAGCGATTGATCGCCTTGCTCTGTTTTTTTAATTTTATTATCGGCCACGCTGACTGGGCGATAATCGGCCACGGCGGCGGCCATAATTAACATATCGCAGCCTTGATCAATTTCGTGCTCGATTGCAGCTTGCATGGCGGCGGCGCTTTCGGCATAGATGTGCTGCGTGCCAAGCGGCGGGGTGGCGCTGGCTGCGCCGATAATCAAGCGCACATCTGCGCCAGCATCACGAGCGGCGGCGGCCAAACCAAAGCCCATTGCACCCGATGAGCGATTACCAATAAAACGCACTGGATCGATCGCCTCGTGGGTTCCGCCAGCGCTAATGACCAAGCGTTTGCCAGCCAACGCGCCAAATTTTTTACCAAGTGCTAAGCGAATTTCAGCCTCAATCTGGTCGATTTCGGCGAGCCTGCCGACCCCAACCATTGGCTCGGCCATACGTCCAGCAGTTGGCGCGATAATCTGTAGGCCACGGCTTTGCAAGGTGGCGACATTGGCTTGGGTAGCGGCATTGGCCCACATATTGACATTCATGGCGGGAGCAAGCAAAATCGGCGCACGTGAGGCCAAAACCGTGGTAGTCAACATATCATCGCTTATGCCCATGGCGAGGCGAGCAAGCGTGTTGGCGGTGGCTGGGGCAATGATGATGAGATCGGCGCGATCGCCAATCGTCACATGGCCAATATCGCTTCCCTCGGAAAGCTGCCACATATCGGTATACACTGGGCGATGGGTCAATGCGCCAAAGGTCAAGGGCGTAACAAACTTGGTCGCTTCTTCGGTCATCACGACATCGACCAAGGCTCCGGCCAAGCTCAGATTACGCGCCAATTGCACTACTTTGTAGGCCGCAATCCCGCCAGTTACGCCCAGCACGATCCGCCGATCAACCAATGACATAGCAAATACCTCAATTAACAATGGCCACTGCGCTGCGATTAAACAGCAACAATGGCCATAAGATCTGCCAAACTTATTTGAACAAAGGAGTACCGAGCCACGAGGCTGCTTGTTGGCGTTGGCTTGCGCTTGGTTGGCTGACCAAACTCAAGCTCAGGTGATCGGGCTGTGGTTTGCTCAAGCTCACGGGCAAGTGCAATAATTCATCGCGGCGGAAGAAACTGAGTTGCACGGTTGCGCCAATCGGATAATCGGCCAGCCGTTTGTTCAAGCTATCGTCGTCGATGCGCCAGCCATCAAGCGCAATCAATTCATCGCCTGCCGCCAAACCAGCCCGATCTGCGTCGCCGCCATCGAGCACATGAGTAATTTGCACTCGACCATCGACGGCCTTGCTGCGAATGCCAAGTTGGGGCCGTGGATTGCCTTGCGCATCGCGATCCTTGTAGCTCCATTGGGTTTGGATGCCAACCGTGGCGAAGGCTTCTGCATAGGGCAATTCGCTTAATCCATCGATATAATTGGCGAAGTAAGCACTCCAATCGCTGCCAGTCAGCGCTTGCAGTGCTTGCTGCATACCATCGGCTTCGGGAATGCCCGGGCCTGTGATGGGATATTTTTGATACAGATAGCGAATTAAATCATCGAGCGATTGCTGACCGTTGCTGCGCTCGCGCAATTGCATATCGAGCACCAGCGCTGCCAACGCGCCCTTGAGATAATATGAAACCGTGCTATTGGGTGTCGTTTCATCTGGCCGATAGTATTTGATCCATGCGTCGAATGATGAACTGCTGAGGCTATGCACCAAGCGGCCCGGTGTGGCTTGCAAGGTTGCAATATCGTCGGCTAAGCGCTCAAGGTAGCGCTGTGGTTTCATCAAGCCAGCCCGCACCAACATCAAATCGGTATAGTACTCGGTGACACCTTCCATGACCCATAACAAGCGGGTGTAATTTTCACGGGTGTAATCGAAGGGGCCGAGTGGCGCAGCCCGCAAACGCTTAACATTCCACGTATGGAAAAATTCATGGGCAATCAGGCCTTGAGCACGTTCATAGGTTTTGCTAGGCTTGAAAATATGGCGTGGCACAATCAGCGAGGTTGAATTGCGATGCTCTAGGCCGCCGAAGCTATTAGCTCCAGCAAGCAGCACAATAAACAAATAATAATCGTATGGCAACTCGCCCCAAAAGGCGTGTTCAGTTTCGACAATTTGCTTGGTATCGGCCAAAACTTGCTCAATATCCTCGTTGCCATGGCCCCAAACCACCACCTCGTGAGCTTTTTCGGCCACCTCAAAGCGATAGCGCCGCAATTCGCCGACTTCAAATGGGCAATCCATCAATTCATCAAGATCGTTGGTGGCGTAGCGGCCATCGGCCAATTGCGGCAAGCCGGTGGCAATTTCCCAATGGCTAGGCAATTCCAGCTGCACACGATAGCTGCAATCCTGATAATCAGGCAAATAGAGCAAGGTGGCGGCGGGCACGATGTGGGCGTGGGTTGCATCGATGTGATTGGTGCGCACGGTTAGTTCATAGCCATAAACTTGGTAGGTTACGGTGATGGCGCTGGCTCCATTGGTTTGTATCTGCCAGGTTAAGCGATCAGTTTTGCTAATTGGTAGGGCTTGGCCATCGGCCTGTGCCTCAACAAAGCGCAAATGGCGAGCATATTCACGGAGTAGATACGAGCCTGGTGTCCATGCTGGCAATTGCAATGACGTTTCAGAACCCGTTAAACCCTCAATCCGCAATGTGACGTTGATGATATGGCGTTCAGGTTGAGGAATTGCGAGGGTGTAATCAAGGACAACAGACACAGGCAGACTCCTTTAATCTTTATCAGCAGCAACGGCATAGCCAACCGTGCTTCCGGCAATCAAGAGACCAGCGGTGGTGAGCATGGTGTCGTGTTTGGTGATAATCGCAATCACCAAGCCCAAAACTCCTGCAAACCATGTGATCCGTGCAAGTAATAAAGCCTCACGACGCATGAGCAGCACTCCTCTAAAAGTGAGTTGCTATCAGTGTAGCTTAAAAAACTTATTCAACAAAGGGGTGAGGCGAAAGGATGAAGGATGAGGGATGAAGGATGAGGGATGAAGGACCAAGGACGAAGGATGAGGGATGAAGGACCAAGGACGAAGGATGAGGGATATGTGGCTATGGGCTGGAGGCTCTAGGCTATTGGAATCAAGGATGAAGGATGAAGCGTAAGAACTAGAGAACAGAGATGTACTGGTTCATTTCGTTAACCACGGCATGATCCCCTCACCCCAACCCCTCGCCCGCCACGTGGCGGGCGAGGGGCTTTAATCCCGTGGTTCTTGCGCACTGCGTCGGTAAAAACCGCTGCTCCCCTCGCCCGCGTTCAGTGGGAGAGGGGCTGGGGGTGAGGGAATGATCCTGATTGACAATCCAAAATCCAAAATCCAAAAGCCAAAAGCCCATAGCCCGCAACAAACAAAAACGCCTATCGATATGCTCGATAGGCGTTGGATCAATTGAATTCGCTGCTTAGAAGATGCCTTGGCCACCACCAAGGATATTGCATGGATCATAGCGGTTCTTGGCGCGGCGGAAGTCGTTCCAAACTTCGCCAAAATGTTGTTTCCAATCGTTTTGGCTGAACTCGATTGCGCCAATTGCGTAGCGGTTGCCACCGAGATCGCGGTTGGTTTCAAACATCTCGCGGTTGTCGGCCAACATCGCGTTGATCACTTCAGGGATGTTTGGCGCGGTGCGCAAAATATCAAACAAGAAGACAATTTCGCCATCGGGAACGCGGAAGAATGGCTTGGTGAAATGTTTGGTTTTTACGGGATAGAGCAAGATTGGGCCTTGACCAGTATCTTCGAGGGTCAAGGTTTCCAAGATATTGCCAACAAAGTTGTTGACATGACGGCTCTTGATGAAGAGATCAAGCCATGGGTGTGGCAAGAACCAAGCACCGATTTGGCGCAAGAAGGCCTCGGTTGGAGCCAAGCGATTCAAGAAATCGAAGTAGCTGGTATCGCTGATAACTTCCGTGCCTTGGGTATAGTTCAAGTTGCGCAGTAAACGATTGTTGTTGGGCAACTTATTGGCTGAATAGAAACTGACTGCTTCGAGCATAAAGTTCCAGCCGCCGCCAGCTTTGGCCACAACTTGGCCTTCGACATATTCAAAGCGACCATCGCGAATCAAACGAATTTGATCGTCGGTGAAGGTTTCGATGTCATCGTAGAACAGGTTGAAGACGCGCGCGCTGGTTTCGGCGCGAACCAATTTGAGCTTGGCGCGCACGATAATGGCAAATTGGCCCAAGCCACCAAGCACCGATTCGAATAAATCTTTGTTGCGGTTTTTTGAACAAGTTTCTAAATTGCCTTCGCCAGTGACAACGGTCAATTCAAGCACGTTGTCAATTTGCACGCCATGTTGATGACTGGCCCCGCCAATCCCACCGACGCTCAACGTGCCGCCAATTGATAGCTCGATATAGTCGGTCATGACTGGTGGGGTCAGGCCTTGAGCCAAGGTCGCATCAAGCAGTTGGTGCCATTTCAGGCCTGCGTCGGCAATGACATAATCGCGGCCAATTTCATGCACCGTATCTAAGGTACTCATATCAATCACAACCCCACCTTGAATTTGGGGTTGACCATAGGTTGAGTGCCCTTGACCACGGCCTGAGATTTTGATGTTGTTATTTTTGGCGAAGCGTACCAACCGCACAATATCATTGGTTGAGCCAGGTTTTAACACCGCATTTGGCGTGCGGTGAATGATGTGACCATAATCTTCGGCAGCTTCGGCACGAGTTGCAGTATCGGTGTAGAGCACACCATCGAACGTTGGGAAATTTGGCGCGAGTTGCTCGGCGGCGTGAGCTGAAGTGACCCACGAACTGGTAGCCCGATCAAAACCGACTACCACAGCACCTGCAACGAGACTTTTCAAGAATGTACGGCGGCTAAGTTGCGTCATAACGTCCCTCGTTTTCGGTAAAAAAAACTGACCGCAAATTCACCACCTAATAGCTATGACGAAGTGCTGGAATGAGGTGTGGAGTGTGAATCTGCGCGTCAGCTTTTGCATCTGTCCTGACTGCGAATATTCTATTATGAGAATAGTACTAGGCTCAATAGGCCAATAGTCTATGCTTTACATAGGCTGTATACGGTACTTAAGGGTACGCATGGCTGTCGAGAGTGCTTCTTGTAAATCGCTGGAGGTTTGAAAAATAGAAAGATCAATCCCAAGGCTAACAACCACTTGGGCAACATCAGGGGTCATACCACATAAAATAACGCCTGCTCCCAGCAAATTACACGATTGCGCTGCTCGAATCAGCACATTCGCGACTTGAGTATCAATTAATGAAACTGCCGTAATATCTAAAATGACGACCGTTGATCGGGTGCGCACGACGTGCTCCAACAAGAGCGAGATCATGCGTTGAGCACGGTTGCTATCGATGGCCCCGATTAAGGGCATCAACACCACGTTGCTAAAAATATTCAGAATCGGGGTTGAAATTTCATCGATTGTATAGAGCAGCCGCTCCTCGGTTTCGCGGGCCGCCTTCAATTCTTCGAGCCGAGCCTCAAGCTCAGCCAAGTGCTTTTGATCTTGTTCGCGTGAAATGGCTAGTTCTTTGCTGACCCGATTGACCATATTGGCCAAGATGCCGAGTTCGTCAAGCCGATCAATGTTGAGGTGTTCAGCGGCCTCGCCTTGAATAACTTTGCGTAAGGTACTCCCAATCGTGCGAATCAGCGCCCGATCTTCACGCGAAAGCCGCGGTTGGTTGGTCGATGCAGGAGTTGTCGGTTGCTCTGGGCGCTCTGGTTGGTCCATAGAAGTTATTTCCAAGAAAGATGTAACTCGCAGAAGGCAGCGCCATTGCGGATACATTTCGAATGGTCAATCTGAACATCACGGGCATCGAAGCATTCTAATGCGCCTTTCATGGCCCCTTGTTCAAACATACAATTATACGGTTGTTCCATTTCGACAATTGCGGTTTTGTCGCCAGTTATTCGGCTGCGCCATTCGCCACCATTGCCACGAGTTGCGTAGAGCCAAATCATCGGAATGGTTGTGATCACGTCTTCGGGCTTTTCGATGCCAACCGCGCGAAATTGGGCTTCCATCGAATAATAGATATTCTTGCCAACATCGATCACCAAGGCTTGATCTTGATCTTCGAAGTTATTGAGCATGGTTTCTAGGAGTTGCCCATGATACCATTTATCCGGATCAATCTCGTCCAAGACATCAAGCATCTCCGGTGTACAATGTTCGGAGGCAATCGTCGAAATTAATAAGAAAATACCACCTTGCGTTAATGGCGGGCCACTCCGATCTTGACCAGGGTCAGCATAGGCAGTCAGGTCAAATGGTGCATGTCGTTCAAAACGATACATAGGGTGCCTTTCAGTTGCAATGGAGGTCAAAGCCTGAACAGTGCCATTATACGCGTTCTTGCAATAGTTCCTGAACTGAATTTTTGGCTTTTATTAGTTATGTTTTCCTATTTTTTGGCTAGTACGGGTGAGGATTGAGCTGCCATATCAGGTGATATAGCAGGCTTTGATCCACCTTTGAGGGGATTTTTCGGATGAATTTTGATCAAGAACAGCACTATCGCGACGAAATGGTGCAAATTGGCCGCTGGCTCTACGAACGCGGCTGGACTCCTTCATATAGTGGTAATTATTCGGTTTTGCTCGATGAACAACGGATTTTAACCACCCCAACGGGGTATTGCAAGGGCTTGCTCCAACCAGCCGATTTAATTATCGTCGATCGCCAAGGTGTCCCGCTTGACCCACAGACCCCCTTACCCTCAAGCGAATTGTTGATGCATTTGGCGGTGTATGCTGAACGCCCCGATGTGCGCGCCTGTGTCCACGCGCATCCACCACGTACGATTGCCTGTAGTATTGCTGGCATCGAACTGACCCAACCATTGTTAGAAGATATTATTCTGACCTTGGGCAAGATTCCAACTGTGCCCTATGCCCGAACTGGCACGGCAGCCTTGGGCGAGGCGATCAAGCCTTTTATTCGCGATCACGATGCGTTGGTGTTGGATCATCATGGCTCGCTGACCGTTGCTAGCAGCTTAACTAAAGCCTTCCATCGGACGGAGCAAGTCGAACAAGCGGCCACGATTATCTCCACTGCCCTCAGTATGGGTCGCTTGCAACCCTTAGCTGCTGAACATGTGGCCGATCTCTTGGCAGTGCGGCGTGCTCGCGGCGGTAACCCCAAGGCTGAGCCGCTGTTGCCTGAAGCTTAACCGCTTGGGCTAGCCCACGTGCCCCCAAGCAGATTAGGCTGTTGGTACTATGTTTGCTCTTGGAGTTGGTTGATCTGCATGCTATTTTATGCTATGTTTGCGCTGGTAAAACTGCTGCGGTTCTGCTTATGACCCAACGTACTCGTAAACCCACGCTCAAAAGTCGGGTGGAAGCCCTTGAGGCTGAACGCCATCAAACTCAACGTGCTCTCGATGCGCTCTATCGTATTGGGCTTGCTTGCCGTGGGCAACAGGATTCGTTCGAGTTGTTGCGTACTATCTACCAAGAATTGCAGACAGTTTGGCAATTTGATGCCTGTTTTATCGCCCTTTCCGACCAATATGACGATAGCGCTTATCGCATCGCCATGTTGGTTGATGAAGGGGTGATTGAGTTTAGCGAACACGACCCGATTGGCCCGCTGACTGGCTATTTGATTCGCCAACGCCAGCCGTTGTTGTTTCGCGATCTGACGATTGAGCGCGAATCGATTGGCCTGCCCCGACTGTTGCAATTTGGCAGCGATAAGCTATCGCGCGGCTGGATGGGCGTGCCCTTGGTGATTGGTACCTCGGCGCTGGGCGTGATTTCGCTGCAAAGCTATACGGTTGGTGCATTCGACGAAGCTGATCTTGATCTGCTGACGAGGATTGCTAACTCAATGGCGGTGGCGCTGGAAAATGCCCTGCTTTCGCATCGCCAAGCTGAATTAACTGGCTCGTTAGAGCGCCAAATTGAGCTGCGTAACGCCGATTTATTCGTGATTAGCGATATTGCGGCGATGCTAACCCAGCAACTGCCATTAACTGAGATGTTTGGGTTGGCGCTCGATTTTATGCTGGAATTAATGCATCTCGATGCTGGCGTGGTCTGTTCGCTCAACGCCAACGAATTACAGCCAATTGTGCAGCGTGGTTTGCCCAATGGCAGCTTGCCCGAATCGTTTGTGGCGCTGGATTCGATTTTCGGAATTGCAATTAGCAGCAATAACGCAATTGTCGATCATCAGAGCCAATCTAAATATTGGCAAATGGCGCAACTCAATCATCTTGCGACGACGCTCGCCATCCCATTGCGCCGCCATGAAACCGTGATTGGCGTGCTTTTGGTTGGCCAAACTGAGCAACGGGATTTTAAAACTGAAGAAGTTGAGTTGCTGCAAGTGGTCAGCAATCAATTGGCTTTGGCCTTGGAGCATGGCAATATTCTGGCGCAGCAACGCCGCCAAATTGCCGAATTAGAGGCGCTGAGCGCAATTAGCGCCGCCACGGTACGCGCGCTCAATCTCTCGACCTTGCTGCATCAATTAAATGATGCGATTCGCTCGTTTTTGCCAGTCGATGTGTTTTATATGGCGATTTATGATCCCGAACGCCAATTATTGACTGATAGCATTGCGATTGAGGACGATAACGAAGCGACCTATCTGAGCGAAGAGGCGATGCCGCGTAAAGGCTCGTTTACCGATTGGGTGCTGAGCAAATGCGAACCATTGTTTTTGCGCCATGTTTCGCGGGATATTCGCCATTATCCGACGATTATTCGGCGCACGATCAAAGGCTCGCCGTCGGAAAGCTGGCTGGGCGTGCCAATGCTCGATGCCAATCGTCGGCCTTTGGGCGTGATTGCAATTCAAAATTATCAACCCTATGCTTTCAGCGACCGCGACCGCTTTTTTCTGCAATCGGTAGCCAGCCAAGTCAGTTTGCATGTGCTGAATGTGCAGCTCTATCAGCAGCGCGAACGCCAATTGGCCGAACTCAACGCCTTGCAACGAATCAGCAGTTTGCTTGGCTCGACGCTGGAAATTGAGGCAATGCTGCGGGCGATCGATGCAGTATTAACTGAGTTTTTGCATATCGATGGCTTTTTTGTGATGCTGAATCAGCCAAAAACTCACATGGTCGAGGCGGTCTATGCCTTGAATCGTGAGGGCGAGGGCGATTTTCGTTGGATGATTGGGCTGATTCCGCCAGAGCACACGCCAACCTGGGAAGTGTTGCATACCCGCAAGCCGCTGCGCTTTGGCGATATTTCGCAGGAAACCTCAACCGCTGTTACGCCTGAAGATAATAATGTGCGAATTTCCTCCGAGCGCACCAAGGCGTGGCTCGGCGTGCCGCTCAACGACCAAACCACGAATGTGATTGGCTTGATTGCGATCCAGAGTTTTCAGGCCAATGTGTTTAGCACCCGCGATGAGCAATTTATGGCGCAGCTTGGCCAACAGCTGACCTTGGCAATTCAAAATGCCCGCCTGTTTGCCCAACGCGAACGCCAATTAAACGAGCTGAATACACTTAAATTGGTTGGTGAATTGCTCAACCGCACCATGGATATTCACGAGATGTTCCGTGGGCTGAACCCATTATTGACTTCGTTTCTCAACATCGATGGCTTTTATATCTTATTAAATAATCCTAAAACCTATGTAATTGAAGATTTGTGTGTGGTTGAGCGTGGTGAGTTGCTTGATTATGGCTCGATGGTTGGTACATCGCTCCCGCCAAACACGCCAACCGCCTGGATTTTGCGCAATGCCAAAGCGCTACGCTTCAACAATACTGTTACCGATATTCCGCAACTCTACCCTGAATTGAAAACGGTACAGGTAAACAATGAGGTGGCCTTGTCGTGGCTTGGCACGCCATTGATTAACCATCGTGGCGAGGTCTTGGGTGCAATCACCACCCAATCGCTGACCGCTAGCCATTTTAGCGAGAGCGACGAGCAATTTATGTTGCAAGTGGCCCATCAATTGGGCTTGGCAATTCAAAATGCGCGTTCGTTTGCTCAACGCGAGCGCCAATTGGCTGAGCTTGATGCCCAACAACGAATCACGCAATTGGTCACCTCGACCCTCGATTTGTATGAAATGCTGCGTTCGTTGGATTTGGTGTTGCGCAGTTTCCTCAATGCCGATGCCTTCCAAGTGGTGATTGGCAGCGCCGATCGGGTTGAAACGGCGGTGGTGCTCGAAGAAGGCCACGAAGTTCAAACCGCAGTGATCGGTCATCCTTTGCCCGATGGCTCGCTAACGCGCTGGACGTATCTGCATGTTAAGCCGCTGCGCATGAACGATATTTATCGCGATTGGGCCTTGCATCCCGATTTGGTTGAGCCGCCGATTCCAACTAATTCTGGTTTTATGCACTCGTGGCTAAGCGTGCCGCTGATTGCTTCGGCCCAGCCTTTGGGCGTGCTAGCAGTGCGGGCAACGCGACCAGCGGCCTTTGGGCCAAGCGACGAGCAATTTCTGTTTAATGTTGGCCGCCAGCTGGCCTTGAGTGTGCGCAACGCCCGTTTGTATGCTGCTGAACAAACTGCCCACCGCACCGCCGAAACCATGCGCGAAATTGCCCGCGTGCTCAACACCACGTTCAATCCCGATGAAGTGCTCGATTTGATTTTGCGTGAATTACGCAAAGTTATTACCTTCGATTCGACTTCGGTGATGTTGCCATCGAATAATTTGCTACGGATTGTTGCGCGCCAAGCCCAAGATGAGCAATTGGCGGTTGAATGGCGCGAACTGACCTTCCCGCTTGATCTGACCAGTGGTGCTGGCCGGGTGATGTTGAGCGGTAAGCCGTTGGTGGTTCCCGATACGGTTAGCGATCCGCAATGGACGCGCTCGCCGATGCCCAGCGTCGTGCGCTCGTGGATTGGCGTGCCCTTGATTAGCAAAGGGGTTGTGTTGGGCGTGCTGAATATTAATTCGTTGCAGCCCAATGCTTTTACCCAAGGCGATACCGAATTAGCCATGACCTTTGCTAACCAAGCAGCAACTGCGCTTGAGCATGCGCGCTTGTATCAAGAATCGGTGACGCGGGTTGAGCAAGAATTAGAGATTGCGCGCCAAATTCAGAGCAACTTGTTTCCGCGGAGCTTGCCGGTGGCCCACGGTGTGGAGTTGGCAGCCGTCTGTTTGCCAGCCCGCGAAACTGGCGGCGATTTCTATGAGGTGACCGAGTTGCGCGATGGCCGTTGGGCCTTGATGGTCGGCGATGCTTCGGGCAAGAGCATTCCAGGCGCGATGTTGATGGCGGTGGCGCGTTCGATTGTGCGCTCGGAAGCGTGGGATCACGAAACGCCGCAAATCGTCATGCAAGAAACCAATCGCTGGGTCACGATGGATATTCCTCGCCATACCTTTGTGGCCTTGGCCTATGCGACCTTTGATATAGGCGATAAAAAGTTGGCGTTGGCGAATGCAGGCCAGCTTGATCCGATTATTCGGCGCGCGAATGGTGATTTGGTCTATGCAACCGCGCCCGGCCCGCACTTTCCCCTCGGCATTCTGGCCAACACGCCCTACGAAACCGCCAGCTATCAGCTTGAGCCAAACGATATGGTGTTGTTCTATACCGATGGCGTGGTTGAATCGAAGAATAACACAGGTGATATGTGGGGCTTTGAGCGCTTCGAGGCCTTGTTGCGCCAACACGAGCATAGCCTAACCAGCGCTGAATGGGTTGATTTGGTGATTAACGAAATCAACCAATTTATCGGCGATCATCCCCAACACGACGATATTACGCTGGTGGCGCTTAAAGTTGCTGGCGCTTAATTATGGTCGGGCATGGTGATTGTAAACGTCGTGCCTGATTCTGAATTACTGACCACTCCAATTGTCCCCTCGTGAGCTTCGACCGCCAATTTGCAGAAATACAAGCCTAAGCCGGTGCTACGTTGGCGAGCATATTGCTGCTCGCTTAGCGTCGTAAAACGATCAAACAGCGAGTCTTGCAAGGCCTCAGGAATGCCAGGCCCATTATCAATCACTTGGAAATTAATGGTTCCAGCTGTTTGATAGGCAATTAATTTAATTTCAGTCTGCATTGGCGTATGTTTGATTGCGTTTGAAAGCAGATTGCTCAACACCCGCCGCATCAAATCGCCATCGATTGTGGCGTAAAGCTCTGGCTCGGCCTGAATTGAAATAACTTTGGCTTCTTGTTCAGCCCACGAACGCAACTCGTTGGCCACATTATTCAAGAGCGGGGCGATTGGCACATGTTCGCGGTTGATGCTCATGTGGCCTTCTTGCAAGCGCGCTGTATCCAATAAATCGGAAACCAAGCCCACCAACGTGCGCGACGAGCGGCGTGCCCCCTCGACCAACTCGCGTTGGCTCTCAGGTAAGTTTTGGCGACGCAACAAATCAAGATAATTGATGATTACCGTCAGCGGATTTTTGAGATCGTGGACAACCATCTGATTCATTTGTTCGCGCAATTGCTCGCTGCGTTGCAATTGTTGGTGCTCGGTTTGCAAGGCGCTATATAAACGGCTATTGATAATGCCGTTGGCAAGGTGCGCCGCGACCGATTGCAACACGCCTTCGCTACGAGCATCAATCTGTTGATCAGCATTGAGTTGCAAGAACAAAATTCCAATCAACTGGGTGCGGTGTTGTAATGGAATCAAGTAGGCTTGTTGTTGATTGACTGCTAAGGGCTTGAGTGGGCCGGTAAGCGCGCTGATATAGGGTAAATCGGTAACGGTCAGCCATTCCATCGGGAAGGCGCTGAGCGGCAGGCTCAAGGCTTGGTGCGATGGCTCGCCTTTGATCAAATAATGTTGGGCTTGAATCTGCAAATGCTCTGCATCAAGCAAGCCAACTGCGGCCAAGGCTGGTTGCAGCATACTGGCCAAACTGGCAACCACGCGGCTGATCAAGGCATCGGCTTCTAATTCGAGCGTCACAGTATAACTAATATCGACCAAGGCTTGCAAGCGGCGGCTTTGCTCGCGATCTTGGGCTACCAAGCCGACTGCCTGCTGCAAAAGGTCGAGTTGATCTTCGGCCAAGGCAAATTGTTGGCTGAGTTCGCGACGCAAACTTGGGCTGGTGCTGCGGTCGCCTGCTTCAAAGGCGTTCAGCAATTGGCTCATGGCGTTCTGAAAGCCTGCTTGTTGGCGTTGGAGCGTGCTTTTGAGCAATAGGCCCTCGACGGCGCTGGTCAACGAGCCAGTGCGCTCCACGCCGCGAATCACGCCATAGGTAATGGTGCCAATTGCTGCTAGCAGCAGCACGTGATAGCTCCAAAACGATAATTGCCACAGCTCGCCATATAAGGCAGCCAAGGCAGTTTCGGCCAAGAGAATTGCCGCAATGATAAACGTTGCTAAGGGCAAGGTTGGGTTGGCTCGCCATTGCTTGCCATAAAACCAAGCTGTCCAGCCAAACAAGGCCACGGTAAGCCAAACGATAAACGGAAAAACGTTTGGCGCAAGGCTACGCATTTCGTTATGCAACGAATGGGGGCTAGCGACGGTGATTGGTTGGGGCGTGGTAACTGGCACAGGCTCTGGATTGGCGCTAAGCTGAGTTGGCTGGCTGGTTGGCGCGGGCGCAGTGGCAATGATGGTGCTCGGAATATAGGCCATCATCAAGAGCGCATACGCGATCCACAGCCCAAAGCCAAGCAGCATCCAGCGTTGCCACGAGCGAATTAGGCCTTCTGCAAGGCGTTGGCTCATGCTCAAGGCAAAAATAATCGAGGCCACGAAGAGCGCCAAGGGCGTTGACCATTGGGTTGCGACCGATGTATTGCTAAACATCACGCCAGGCGTGGCGATCGCATGCACCAAAAACATCAGCGACATGGCCAAAAAGCCTAGGCCAAGCATTAATGCCCGGCCATCGCGACGCACCAAGGCGGCCCGAATCATCAAGCCAATCATGACTAAACCGATTAGCAGGGCAATCGTGACAATCCAAAAATGGCCAGCTGGCGATTGTACCCGTAGATCGAGCGCAGGAAATAGGCGCAGGATAATCAATAAGGCTGGACCAAGCAGCAGCCCGATGATCAAGCTCCATGCAATGGTTGGTTTTGGCTTGCTTGCGTGCGCCATAAAAATACCTTGTCTAAAGTCGCTAGCTCATTATAGAGCCAAACCCGATAGAACGTACATTACAGTTGCATGATGATCGTTTAAATCACGCCTTTGGTTTAACGTTTAGGGGTGATTTTGACCAATTTAGGATTTTCTAATCTTCATTAAAATGCGTTAGCCTGCTGTTTATAGCTTGTGGATAAGCAAGTTTTGCACCGTTAGAATCTGCTAAATGGCCAACGATTGCAACTCGTTTTTTTGGGCCACTTTCCATAAAAATTACTAGATGTAGTGTTGACAGCTAAAAAGACATACTATATATTGGATTCAGAACCTTCTAGGATTTCAACGAAGCACCCTTTACAATTGAGCTTTACCCATGCGTTACATTGCGTAACGCATCTTTTTTTGAGTTTCTACAGTAAGCAAGAGTATTCATATTTTGCTTGCTGTTTTTTAATGGGAAGGCTCAATCGCTAGGTATTCATGGTTGCGAATTAATGCAGCCACTATTAATGGATTGCTCTGCGCCTCTGCGTTAAATGCACACGCACCCAATCGAAAAAATCTTGTAATTGCGCTTGTAATCGCCGATTGATTGCACGCTTAGTTTTTTGTTCTCATTTTTTGGATGTTTGAAAGGACTTGGTTATGACGGAACAGGTCACCTTGACCCCGCTCGATGACCGCCAAGTAGCGCCGCCAACCACGATTATCAAGCGTGATGGTCGTGAAGTGGCTTTTGATGTAGCCCGCATTGAACGAGCCTTAACTCGCTGTTTTGCTGGTTTAGGCCGTCAACCACATATCACCGTTGGCGAATTGGCCCAACGGGTGGTCAATATTTTGGCTGCTAAATATACCACTACCCCAACTGTCGAAGCTGTGCAAGATACGGTTGAGGTGATGTTGCAGGCTGCTGGCGAGTTTGATGCCGCCAAGAGCTATATTCTCTATCGCGCCGAGCATGCCAAAAAGCGTGAGCAACGACCTGTGCCTGAAGCGATTCGCCATGCCTTTGCCGAATCAGACCAATATTTTCCCTCGCCATTGCAAAAATTCCAATTCTTCGATAAATATTCGCGCTTCGATTACGATTTGGGCCGCCGCGAAACTTGGATCGAAACCGTCGATCGCTCGGTGAATTTCTTGCGCGAAATTTCCGATAATAAGCTTGATGATGCAACCTACAACCGCGTGCGCCAAGCGATTCTCGAAATGCGCGCTATGCCATCGATGCGTTTGTTGGCGATGGCTGGGCCTGCTGCTCGCCGCAACAATATTGCAATTTACAACTGCTCGTATTTGCCAGTCGATAGCATCGATTCATTTGTCGAAGCGTTGATTATTTCGATGAGCGGTTGTGGTGTTGGCTTCTCGGTCGAACACAAATACATCGAGCAATTCCCACGGGTCAAGCGCCAATCTGGCGCGCCTGCCACCCAATATGTCGTTGAAGATTCGGCTGAGGGCTGGGCCGACGCGCTGCGCTTTGGCTTGCAAACCTGGTTTGATGGCAATGATGTCAGTTTTGATCTTTCGCAATTGCGGCCTGCTGGCGCACCGTTGCGAATCAAAGGTGGCCGTGCTTCAGGGCCGGAGCCGTTCCGTCAAATGCTCGATTTTGCGCGCTCGCGGGTTTTGGCGCGCCAAGGCTCGTTTCTACGCTCAATCGATGCCCACGACATTATGTGCTCGGTTGGTAATGCAGCGGTCAGTGGTGGCGTGAGAAGGACAGCAATGATCAGTCTGTTCGATTATGATGATCACGATATGCTGACCGCCAAAGATGGTGATTTCGACCGCGAAAATAGCCAACGCTGGAACGCCAACAACTCAGCAGTTTGGCCAGCTCGTGGCTTGACCCAACTCGAAATTATTGAGCAAGTTTTGACAATGGTTAAATCTGGTCGCGGCGAACCGGGCATTTTCAATCGCCAAAGCGCGATCGATATGCGCCCAGCTCGTCGTAAGCCCGCCGAATATGGCACGAATCCATGTGGCGAAATTATTCTGCGGCCTTACCAGTTTTGTAATTTGACGGCAGCGGTTGCTCGCGCCGATGATACCTTTGAAACTCTGCGCGAAAAAGTCGAAGTTGCCACGATTATCGGTACGATCCAATCGATGGCGACTCACTTCCCAGGTTTGCGGCCTCAGTGGTCGGAAAACTGCCAAGAAGAACGCTTGCTCGGTGTGGACATCACCGGCCAAATGGATAGCAAAGTGGCGCAAGATCCGGAAGTGCAACGCCGTTTGCTGGAAATTGCAATTGAAGTCAATCGCGAGTATGCAGAAAAGCTGGGCATCAATCAATCGGTGTCGATTACCTGTGTTAAGCCAAGCGGCAACAGTAGCCAACTGCTGGATTGTGCTTCAGGTTTGCACTCACGCTGGGCACCATATTACATTCGCAACGTGCGGGTTAGCACTCACTCGCCAATTTACAAAGTGTTGCGCGATGCTGGTGTGCCGATGGACCCTGAAAATGGCCAAACCCGTGATGATGCAACAACTTGGGTTGTGCACTTCCCAGTCAAAGCGCCAGAAAATGCGATTACCCGCAACAGCCGTGGCGCAATTGAGCAATGTAACTATTGGTTGCAAAACAAACTCAATTGGACTGAGCACAATCCATCGGTGACGATTACCTATAAGCCCGATGAAGTGATGGAAGTGATGAAGTGGATTTGGGAAAATCGCGAGGTAATTGGTGGGATGGCCTTCTTGCCATCGTTTGATGCCAATTATGCCCAAATGCCATATGTGGAAATTGGCCGCGAAGAATACGAAAAACTCGCGGCAGAATTCCCGCCAATCGACTTCTCGAAAGTCTATCGCTACGAAGAAGAAGATTTGACCACGGCGGCGCAAGAATTGGCCTGTATGTCAGGTGCGTGCGAAATCGATTTCCTGTAAACTGAATATTCTACTGAATTGAATTTTTTGCGGGCTGAATGACTATGGGTTACAACTATAGCTTGTTCAGCCCGCAACTTTAGCTATGATGGTAAACGATCAAATTAACGAGGATTGACGAAATGAAAGCAAATGATTGTTATTTTTTCGTGGATGAATCTGGCGATCCGACTTTTTACGATAAACGCGGTAACTTAATTGTTGGTGAACAGGGATGTTCTAAAATATTGCTGCTTGGTTTCATCAAAACCGATGATCCAGCACGCTTGCGCAGCCATGTTCAACAATTTCAGCAGTTTGTTGTGAATAAGCCTGAATATCAACAGATTCCATCATTAGCTAAAACCAAGAAGGCACTGCATGCAAAGAATGATGTTGCTCAAATTCGTGATAGTTTTTTTGAAGAAATTGCGACGATGGAATTTAGTGCCCAATTTGTAGTTGCGCGGAAGGTAGAAAAAGTTTTTAGGAATAATTTTCAAGCCCAAGAAACGCAATTCTATCATCACCTTATTAGTGTCTTATTTCAGAATAATTTGCATTTGCATCATAAAAATCATATTTATTTTGCTCAGCGCGGTTCCAGTACCCGCCAAGAACCACTCAATAGTGCCATTAACGAAGCTGTTACAAGGTTTGAGCAAAAAAATAATCGAATTATGCAGAATCAACGCCAGATCTATGCCCAAACGCCTAGTGCTGAACCATGTCTCTCAATCATTGATTATATGAATTGGGCTGTGCAGCGTGCATTTATCTATCGTGAAATTCGTTATATTGATATGGTTCGTTCAAAAATTAGCCTCATTTTCGATTTATACGATACAAAAGCAAGAGAACGTGAAAAATTTTATGATCGAAAAAATAGTTTTGAGTTAAATAAAATTGCTCCATTATAGCTAGGCTCGTTTACCGAGCGCACGGCATGGAGCCGACTTTCGCATATAATGGAGCAATTTTTTTAGATACTGCGATCATAGCATGGCTACCCCTCGCTGTCAATGAAATGGGCTGAATATTCTACTACTAGAAACAATGAAGGTCGGGGTATCCCGACCTTCATTGTTTCTTAGTCTTTACCGCCGACTGAGAGAAGCATCAGCGGGCTAACTTGGAGCGCGTTCGCGATTTTCTCAAGGTTCTCGCGGTCGATGCGCTTCGATTCATCGTGCCACAGTTTGCGAACCGTTTCGGGGTTGACTTTGGCTGCGTCGGCTAGTGATGTGATGTTGAAACCCTTTTGTTGCGCCACTTCGCGTAGCACTACTCGAATCCGTTGCATAAAACATCCCTCCACGAGATAAAATACCAACACACACTGCGATTATACAACCGTTCTACTTGGCGCTATGCACATATCCTGATAGGACGAAGGTCGCCAATTTTGGCTATAATGCATCCCCATAAGTAGGGAAGCCATGTGGGATACGCGGCTGTTGCTTGCTTGCCCAACCACACAGGTTGGGTTGTATGTTGAGTAGGAATTTCATGATTGATATAAGTGATTTAATCGCCGCCGGAGCACACCTAGCGCAGGCTGGCGACCAAATACAATGGTCAGGTTGGGCCTATGACTCGCGTCTCGCCCGAACTGGTGATTTATTTATTGCGCTGCAAACAGCGCGGGCTGATGGCCATGGATTTATTCGCGATGCAATTGCCGCTGGTGCGAGCGGCGTGGTCTGTCAATATGCACCAAGCGTTGTTCCTGCATCAATCAGCGTCTTGACCTGTGACGATCCCTTAGCCTTGTTGCGGCGTTGGGCCAAAGCTCAGTTTGCCAAACATGCGCCGCGCACAGTGGCGATTACCGGCAGCGTGGGCAAAACTTCGACCAAACGGGCGATTGCCCAAGTTTTAGCGAGCCGTTACGCAGTGCTACGCAGCCCGCGCTCGTTCAATGCCGATTTAGGTTTGTCGGTAACGATGGCCGAGCTTGAGGCTCAGCAATGGGCAGTTTTGGAGTTTGGGGCCGATCATCCAGGCGAGATTCGCCAGCTCTGTCAGCTGTTTCCCCCCGAGATTGGCATTGTCACCAATGTTGGTTCGGCACATATTGGGGCCTTTGGCTCGCAAGCCGCGATTGCCCACGAAAAGGCCGCTATTATTCAACAGTTACCCGCCCACGGTTACGCAATCTTGAATGGCGATGATCCCCTTGTGGCTGCGATGGCTGAACAAACGCACGCTCGCCTTCTGCGGGTTGGGCAGAATGCAGCGTGTGAAATTCGTTGGAGCGATGTGACCAGCACCGTTCAGACAACCCATTTTACTATCCATATACCTGAACATGCCCCTGAACGCATTCAACTTTCAGCAAGTGGCGTGCCAAGTGTGCAGGCAGCGGCGTTTGCGCTTGCAGTTGGCTATGTTGCGGGCTTGAGTTTGGCCGAGATGCAAGCCGCCTTGGCCGATTTAGCGCCAGCTCATGGCCGTTTCAACCCAGTGGCGGGGCGCAATGGCGCAACAATTATTGACGACACGTTTAATGCAGCCCCTGAATCGGTCTATGCTGCGCTGCAAACCCTTGGCTCGTTGCCAGCCCGCCGCCGGATTGCAATTCTGGGCGATATGGCTGAATTGGGCGTTGCCAGTCCTCATTTTCATCAACAAGTGGGCCAAATCGCTGCCGCGCATGTTGATCTGTTAATTACCAAAGGCGATCAAGCTGCGCTCGCGGCCAATCGGGCACGTGAACTAAGCTTAACCAACGGTTATCAAATTAACACCATTAGCGTGCATAGTGCGGCGGCAGCGCTTGCCGCAGTGCCAAGCGATCTTGGTGCAGGCGATTTGGTTTTGGTCAAGGGTGCTGCTGAAGCTCGTATGGAACATGTAGTGGCTGGATTATTGTCCGCAGCAAGCGATCCTCGCCAAGTCTTAGTGCGGCAAGAACATGTCTGGCGCAATGTGCGGATTGGCATGCCTGATCGGCCAACAACCGTGCGAATTGATCTTGATGCCTTGGCCGCGAACGTGCAAGCAATTCGGAAAGCTGCTGGTGTGCCGCTGATGGCAGTGCTTAAAGCCGATGCCTACGGACATGGTGCAATTCGTTCGGCGCGCACGGTGCTGTTGCATGGCGCAAGCGAATTGGCAGTGGCAACTTTGGGCGAAGCCTTGCATTTGCGCCAAGCAGATATTGCTGCGCCGATTTTGATTTTGGGCTATACGCCAGCCTGGCAAATGCGCGAAGTGTTGCTTAATCGGATTAGCGTGGCCCTGTTTGATCGCCATGTTGCTCAATCGTTGCACGAGCAAGCCCTAGCCTTGGGGATCAAAGCCCAAGTTCATATCAAAATTGATACTGGCATGGCGCGGCTTGGTTTGGCGATCGAGCACGCTGTACATTTTATCGAATGGCTAAATGGCTTGGCGGGCATTGAAGTTGTGGGTATTTTTACCCATTTTGCCAATGCCGATGAAGCTGATGCCAGCTTTTTTGAATTGCAACAACAGCGCTTTCAGCATGTGCTTGATCAATTAACTGAGCGCGGATTACGCCCGCCAGTAGTGCACGCCGCCAATAGTGCCGCAGCGATGGTTCGTCCTAGTGCACGCTACGATATGGTGCGGGCAGGCATTGGCTTGTATGGCATCGACCCAAGCAGCGATGTGCGTTTGGGCTTACAACCAGTTTTGGAGTTTCAGACCGAAGTCGCTCAAGTGCGCCAATTGGCGGCTGGCAGCCCAATCTCTTATGGTTGCACCTTCGTTACCAAGCGCCCCTCGCAGATTGCGACGATTCCGGTGGGCTATGCCGATGGCTTTCGGCGTGCGCCTCAGCCATGGCGCGAAGTGCTGATTCATGGCCAACGAGCGCCAGTCGTTGGTCGGGTTTGTATGGATTACGCTATGATCGATGTAACTGAGCTTGATCATGTGCAACGTGGCGATCAGGTGGTGCTGATTGGTCAACAGGGTGCTGATCGGATTCGCGCCGAAGAAGTGGCTGAGTGGTTGGGCACAAATGCCTATGAAGTGGTTTCGGCGATCTTGCCGCGCGTGCCGCGTGAGCCAGTTGAGCATTTTGCTGAGCGCTAAATGAGGGGTCAGGGATCGAGGGCTAGGAGTTGATAAACACGAAGGACACGAAGAGCACGAAGATAAGGCTATGGGCTATTGGTTCATTAGATTGGCAACCAAGGACATACCCTCACCCCCGCCCCTCGCCCATTGAACGAGGGCGAGGGGCGCAGCGGTCTTTACCAACGTAGTGCGACAGAACCACGGGATTAAAGCCCCTCGCCCGCCACGTGGGAGAGGGGCGGGGGTGAGGGGATCAGGCGGCGGTTAACCTTCAGTATTTAGGCTTCTTGGTGCGCGGTTTGAGCTGATAGAGGCTTGATTGGACGATAATGGATTAATAATGCCCACAGGATAATATTTGAGATAAAGCCGAAGCTCAGGAAGATTGGCGTAGGCGCTTGGTCAAGCAAAAAGCGCCAAAAGCGTTCAATTACTAATGGTAGGAGGCTCATAAGTAAACCTAGCCAAAGCCATTGGCGTTGCTCGGCAACTAGACTTCGAGCATGATTAATCAGCCAACAGATGGGGATAACTAATAAAAAGAGATAATGATTATGAACGACCGGAAAAAATAAGAGCGTTAAGCTAATAATCAGGCCCAGGTCAAAACACAGCAGATCGGCATTTGAATCACCGCGCCAGCGTGCGAGCAAATATTTAATTGATGGGATTGCAATCACGCTTCCAAGCATAACTGCGACGATTGGCGCAAGCAATGGAGCATTGATTAATGGCTTAAGCGTTAAATATACAACCTGATTGTGATATTGATAAATATAGTTGTGTTCTTGGAAGAGTCGTTTGCTAAATGGCCAGATCGATTGATCAATAATATTTGATAAATGCCGCAAGTTTGGCATAATCTCGCTAAAGAAGATGATGGTATTTGACCAGCCTCCTCCAAGCCATATTCCAAGCCCGATTGCGGCTACAATTCCCGCAATGACTCCTATAATTGCCCGATAGCGTCGATGGATGATAAAAATCAAACCAAATGCAAGCGGGTAAATTTTAATAACCCCAGCAATTCCAATTAAGCTGCCCGCTAAAATATCGGCCCATGCTGAGGCTGATGGTCGCCGCAATAACAATAAACAACCAAGCACTAAGCCCAATAAAATCAGATTTACTTGGCCTAAAATCAAGGTTTCGTATAAGGGTGGCAGTAAAATAATAAATCCCAATAATAGATATGCTTGGCCGCGGGAAAGCTTGATTAAGCGCAGCAACCAACGCCAACCTACAATTAACAGCCCAAGATTAATCCATAACCACAGCGTTTGAGCTGGTCTGACTGCAAAGGTTGCAAGTGGTCGAAGCAACGCTGCAAAAAAAGGTGGGTAAATATAGGGCGAATATGGTAATCCATCTATCCGTGGCTCAATGGCTGGGTATAACTCGCGATACAGTGGTTCATGATGGTTAAGTACGTAAGCACCCATATAGTAGCAGGTAAAATCATATTGGTGCACACTGTTGATAAAGGCAGGGAAGGCAGTTAATAAACCTAAAACGGCTAAGCAGAATGTGCCGATCCCAAGTAGCATCACGATTAGCGATACCCGAGTACCCATGGTTTTAAGCAGGTTGCGTGTTATTAGCATTACTTTCTCCATCACCACACATAACAATCAACTTGAATAAACGTAAAAATGGCATTCAAAAGAGACCTACTAATCAATTAGAAGATCTATCTGGCTGGGACGCGAGCAGTAATGACTATGGATGATTTAATATAGGTAGTTAATAATATGTGTCTATTTAATCGCCGATATTATCACATATGTGGTTAGTTCAGTCTAGTACTTTGGCGCTATTTTCGACGATTTGACATGCGCTGCTGGCAAGGGCATTACGCGCTTGGGAGGGTCGATTAACACAGCAAACCCGAAACATCCAAAACATTAAAGCCTTTGGATGCTTCGGGTTCGGCGAGATTTCGATTGGCATACTGAACGCAGATGAATGCGAGAGCATCAGGCTTCAGCTTTAATCCCGTAATTCTGCGCCTCTGCGTTAAAAATAGATTTTATGTTCTATGCTCTTTGTTCTATGTTCTGGCTTTCATCCCTCATCCTTCATCCTTTTGCTTAGGCTTCGATTGGCAAGTAGCGTGTGGCTTGGTTGGTGTTGAATGAGGCACTTTCGCGTTCGTACAAGCCACTGACTACCGCCGAATTCATGACGCTATGCACCAGTGGCCGTACCCGATCATGCTTGATGATCAAGCGTGGGTTGGCCGTACGCAGCGCCATCGTAATGTCATAGGCTGTAAACATTTGGCCTGCGGTGATCCATGTGCCAATTTGCTCGGCAATCAATAAACTTAATTGTTGATCATCGACCGCGTGCCAATCGTCGTCATCGTTGCCCATCGCCACAGGCTGGTTTGGGGGCGAGGCAACCCTCCGTTGACGGCTACGACGTGGCGTTGGTGGGCTGGTTGGCGTAGCATCATGGGGGAAAACGCGATAGGCGCGATGCAACGAAACCGCCACAATCAAAACAGGCTGGGGGTTGGCTAATTGGGGCGGATTGCCACCAACCACATCATACACATTGCGCACGCCAATCACCATGCCACGGCGTACCCGACCCATATTTTGGGTTGATGGGCTGCTGCCTGGGCCTTTTGATTGTTTGCTGACAATAATTTCAAATTCAACCCAATCACCGAGTTGCATATAAGCCTCCAAAAATTAATAAGCTAGCGATCGAAAAGCACCAAATAGCGCAAACTTTGTTGGGCTGATTGATAGACAATAAATTCATCGTATTGCAATTTGCCGCCCCAAGCAGTGGTATGTTGGGCCTTGCCCCAAACCGAATCAAAACCCTTAGGCGCTGCTCGAAAATCGCTTTGGGCAGTTGGCGCAACGAAAGGCTTGCCCACCGCCACATCAGCCAAAAAGAGAAACAGCGGGCGATTGCGCCGCCGCACCGAGCAATAATTGGTTGATTTGGTGGCTTTATTGGCAAAATAAATCCCGTGGCCAAACATGCGGCCATTCGATGGCGTGCGTGGGCAAACCAAGCCACTGCGCAAGATGTGGCGCACATTTTGACCCGCTGTGCCGTGGAAGAGCAATTGGGTATTGCTGCGGCCAAGCTGATTTTGCTCAAAGTTACGGCGTTCGGCTCCAATATTGAGCGTAAAAATGCTGTTGACCCGCACTTTGTAGCCATGGACGCTGGTGCGATCCACGTAATCGCAAATTTGGCGATAGCGATCATCGTTTTGGGCCAGTAGATCAAGCTCAGCACCCAAGGTTTCGTAGCGTGAAACCTGCGGATTACGCTGTTGGGCGGTCATGGTGGCAATCGCTGCTTCTAATTGATGCAAGCGCGTTTCTTGCTCGTCGAAGTCGTTGCAAAAATTCTCGATCACGGTTTCGCGCTTAATCTTGCTGGGCAATTTGGTTGGCACGGTGTTATAAAAATGTTGAACTGTGCTGCTAAGCAAGGCCAAATTGGCTGGCGTTTGGCTTTGTTGCCATGTGCTATGTTGCAATTGGGCGAGGCTGAGCAACTTGCGACCATGTTCAATTTGCTCAGCAGAAATTGCATCGAGGCCAACTGCCAAGTACGAAGCAATGCCCTCACCAGCCTCATCGAAAATATAATCAATCACCTTGCGAATTGGCTCGGCCAAGGTCACAACCGGCTCTGGTGCTGCTGCCACAACGCTTGGGCGGTGTAAGGCCACCTCGTGATAGCCTTTTTTGACCTTTTCGCGAATTTTGCGCTCGATCCATTCGCGGTTCGTAACTTTCTCATCCACTTGGGCGGCGGAGCCAACGCGGCCATAGGTGGCGCGAAAAAAAACATCATTCGCTGCAAGCTGCCAGATTTCAACCAGATAGTATTTGTTATTGTTGCCATCTAGGTTGGTCAGCTGGAATTTACGGCGCTGGGTTGGTTCGCCTTGGGGAGCACCGATTGCAGTACCCACAATTGCACCTCGCATATACTCAAACCATCGTCTAACGCTCAAACCTGTGCATTGTGCCACTTGGTTTTGCTGGCCTTACTTTAGCAAGCTGCTGTGTCAAACAAAGTCACAGTTTTATGTTTGCGGCCAGCAATAAAAAAACCCTTGCTCAATTCAAGCAAGGGTTCAACGCTATTTGATTTTGGGCTGCGGTTTAGCCGCCAGCGCCGCCGCCACCAAAGATGCCGCCTTCGGTCATAGCTCGCACATCGAGCAAGGTGTCGGCTTCTTCTGCGCTTAGGTAGCCTTTTTCAACCACCACTTCGCGGATGGTGCGATTGGTGGCCATGGCTTCTTTGGCCACTTCAGCACCTTTGAGATAGCCAATCGTTGGGTTGAGTGCCGTCACCAAAATGGCGTTCTTGGCCAGCCAGCCAGTGGCTTTTTCTTCGTTGGCTTGAATGCCCAAGACACACTTTTCGGTAAAGGCTTTAACTGCGCCGATCAGCACATCCATCATTTGGAAGATGTTATAGCCGATGATTGGCATCATCACGTTGAGTTCCAATTGGCCAGCTTGGGCAGCCAAGGTCACAGCGTGATCATTGCCCATCACATGGAAACAGGCTTGGTTGAGCATTTCGGCCAACACTGGGTTGACCTTACCAGGCATAATCGATGAACCTGGCTGCACCGCTGGCAAGCGAATTTCATCCAAGCCCGTAGCTGGGCCAGAGGCCAACAAGCGTAGGTCGTTGGCAATCCGAATCAGGCTGACACACAAGGCGCGCATTGAGCCTGAGAAATCAGCTTGGTCGCCCATGCTTTGCATACGTTCAAACAAATCGTCTGAGGTTTGCAATTCAATGCCGGTCAGGCCAATCAATTTGGTGACCATGCGTGCGTGATACTCTGGGTGAGCGTTCAAGCCCGAACCAGTGGCCGTACCGCCGATGCCGAGTTCGCGCAAGCGATCGCCAGCAACTTGGATGCGTTTGGCATCAAGGCGCACAGCTTTGGCATAGGCATTGAATTCTTGGCCCAAGCGCACTGGCACTGCATCTTGCAAGTGGGTGCGGCCCGATTTAACCACGTGGTCGAATTCTTGGCCTTTGGCGGCCAAAACATCGGCCAAGCCCAAAACCGTATTGACCAACTCATCTAAGCGCCACAATGCACCCAAACGCAAGGCAGTTGGGATGGTGTCATTGGTGCTTTGCGCCATATTAACGTGATCGTTGGGGTTGACTGGTTTTTTGGGATCGTCGATGGCGAAGCCCAAAATTTGGTTGGCCCGATTTGAGATCACTTCGTTGATATTCATGTTGTGCGATGTGCCAGCGCCAGCTTGGAATGGGTCTACCACAAAGTGATCGTTCAATTTGCCAGCGATCACTTCATCTGCTGCTTGCACAATCGCTGCGGCCATTTTGGCATCGAGCAAACCCAAATCTTGGTGGACAAGGGCGGCAGCTTTTTTGATTGTCGCCATTGACCAAATGAAAGCAGGATACTGTTTCAGGCCGCTGATTGGGAAATTCTGCACTGCTCGTTGAGTCTGTGCTCCATACAATGCCCACGCTGGCACCTGTACCTCACCGAGCGAATCTTTCTCCACACGAAACTCAGCCGACATAAAACCTCCACGTGAAAGGTCGAATCAATAGTGTGCCTATTATACGCGATGCTTTTCACAATGCTGGTCGCTAGTTGCCAAGTAAAAGTGGCGGGTTTAACCACATAGCTGTTGGGGATCAGGGAGCGAGTTTTAATCCACGAAGGACACGAAGGGCACGAAGGATGGGAACCGCGAAGCACGCGAAGATCGCGAAGCACATTTTTCGCCACAGATTGCCCAGATTATTTTTCTGTTCGCTCACAGCCGATAGCAATTCATTCTCTGCGTTAACATTTTGATCCACGAAGGACACGAAGGACACGAAGGATGGGAACCGCGAAGCACGCGAAGATCGCGAAGGACGATTTTTTAATAGTCCATCGCCTAATCCCCAATCCCCGACCCCCGATCCCTAACCTCTATGCTCTATGTGTAATGGTTCATCACGTTAACCACTGCCTGATCCCCTCACCCCAACCCCTCTCCCGTGCGCGAGCGAGGGGCTTTAATCGTGCGGTTCTGTCGCGATGCGTGATATAAAACGACGGCTCCCCCTCGCCCGCGTTCAGTGGGAGAGGGGGTTGGGGGGTGAGGGAACATGATTGCCAATCCAATGTATCAATACATCTATGCTCTATCTCATCGTTGCTCTATACCAACTTTTATGCTATACTGCGGCGGCCTTTCTGCTCCGTAGGCTTGCGGCCACCAAACCCAACGCCAAAACGGGGCAAACCCGAAGGAAGGAGTCTTCGAGTGGTTCCATGCGAACCCTCCCCGCACCCTTGGGTGCTTGTTGCCTTGGCAACACCTTGACTCCATGCATATAACTCAATTGGATATTGGCGGCCCCGTGCCATGAAACGGTGGCATTTAATGTTTCATGTAGGTGAAAACATCGTGCGTGCATACGAAATGATGACCGTCCTGCGCCCTGATTTGGGTGGCGAGGAAGAACTCAACACGACCATCGAGACCATCCAAAGCTACATCAAAGCCCAAGGCGGCGAAGTAGCCAGCACCGAACAAGGCGCTCCTTGGGGCCGTCGCAAATTGGCTTACCCAATCGACGACTACACCGAAGGCTTTTACTTCTTGACCCACTTCACCTTGAACGCTGATCGCGTGACCGAAGTGGAACGCCACTTGAAATTGGCTCCACAAATCTTGCGCTATTTGTTGATCCGCGACGAAACCAAGCGCTAAAACCAACGGGGAGGAAACCGTGGCGAAAGATTTAAATAAAGTGATGATTATTGGTCGCTTGGGCAAAGATCCTGAAATGCGCTTTACGCCCCAAGGAACACCCGTGACCAACTTCACTGTCGCCGCTGGTCGTCAGTGGAAAGACCCCAATGGCGAGACCCGCGATGAAACCGAATGGTTTTCGGTCGTGGTCTGGAACAAATTGGCCGAGATCTGTAATCAGTATCTGACCAAAGGCAGCCGCGTCTATATCGAGGGTCGGCTGCAAACCCGCTCGTGGGATGACGATAGCGGCCAAAAGCGCTTTCGCACCGAAGTGGTTGCTAGCGATATGATCATCCTTGATCGCAGCGACCAGCAACAGGGCCAAGGCCAAGCGCGCAGCGGTGGCTACCAAGCTGGCGGTAATGCCCGCCCGCCACGCGATAACTCCGCCAATGATTATAATCGTGGCGGTACCTATGGCGGTGGCTACACCAACGAGCCAGATATCGGCGATGACGATATCCCATTCTAATTTGAAATTCACTTACTAGAGCATACAAGGAGCCGTTCGCATGTCAGATCAACGCCGTAAGTCGGCAGGTCGCCGCAAATACACACCACGTCGCAAAGTGTGTGTCTTCACGGCTGAAGGTATTGTGCCAGATTACAAAGATATCAAACGCTTGCAACGCATGGTCTCCGATCGTGGCAAGATTTTGCCCCGCCGCCGCACTGGCACATGTGCTAAATATCAACGCAAATTGAATGTTGCAATCAAACGCGCCCGTCACTTAGCGCTGTTGCCATTCGTTTCAGAAAATACCCGCGGTTAATTCTGCGTCGTTGGTTAACGAAGCTCAGGCACAGTCGCGAGATCCGCGCTGTGCCTGCTTTACTTTAGATTACCCCCCATTGGAGTAGGCAAGGATTATGGCAAAGAACGATAACGTGCAGCCCGCAAAGCCCATGACCAAACGGCAACGAGCGCGCTGGGATCAAGAACGTAAGCAAAGCTCACAGGTATTGCTAATTGCCGCAGCCGCAGTTGGCTTGGCTGTGTTGTTAATTGGGATTGGCTTGGTCATCCAAAAGGTGATTGTGCCCAACAAAACCGTGGCGAGCGTCGCTGGGGTTGAAGTTAGCAACGCTGAATATCAACAATATCGCCAAATTATGCAAGCCCAACAAGCAGTTAACTTGGCGCAGCAAATTCAGCAATATGCCCAATATCAATTGCAAGGCACCGAGCAGTTTGCAACTGATGTGACCAATTATATTGCTGGCTTGAAAGATAAAAATGCCCCGCTTGATTATGCTGTACTCGATCAGTTAATCAACGATAAGGTGCTTGAAAACAGTGCTACCGCTGAAGGTATCACCGTAAGCGACGAAGAATTGCAACAAAGTTTGGCTGCCAAGTTTGCACCCGCCAACGAAGTGATGAACCCAGTTGCCCCAGTTACCTCAACGAATGGCTTGACTGATACCGCTTCGTTGACCCCAACCCAAACGCCAACTCCAACCTTGAGCGAAGCAAGCGCGCGGGTTGACTCAGCCATTACGACCTACTTTGGCACGTTGCGCGAATTTATTGAAGAAACTTCAAGCTATGGCTTGGCTACCTTGCCATTTGATCGCGCTGCTTTCAAAGATTTTGTGTTGCATCAAGAACGCTTGCAATTGCTCCGCAAAAAGCTAGGCGAAAAGTTGGTAACCGAAGATCAGGCAACCAAGGAAATTTATGCTGATGCCCAGCAAATTTTCGTAACCGCCAATATCACCGATCCAACCGACCCCTTGACCGTGACCAAGTGGGCGCAAGCCAAAACTAAAATCGATGATGTTGCTGCTCAATTAACCAGCGCTGAGGTCTTTACCGATGTGCAGGTGTTGAATACTACCGATAATGCAACCGATAACCCAACTACTGGTATGCAACCATTGACCCAATATGCAGCCTTGGGGATCACCGAGCCAATTTCAACCCAAGAAGTTGGGGTGATTGGTGAGCCATACCAATCAGCTCAAGGGTGGCACATTGTGTTGGTACATCAACGCGAATTGCGCCCAAGCCAAAGCGATTTGGCAACCAAGCGTGATGAAGCGGTGACGAAGTGGGTCGAGGAGAAACGAGCTACATCGAATGTGCAGCAGTTCCCAGAACCAACCGCAACCACCGTTCCACCAACAATTGAGCCAATTCCAACCACAATTCCGCAACCAACGACCGATCCGGCGGCAACGGCAACGCCAGCAAGCGAAGCTACGCCAACTACCGATTCGGCTGCGCCAACGGCAACCCCTGCCAGCGCAACGACCTCAACTCCTGTCGTAACGCCAACACCATAAGCAAAAACAGGTAGAATAGTGGCGGGTCAATGCCGACCCGCCACTTGTTGTTTAATCTGAGGAGTTCCCATGAATCGATGGTGGGCCAAACGAACTTTGCGGGTCTGGGTTGCGCTAGTTATTACGCTGCTGGTAATTGCGGCAACAATTTGGGCAACCACGCAACTACTCGCCGATATCAGCGGTGCTGCAACGTCATGGCGCATCGATTTAACAACCTTTGCTTGGTTTGCGAGTGCAGTTTCGGGCTTTTTAATTAGCTTAATTATGCTCTATCGGGTTGGTAGCGCTTTAACCTTGCATTATCGGGTCGACCGCAATGCCTTAACGATTCACTGGCTTGGCAATACCGCCGTTGTGCCGATGAACTTGATTACGGCGGTTGAGCCAAGTGTTAGTGTGCAACAAAAGCCTGGCCTTTTGACTCGTTTTGCCTATACAACCGGGGTTGGTCAAGCTGCCGATGAGCAGGTGTTGAATTTCTTCAGCACTCAGCCCGCTGCCCAAGCCCTGCTCTTGCGCACAACTGGCGGCAGCTATGTGATTACCCCAGCCCAACGCGAGAGCTTTATCCAAGAGCTTGAAAGTCGGCTCAACTTGGGGGTTGTGCAGGTTCAAAGCGAAGGTGTGGTGCGCTCAAGTCGCATCGCCTACGATTTTTGGCTGAATAACGCAGTCCGCTGGACATTAGTTGTTGGGCTGTTGCTCAATTTTGCGGTTTGGGGCTTAATTGCATGGCGCTATAACCAATTGCCTTTAGAAGTGCCAATTCGCATCGACGCAACTGGCGCGGTGAGCGGGGTTGAGGCTCGCGAACAATTATTGGCCTTGCCACTCGTCGGCTTGTTGGCATGGCTGATCAATGCGGGATTTGGTGCGTTGGTCTATCGTTCTTCACGCGCTGGAGCATTTGCTTTATTGATTGGCAGCGCGGTAATTCAACTCTTTTTGGGGGTTGCAGTGTGGGTGGTAGTGCGCGGCTAGCTGCTTTAACCAGCCGCGCAGTGCTTTGAATGATTAAAGTTTGCCGCGCGAGCGACCTTTAACTTTGCGTTTGCCCGAATCTTCTGCCGCAACTGGCGCTGCGCCACGTGGTTTGTGGCTCACGCTTTCCAGCAAGGCCGTGTTATCGATCAGGGCCAATGTTTGGCGCATTTGGGTAAGTTGGTCGCGCAACAAGGCCGCTTTTTCAAATTCTAGGTCTTTGGCAGCTTGTTTCATCTGCTTTTCCAGCTCGCTGATCAGTTTGAACAGCTCTTCTTTGGTCATGCTATCGGGATTTTCGCTGGTTTTGTATTCGGCTGATTTTTCAGCAACCTTCTTCATGCCTTGGGTCAAATCGCGTACCGCTTTGACAATCCCTTTTGGCTCGATGCCATGTTGTTGATTGTAGCGCTCTTGAATTTGGCGACGGCGGCGGGTTTCACTAATTGCATAATCCATCGCTGGCGTAATATTATCGGCGTACATCAGCACTGTGCCATCGATGTGACGGGCTGCCCGCCCAATAATTTGTACCAACGATGATTCTGAGCGCAAAAAGCCAGCTTTATCTGCATCAAGAATCGCCACCAAAGAAACCTCGGGCAAGTCCAAACCTTCGCGCAGCAGGTTGATGCCAACCAACACATCGTACACACCCAAGCGCAAATCACGCAGAATATCGATCCGCTCAATTGTATCTACATCGGAGTGCAAATATTGGGTGCGCACGCCCATTTCTTTGAGATAATCGGTCAGATCTTCGGCCATGCGCTTGGTCAGGGTTGTTACCAACACCCGCGAGCCAGTATCAACCCGCTGTTTGATCTCACCAAGCAAATCATCGATTTGGCCACGGGTGCGGCGCACTTCAACCATCGGATCAAGCAAGCCAGTTGGCCGAATAATTTGCTCAACCACTTGTTCATGATGTTGATATTCATACACGCCAGGCGTAGCTGAAACATAAATTGCTTGATGCACATGCTTGGAAAATTCATCAAACATCAATGGACGATTATCGAGTGCCGAGGGCAAGCGAAAGCCGAAATCGACCAAGGTTTGCTTGCGCGAACGGTCGCCATTGAACATACCGCGAATTTGTGGCACCGAAATGTGCGATTCGTCGACGACCAAGAGAAAGTCGTCGGGAAAGTAATCAAGCAATGTCCACGGGGTTTGACCTTCGCCGCGTCGATCCATATGCCGGCTGTAGTTTTCAATCCCCGAGCAATAGCCCAATTCTTCCATAATTTCCAAATCGTAGAGCGTGCGTTGCTTGAGCCGCGCAGCTTCAAGAATTTTGCCTTCGCCTTCGAGATGCGCAACTTGATGTTCTAGCTCAAGCCGAATATCATTCAAGGCGGCCTGCATTTTTTCTGCATTGGGAATAAAGTGCTTGGCCGGAAAAACTTCGATTTGCTCTTTTTGGGTCAAAATCTCGCCAGTTAATGGATCAACCTCGACCATGCGCTCAATTTCATCGCCCCACATTTCAATTCGAAAGGCGGTTTCTGCATTGGCTGGGAAGATTTCGAGCGTATCGCCACGCACGCGGAAGGTGCCACGGTGAAAATCAATATCGTTGCGCTCAAATTGCAGATCGATCAGCGTGCGCAGCACTTTATCGCGGTTACGAACCTCGCCTCGTTTGAGCTTTAATGCGACTTGGCCGTAATCGGTTGGTGAGCCAAGCCCATAGATTGCCGAAACTGAAGCGACGATAATGACATCGGTGCGGGTAAACAGCGCTTGGGTTGCTTCGTGGCGCAAGCGATCAATTTCTTCGTTGATTTGGGCTTCTTTTTCAATATATAAATCCTTCGATGGCACGTAGGCTTCGGGAGTGTAGGCATCGTAGTACGAAACGAAGTAGCCGACGGCATTATCAGGAAAAAATTCTTTAAACTCTGCATACAATTGAGCGGCAAGGGTTTTGTTGTGGGCCATTACCAAGGTAGGCCGTTGAACCTGTTCGATGACCCGTGCAATTGTATGGGTTTTGCCAGTCCCTGTTGCCCCCAAGAGTGTTTGGTGGACAAGCCCGCTGTTCAAGCCATTGACTAATTGGGCGATGGCTTGTGGTTGATCGCCACGCGGTTCGTAGGGTGCATGGACTTTTAATGGTGGCATACGACCTCCTAAATCACATCGTTAATTATACTGCGCTTCCTGCTATTTATGGTCGTTCTTGCGACTGATTATCGAACAATTGTGTTATTATAACGATTTTTTAGCATTGATCGAGTATATCGGGATTGGCGTTTTTTGGCTTTGTCAATGATTTATTGATACGTTTGATTCGCCACCCTTCCGTCCCTTCGCTGGAGGGAAACGCCGGGGGTTTTCATCCCCCAGCACCCCCAAATATTTGTTTTGTAGATTGTTTCTGTATTGTCTATTCCCCCGATGTTCCAGCAGCCAAAAGCACATAGCCGAGGGATCAGTTGTCAGGGGCTGGGGATCGGGTATTGATACAAACCCACTGCCCATGCTCCAACCAATAAATTGTTCCAGCAGCCAAAAGCCCACAGCCTATAGCCTTATCCTCTACGCCTCTGCGTTAAAACTCCCTTCGCGTTCTTCGTGCTCTTCGTGGTTTCATTTTTATTAATCGCTGATTGCTTTAAATTCGTTTCGCCACCCTTCCGTCCCTCCGCTGGAGGGAAACGCCGGGGGTTTTCATCCCCCAGCACCCCCAAATATTTGTTTTGTAGATTGTTTCTGCGTTGTCTCTTTCCCCGATGTCCGCTAGCCAAAAGCCCATAGCCTATAGCCTTATCCTCTCTGTTCCTCTGCATTAAAACTCCCTTTGCGTTCTTCGTGCTCTTCGCGGTTGCTCGTTCACTGACCCCTGATCCCTGATAAACAAAATCGTGGATAATAACGCTAAGTCTTGTTGTGGAGGTCGGTGTGGCACGGATTTGGCGTTGGCTTGGGCCAAGTTTAATTATGATTTTTGCGCTAGCATGGTTGGGACAACAACCGCCAAGTTTGGCGCGCCAAGCGGCTCAAGCACGTTTAGCTGGCAAATGGCACCAAGCAACCAGCTTGTATCAGCAATTAAACCAAATCCAACCGAGCATTCCCAACCAACTGCTACTTGCTGAACTCTATTTGACCCGTGGCGAGTGGCAAGCAGCGCACGATCAACTGATCGCCGTGTTTCGCCAGCCATTGAGCCTCGAACAACATCAACAAGCCTGGCAATTCTACGGGTGGGCTGGCTTGCAACGCGGCGATCAAGCGTCAGTTCAATCAACCCTTAAAACCTTGGCAGCCATGCCATGGAGCCACCTGCTACAGGCGGAAATAGCCTTACGTAGCGGCGATCTCATTAGCGCAACCAACCAATTGAATCAAGCCCAAGCTTTGCAGCAGCCATGGCAGAATTGGGCTTGGTTACGGAGCGCTGAACTGGCATTGTCCAATGATCCGCAGCTTGCCCAAAGCCTCGTTGCCCAAATTCAGCCCCAAGCCAACGGCCTGCAATTGGCAAATCCATGGCAATTACAGCAACGCTTTGATCGATTGAAGCAACTTGTGCCCCAAGATTCCACCCAACGCATGCTTGGTGTTGCCAGTTTATGGAGCGAACAAGGTCTCTGGCAGGCTGCCGACATCTTGCTGAGCCAAATTCCTGCCAACGATTCCATGGCGAGTTTTGCGGCCAATCAACGGGCCTTACTCCATTGGAGCGCTGGCGATAGTGCAACCGCGTTGGCGTTGATTGAGGCTGCCCAAACCCAATGGCCCAATGTGGCGACCTTGCCCCGCACCCAAGCCACAATTGCCGCCAGTAGTGGCCAGCCCGATTTGGCCGTTGCCGCCTTGCAGCAGGCAGTTAATTTGGAGCCAGGCAGCAGCGAAAATTACCTTGTTGCGGCAACGCTTAGCCTAAGCCAAGCTGATTTTAATGGCACTGCCGCCGCCTACGATCAAGCAATTGCCACGGGGCCAATGAGTGGTACCTTGGCCTTAGAAGCTGCTAATTTTTATATCAACACGCCGTTGCGCCGCTGTAGCAGTGGCCTGGAGTATGCGCGCCAAGCCTTGAAGAGTGCGGTTGATGATTTAGCGCGGCGGGTAGTGGCTAGTGTCGCTTTGCAATGTTCGCTGCCTGCAGAAGCCGAGCAAATCATTGCTCCACTCTATCAGGCAACGCCAGCCGAGCCACAATTGGCCTATCTGTATGCGCTTGCGCGTTGGCAACAAGCCAAGCCCGATAGCCAACTATTGCTGGAACAAGCAGCAGATCAGGCGATTCAAACCCCATGGCTGGGCCAGCTTGAGTTTTACATAAAATGAAGCTCAATCAGATAAAAAATTAATAAGATGCAGCTATCTACGTTTTGGCATAATCCAAAAAGCATGCTATAATCGGATCTAACGCTAAGCAGAGAACGAAAACGCGGGCGGTATAGCCCCCGCGTTTTTTGTGTCGTGCGCGTCGCTTGCTTGCCAATTCGGGGGGTTAGGGCGACTCCGCACGCTGCGGGACGGTAACAGCAAAGGGCTGTTAACCCTACATTCACCGAAAGGATATTCTTTTTAATGACTACGTTTACGGAACTTGGGCTCGGCGAAGCGACGTTGCGGGCAATTACTGAACTTGGCTATGAAGAACCAACCCCAATCCAAGCCCAAAGTATTGGTTTGATGCTCAGTGGCAACGATATTATCGCCCAAGCTCAAACAGGCACCGGCAAAACAGCAGCTTTTTCGTTGCCAACAATTGAACGGATTGATACCAAGGCCATGGGTGTTCAAGCCTTGATCTTGACCCCAACTCGCGAATTAGCCGTCCAAGTCTCGGATGCTATTTCAGCGTATGGCAAATATTTGAACATTCGCGCCTTGCCAGTCTATGGTGGTCAACCAATTGATCGCCAATTGCGAGCTTTGAAGCGCGGCGTTAATATTGTGATTGGCACGCCTGGCCGTTTGATGGATCACATGGAACGTGGCACGCTTGATCTTTCAACCGTGCGCACCGTGGTGCTCGACGAAGCAGACGAAATGCTCAACATGGGCTTTGTTGACGATATTGAATATATTTTGGAACGCGCTCCCAAAGATCGCCAAACTGCACTCTATTCGGCAACCATGCCCGATGAAATCGCCCGTTTGGCGCGCAAATACTTGAAATCACCCCAAATGGTGACGATTGAGCGCGAACAATTGACCGTGCCACAAATTCGCCAAGTTTATTACGAAATTGGCGCACGCGATAAATTTGAAGTTTTGACCCGCATCCTCGACCTTGAAATGCCAACCTCGGCGATTATTTTCTGCCGCACCAAGGCGATGGTCGATGAGCTTGGCGAAAAATTGTTGGCTCGCGGTTATGGCGCTGAATTGTTGCACGGCGATTTGAGCCAAGCAATGCGCGACCGCGTGATGAAACGCTTCCGCGAAGAACAAGTTGAAATCTTGGTTGCAACCGACGTAGCTGCCCGTGGTTTGGACATCGAACACGTCAGCCACGTGATCAACTACGATATTCCGCTTGATCCAGAAGCCTATGTGCACCGCATTGGCCGGACTGGTCGGGCTGGCCGTTCAGGGGTTGCCGTGACCTTGGTAACGCCGCGCGAACGCCGCCAATTGCGCACGATCGAGCGTATGACTGGCTCGCCAATTCAACGCTTGCGCTTGCCAACGATTGCCGACGTGGTGGCTCGCCGCCGCGAAGCCTTCAAGGATAACTTGCGCGAGTTGATCGAGCAACACAACGAACATGGTGGTTTGGAGCAATACTTGGTTTTGGCCGAAGAATTGGCCGAACAATATTCGCCAACCGATTTGGCCGCAGCCGCCTTCAAAATGATGCTCGGCGAACCAGATTTGACTGCCGAAGATCCTTTGGAAATGGTCGAAGATGAATCAACCTTCGATGCCCGCCGTGGCGACCGCCGCGATAGCCGCGACAATGGCCGCCGTGGCGACCGCCGCGAACGTGGCAATGACCGGCCTGGCGATCGCGGTGGCGATCGTGCAGCCCGTGGCCCACGCAATGGCGATCGCAACAGCGGTGGCCGCTCGTTCCGCGAAGAAGGCATGACCCGCTTGTTTGTGGACATTGGCCGCGAACAAGGCGTGCGCCCTGCTGATATTGTGGGTGCAATTGCCAACGAATCTGGCTTGCCAGGCCGCGCAATCGGCGCAATCGATATTTTCGATAACTTCACTTTTGTCGATGTGCCAGACGATGCCGCCAACCGCGTGTTGGCTGCACTTGGTCGCACCCAAATTCGGGGCGTGAAAATCACCCCAACTTTGGCTCGCCCACGCCGCTAAAATCGTTTATCCGTCCAGTGCTCCGGCTCCTTGGTTGCTGCCAAGGAGCCGGTTTTAGTTAACGTATAATTGCGCTAATTATGCTAGTGAGGTTGGTAATGCAACTTGATCTGCTCGAACGCTTGCAGCAATGGCGTACTCCAGTGCTGGATCAGCTGTTTTTATGGGTAACTAACATTGGTGGCGAGGATTTTTATCTGTTGTTGGGGCCGATTATCTTTTGGTGTGTTGGCATCAACTTGGGTGTGCGCTTGCTGCTGATGCTGCTTGGTTCGTTTTATACCAATGCTTGGCTCAAAGATTTATTTGATACGGTTCGACCAGCCGCCGCCTATCCTGAGCGCTTCCCGCTAAGCGAAGCTGCCAAAGCAACCGCGCTTAATCCCGATGGCTCATGGATTCCGTCGTTTCCCAGTGGCCATGCTCAACATACCTTGGTTTTTTGGTCGTTTGTTGGTTTGTGGCTGCGCCAGCGTTGGGTTTGGGCTTTAGCAGGCTTAATGATTGTGCTGGTGAGCTTTTCACGGCTCTATCTGGGCGTGCATTGGCCAATTGATGTGCTTGGTGGGTGGTTTTTTGGCAGCTTGATTGTGGTTGCCAGTATCTATCTCACGCCGCTGATTAGTGCTTTGCCAAGCAAAACCCAAGAACGCTTGGCCTTGGGCTTGGCTGCGATTTGTTTATTGGGCTTATTCTTCGATTCTGGCGCTGATCGGGTCAAAATACTGGGCTTTTTGGCTGGCTCGTTGGGCACGTTGGGTTTGCAACAGCGCTATGCGCAATTTCAAGTGCGCAGCGTTTGGTGGCGACAATTAATCAAAATCATTATTGGAATTAGTGTCGTGTTTGTGCTGCGGGCTGTGCTCAAAAGCCTGTTGCCCGAAACGCTGTTGGCCGATGGCTTGCGCTATTTGATTATTGGGATGTGGACAACCTTTGGCGCGCCATTGGTTTTCCGGCTGACATTGGCTAAACCTGTGGCAGTTGCAGCGTAATCTGTGCCCCGCCTTCAGGCCGATTCATAAAGTGCGCAGTGCCACCGTGGAGCATCGCGACATGGCGAATCAAGGGCATGCCCAAGCCGCTGCCGCCGATTTTGGTTGTCCAACCCAAGGCCTGATTTAACGATTGGGCCTGTTTCAGATGTTCGAGTAAATCGGCAGGAAAGCCCTTGCCTGTGTCATAAATATCGATCGTGGTTTGTTGCGCAGATTGCTCGACCTGAATAAAAATTTGGCCTTCGCCTGGGTAGCGCAACAAGGCCTCAATAGCATTTTGTAAAATGGTATGCACTGCTAAGCGCAAAAAAAGCGCATCGCCAATCACAATGCACTCAGCAGGGCAAGCGATCTGAATTGTTGAATTGAGACCATGGCGCTGCATTTCTGCTTGGCTTTCGGCCTGTTCGCTTTGCAGCAAGGGCAAAAGTTGAATCGGCATGCGTTGTTGGGGCAGCAATTGGCCTTCGCGCGTCAGCACCAGCAATTCTGTTGTTAGTTGGCGAATCGAATCGGCAGTGCTTTGAAGCACGCTCACCAATTCTTGCGGTTGAATCGCCGATTGCTCAGGCGCTGGGCGTTCGTTAAGCTGTTGATTGAGCATTGGCAGCAACACATCAAGGCTATTGCTATACGAGCGTAATTCGTGCTGAAAGAAGCGCATAAATTGGCGAACTTGTTGCTCTTTGCTGAGTTGCGCTTCGGTTTTGACCCGCGCTTTGGCAAATTGCACAGCTTGCGAGGTTACGCCCCAAAGCATCAAAAACTCCAAAATATTAAATGCAATAATTGCTGGCGTAAACACCTGCCATCCGCCAGTGTGCAGCGAGGCCACAATCGTCACGGAGAGCGGATAAAAGGCGATTGGCCACCAACGCCGAGTGGCTAACATTGCCATCAAAATCGGCAACATAGTCAAAACGACCACTGCCGCATCTGAAGGAATTGTAGCCAGCACATAAAAACAGGCCAAGGTTAGCACGCTCACCACAATCCAGCGCGGCCACATTGCGCTCGGTTGGCGAAACATCCACCACGCCAAGCCACCCAAACAGAGCGCCACCCCAAAATCGAGCAAGATAACGCCTGTTGGTGCGCCGCCATAATCCAGATTGAACGCGCCTATAATGCCAATTAGCCCAGTAAACAAGGCCAAAATTGCCGTTAAGGTCGCAAATGGATCAGCGCCATGGACAATATCCTGCCACCACTGCTTAATCCAGCGCCATCCACGGGCTTTCCAGCTGAGGGGTGCTTGCTTGGGCATAGCGTTGCTTTCTTACAATCAGGGTGAGTGCGGCTAAAGGTTTTATTAATGATTAACTCTAACACTTTTTAATAGTTTATTAAGCCTATCTTGTTCTAGTTCCTTTTGAAGTGCCTAGAAAGCTTGTTGTGACTACTCAATACCTAGCACTTAGTCCTATCCAAAATAAGTCCTTATGGCTACTTGTGGCAACTAAAGAGATCATGATTTAATAGCTTTATTCATAACAACTGTTATCAATTGTTACCGTCATTTTGTTCACCAATTGTCTTTTGGCTTATTAAAATCATTGAAATAAGGAGCTAGATTATCCCAACTATGCAGTATCGCCGCAGGATTCTTCACGCTCTACCGCCTTGTTCTGCAATGCATCCTTGCACTACCTTTTGTTATGCAGTACAGCTGTTTCTAGTTATTGAATCCGTTAGTCTTAATGACTAAGACGGGAGCAGTATATGAGTATGTACACTGATGCTATTGGAGATATAGTAAGCCAATTGAATCGACACCATGGTTGGCAATTAGATGGGGCAGGATGTCAGCTTCTTTGCCAGCGCAGTTGTGAAATTTTGCAACGCAACCCCGCCTCAAATCCAGCCAAATATCCTGATATTGTTACCAATGTCTATCACGATTATGCCACGGTTGCTGCGGCATGCGATTCACAACATCCCCATCACGAGTTAATTTGGGTTTCAATTATGGATGAAATCCTCAGCTGGTATCGCTGCAAACGCTTCTCGTTGGGCAATGGCTCACAATTATGCGAGCATTCGCCCGATTTGGTAGCCTACGAGAATGTGAAGCGTTCGTTGCCACAGTTTCGTTTTGAAGCCCGCTTACGTAGCTATATCCACACCATTGCCGAGCGGGCAATTATTCACTGGTGGCGGGCCAAAAACGCCAAAAAACTGGGTGGATCTGGTGGCCGCAGAATTCACGAAAGCCCCAATGTGTATACGCCAAAACCGCAAGATCAAACCTACTACCTGAGCCAAACTAATGGCCGAGACTGTCAACGTGAGTTGGGCGATACAATTGCTTCACCAGACCTTTTACCGCATGAACACGTGGAGCGCTGTGAACTTCAACGGCATATGGCTGCTGAAGTTCACGCGATGGTCGATGATCCGCTGTATCTGATTGCCCAGCAGTATTGGTATGCCTTGTTGTGCGAGGATAACAACATCACTGCCTTGGCCAAACAGCTTGGGTTACAAGCCAACGAACTGTACAATTTGCGCGATCGGCTGCGGCGACGTTGTAAACCATTTTTGGTGCAGTGGTTTTTAGCCTAAGTTTCAACCAACTGGGTTTTTAAGCCAACCAGCTTACCTGCGCTATCCTTGCCCAAAATATAGGCATCGATATTAATTTCGCCCACCCGATAGACCTGAATGTCGGTTAATTCGGCCTTGAGCACTTCGACCAACTTCTGAAATTGGCTGACTGTGGCTTTTTCAGCCTCACCATCCCCGTCTTGGGGAGTAGTAGCATTTTTAAAGAATTGCTCAAGGCTAACGGTTTGGATCGGCTGACCATTAGCGAGTGCTTCGGGGCTGAATGGGGTCGCCGCATCCCAGGTATAGGACGTGAAGGGCGCATCGGTTTCGCTCATCATCTGCAAGCCATCGGCTGCGGCAGTAATGTTATCTAGACTTGTTTCGGCCACAGGAACTCCTTGTTTACGTCGAAGAGGGCCAATTCGCCCTCGACGCGGACGACGAAAGGGCATAGACTGCTCCAGCGACAATTGGCTGAATGCGGCTAGTATAGGGCATTTTTCGCGCCAACAAAAGCCCCCATCATGAGCTTGATGGGGGCTTAGCCGAATCGATTAATTGAGTTAGTTGAAAATCAATTTGCCTGCATCAACATCGACGCTGACGGTTGTGCCTGCTGGAAAGCGACCTTTGAGCACTTCCAAGGCGAGCGGGTTAAGCAGCTCGCTTTGAACAGCCCGTTTGAGTGGCCGTGCCCCAAAGACTGGATCATAGCCAACTTGAGCTAGGTGCTGACGAGCCGCTTCACTCAAGACCAATTTGAGCTTACGTTCGCTCAAACGCTTGCTCAGCCGATCAACCTGAATATCAACAATATGCTTGATTTCCGCTTGGGTCAATGGCTTGAAGATAATCAAATCATCAATCCGGTTGAGGAATTCTGGGCGTAATTCGTCGCGCAGTTCTTCCATCACTGCTTCGCGCATGGCTTCTTCATCATCAACCAAGCTTTGAATGCGACTACTGCCAATGTTCGAGGTCATAATCACCACCGAATTGGTGAAATCGACCAAGCGGCCTTGGCCATCGGTTAAGCGACCATCATCGAGCAATTGCAAGAGCGTGTTGAACACGTCGGGATGCGCTTTTTCAATTTCATCGAACAGCACCACGCTATATGGGCGACGGCGCACGGCCTCGGTCAATTGGCCGCCTTCTTCATAGCCAACATAGCCTGGAGGTGCACCGATCAGGCGGGCCACGGCGTGACGTTCCATGTATTCCGACATGTCAATTCGGACCATAGCTGCTTCGTCATCGAACAAAAATTCAGCCAAGGCTCGGGCTAATTCGGTTTTACCAACCCCAGTTGGCCCAAGGAACAAGAACGAGCCAAGTGGCCGATTGGGATCTTGCAAACCTGCCCGCGAACGGCGCACCGCATCGGAAACTGCTTTGACCGCTTCGTGCTGGCCGATAATGCGGGCATGCAACCGTTCTTCCATCTTGACCAGCTTTTGCAGCTCGCCTTCCAAAAGCTTGGAAACCGGAATGCCCGTCCATTTAGCGACAACTTGGGCAATATCTTCTTCGGATACTTCTTCGTTGAGCAGCATGCCATGTTCTTGCATATCGCGAACTTTGGCTTCAGCTTCGCCCAATTGTTGCTCTAAGGTGTTGAGCGTACCATATTGCAACTCGGCGGCGCGATTGTAATCGTATTGGCGTTGGGCTTGCTCAATTTGGACCTTAGTTTGGTCGATTTTTTCTTTTAATTGAGCGATGGCGTTAATTGCGCCGCGCTCGCTCGAAAGCTTGGTATCCAGCACTGCTTGTTGTTCGCGCAAGTTGGCCAAATCGCGTTCGAGCCGCTCCAAGCGCTCCTTGGAAGCTGGGTCTTTTTCGCGTTTCAAAGCTTCGCGTTCAATTTCCCATTGCATGCGTTTGCGCTTGATCTCGTCAAGTTCAACCGGATCGCTGGTAATTTCCATGCGCAACTTAGCTGCCGCTTCGTCGATTAAGTCAATTGCTTTGTCGGGCAAGAAACGATCAGCAATATAGCGGTTGGATAAGGTTGCGGCGGCCACAATCGCTGCATCGGTAATCCGCACGTTGTGATGCGTTTCGTAGCGCTCTTTCAAACCACGCAAAATCGAGATTGTATCTTCGACGGTTGGTTCGCCGACCAACACTGGCTGGAAGCGGCGCTCCAAGGCTGGATCTTTTTCAATATATTTGCGATATTCATCAAGCGTCGTAGCGCCGATGGTGTGCAACTCGCCACGGGCCAAGGCTGGCTTGAGCATATTCGAAGCATCCATTGAGCCTTCGGCTGCGCCTGCACCAACCACGGTATGCAACTCATCGATAAACAAAATCACGCGGCCTTCGGCGTTGGTAACTTCGCTGAGCACTGCTTTGAGCCGTTCTTCAAACTCGCCGCGAAATTTTGCTCCAGCAACTAACGCGCCCAAATCGAGTGCAATCAAGCGTTTGTTGCGCAATGCTTCGGGCACATCGCCGCGCACAATCCGCGCAGCAAGGCCTTCGACGATAGCGGTTTTGCCAACGCCTGGCTCGCCAATGAGCACTGGATTATTTTTGGTGCGGCGTGATAGCACCTGAATCGTGCGCCGAATTTCTTCATCGCGTCCGATTACTGGGTCAAGCTTGCCACGCTGAGCCAAGGTTGTTAAGTCGCGGCCATATTTTTCGAGCGCCTGATATTTGCCTTCAGGGTTTTGGTCGGTAACCCGTTGATTGCCGCGAATGGCAGTTAAGGTTTTGAGAATTGCATCTTTGGTAATACCAAATGATGTGAGCAAACGCTGAGCTGGGCCTTTGGCGCGTTCGCCAGCCAACCCAAGCAACAGGTGCTCGGTCGAAACATACTCATCGCCCATACCTTTGGCTTCATTTTCGGCTGTCTGCGAAACTTGATCTAAGCGTTGGCCAATGCCAGGCTGCATTTGGGTGCCACTAACGCGTGGCAAACGCCGAATTTCATCATTAAGCGCCGCAACCAAGGCTTGCGGATCGCGATCCATTTTCGTAATAATTTGCGGAACCACGCCATCAGCTTGTTCGAGCAAGGCCACGAGCACATGTTCTGGTGTGATTTCGCTTTGGCCGTTGCGAGATGCGATGCTTTGGGCATCAAAGATAGCCGCGCGTGATTTTTCGGTGTAAATATTCAAATTCATGAGTGCGAAACCTCCCTATTCAGTTGTAACTGCGCTAAGCATAGCAGAGCGATGTTAAAAATATAGTAGGCCACTATTAGAAGATTGTCTGAACATAATCGTTGTTTGGTTTCAGCAAAATATCAGTATATGGTTGGTATTTTTGCGCTATGCTCAGCTGGGATAAATTGGCTTGAGCAGTGGCATGCAACAGCGCCAGCATGGCAATTGGCATGATGCCCGTTTTCAGCCAGCATATGCTACAATTGAGCCTATGAAAGCACGTATTCCTGCCATTTTAGAGCCTGATAGCATCGATGTGGTGAGCCATGGGCCAGCCCACACGGTGCGGATTGGTCAGCAAATCGGCGCAGCCTTAAATGCTGGCGATTTAGTGCTGTTGTTTGGGACGTTTGGTGTGGGCAAAACCCACTTGACCAAAGGCATTGCCAGCGCGTTTGGTATCCCTGAAGCAGACGTTACCAGCCCAACTTTTGTTTTAGTCAATAACTATACTGCTGATAAAACCCATGGCCGCACCCGGATTCACCATATCGATCTGTATCGACTTGAGGGCAATGCCAAAGATTTCGATTCGATTGGTTTGGAAGAATTATGGGACGATAGCGCCATTTGTGTGATCGAATGGGCTGAACGGGTGGCTGATTCGTTGCCCAGCGAATATTTGGAAATTCGGATCGATCACTTGGCCGAAACCAAGCGTATGATGCGGCTCAAACCGCATGGCGAGCGCTATAAACAATTAATTCAGCGTTTGCGTGGTAAATAGAGCAGGCTTATTGCCTGTGTTGCTAGATTGAGATTGCGTTATGTTACTTGCCTTTGATACCGCCACCGACACCGCTGGCGTAGCGATTTATGATGCCAATGGATTGCGTGCAGAAGCCAATTGGTTTGCTGGGCGTGGTCATTCAACCCAGCTCTTGCCAATGGCGCAACAGTTGCTCAGCAACCTGGATCTGACTCCTGCTGAATTAACTGGGGTTGCTGTTTCGGTCGGGCCTGGCTCGTGGAGCGGCATTCGGGTTGGTATGAGCAGCGCCAAAGGTTTAGCCTTGGCCCACGATTTGCCCTTGCTCGGCATTAGCAGCCTTGAAACCTTGGCCTATCCGCATCAACGGATTGGGCGCAGCGTGGTGGCGGTGATCAAGCTTGGCCGCGATCGCTATGCCATGGCTGAATTTCGCTTGCGCCGCGCTTGGACGCGCATTGGCCAAGAGCGCAATGTTTCGCGCGATGAACTGTTGGTGGCGATTCCTGAATTGGCGTTGGTCTGCGGCGATGTCGACCCACGCTTGGCCCTGGCTATCAACGAAGCTCGTGGCGCAGGCGTGGTGATTCCATCGCCAGCAGTTGGTTTGCGGCGGGCTGGCTTTGTTGCCGAGCTGGCTTGGAACCGGCTGCAAGCAGGCGAACGCGACGATTTGACCAGTTTAGAACCTTCGTATTTGGGAGCAGCGGTCAAGGAGCCGACCAAGTGAAAAGCATGCAGCGCATCTTGATCTTTGGCTCGATGGGTTCAGGCAAAAGTACGCTGGCCAAGCGGCTGGGCGCTGTTTTGAACCTACCAGTCATCCACCTTGATAGCTATTTTTGGCGGCCAGGCTGGGTTGAGCCAGATCGCGAAGCGTTCCGAGCGCAACAACGCGAATTGGTGCAAGCGTCACAATGGATTATGGATGGCAATTACACAGGCACGCTTGATGAACGCTGGCCGTATGCTGACACCGTGATTTTTATCGATCAGCCACGCTTGCGTTGCTTGTGGCGGGTAATCAAACGCCGAATTATCTATCATGGGCGTTCGCGCCCTGATTTGGCGGCAGATTGCCCAGAAAAACTTGATTGGGTTGCCTTCGATTTTGTTTGGACGTATCCACGGGTTCGGCGGCCAAGGACGCTGGCGCGTTTGGCGGAAGCCAGAACAAATAAATTGGTTTTTCATCTACGTGGTGATGCGGCGATTGAGCAATTGCTCCTTGATCTCTCGCAGATGTCAGCGTAGCAGTCTCCTGCGCACGGAGGATTATCGATGAGTGCATTATCACGCTTTGAACAATTTATGGAAGGTATGGTTGAAGGCAACGTGGCGCGCTTGTTTCGCAGCCCAATTCAACCAGCCGAAATTGGCAAGCGCCTTGAACGGGCGATGGAAAGCCAACAAACGATTAGTATGGATCGGATTTTGGTGCCGAATGCCTATAAAGCACACTTGCACCCTGACGATTACAAAGCATTTGAGCCGGTTAAAACCAATTTGCAGCATGAAATGGCCCGCTATTTAGCCGAGCTAGCTCGTGAGCGTGGTTTTACGATGGTGCATCATCCGAATGTGGAGTTGGTGGCTGATCCAGCGGTCAAGCAACGCTCGATTATGATCGATGGCCAAATCAGCGAAGCGCCCGCCCATCTTGGCGGCAGCACCCAGATGATTGGGCCAACCGGCGCAGCGATTAGCGGCCAACCAACCCCGCCGAAAGCCAACTTAATCTTGTATACTGACCAAGGCGAACACCGGATTCCGATTAAAAAATCGGTGACAAATTTGGGTCGCGGCTTGAACAACGATCTGATTCTTGAAGATAGTCGGGTTTCGCGTGAGCATGCTCAGCTGCGCTATCGGGCGCGGCGCTTCTGGATTAGCGATGTGCGTTCGACCAATGGTACGTTTGTCAATGGTGATCCGGTGCAAGAACGGGAACTGCGCAACGGCGACATTGTGTCGCTTGGTGGTTTGGAATTGCGTTTTGAGGAGGCCTAAATGGGTCAGAGCATCACCAGTGCTACGCTTGATTTTGTGATCTTGCTGTTACGAATTAGCGTGATCTTTTTCTTGTACTTCTTTTTATATCAGGTAGTACGGGTTATTCGGCGCGAATTGCAGGTAGTTGGCACAGGAACTGGTGGTGCGGGCGTGCTGGCGGGCGCAGCGCAAAATTTGTATGGCAAGTTAATTGTCATGTCGAGCGGCGATACTGGCTTGCAGCGTGGCTATGCCTTTGAGCTTGGCGCAGTCAACATGATTGGGCGGCGGCCTGATAGCGACGTGGCCCTGAACGACTCATTTTTATCCTCGGAACATGCGCTGTTGGAATGGCGCGGCGATAGTTGGTGGCTGGAAGACCAGCGTTCGACCAACGGCACCTTTATCAACGACATTGAAGTAGCCGACCCGACCCCAATTGTCTATGGCGACATCATTCGGATTGGGCGGATTGAGCTTAAACTCTCCCGTTAAGTGTCTTCAGCAGCATTGAACTTGGCTTGATGCTGCTGCCTCTTTTTTAGCCCGAAAATCCCCATTGCTGGCTGCTTGCTAACGCCTCAGATGAGAACTTGACATAATTTAATTTTTCAAAAATAGCTGATTATAAAGGGCTAAAAACGACCTCTTGAGGGGTGAAAGTTATTTGTCAGTTTAATCTGCCTGTGATATACTTCGCAATGGCTGCACGGTGTTAGTGCAATTGTGTACAGCGAGTACTGGGGCTACCCGTCTCGCTCTTTGTGTGTTTGTAACGGGCATCACTAGGAGACCGACCTATGCTTACAAACTATGCGTTTATCGGAATCTTCGCGGTTGCCGCGATTACCTTTCCGCTTTTGCCTCTGGTGCTGTCGTCCTTTTTACGGCCAAACCGCCCAACACAGGTTAAACTTTCGACCTACGAGTGTGGTTTGGAGGCGATTGGCGACATCTGGGTCCAGTTCAAAGTTCAATACTACTTGTATGCTTTGGCCTTTGTGATCTTCGATATCGAAACAGTCTTTTTGTATCCATGGGCAGTGGCTTATGGGCAACTGGGCTTATTCGCCCTCTTTGAAATGGTGGTTTTTTTAGCAATTCTGACCATCGGTTTGGTGTATGCCTGGAAAAAAGGCGCACTTGAGTGGATCTAAACGACGAATAGGGGCGTGACGGCGCGGAGGCGGCGCGGCTGCGCTAGGCCTTGGCCTACTTCAATTCACCAATTTGCCCGGAGGGCGTATGTCTGATCTACAAACGCAAATGGATCTTGAGCAGCAGGGGGTGCTGTTTACGACCATCAATAAGCTGTACAACTGGGGTCGCCGCTCTTCGGTGTGGCCGATGCAGTTCGGGTTAGCTTGCTGCGCGATTGAGATGATTGCTGCAGCAGCTTCGCGCTATGATATTTCGCGCTTTGGCTCGGAACTCTTTCGCGCCTCACCCCGCCAAGCTGACGTGATGATCGTTGCTGGAACTGTGACCAAAAAAATGGTGCCACAGGTTGTTCGTTTGTTTAACCAAATGCCCGAACCGCGCTATGTGATTTCGATGGGAGCGTGTGCGACCTCTGGTGGCCCCTTCCGCGATGGCTATAACGTGGTGCGTGGGGTTGATTTATATGTGCCTGTTGATGTCTATATTCCAGGCTGCCCACCACGCCCAGAAGCTTTATTGCACTCGTTGATGACTTTGCAAGCTCAAATCGATGTCCAAGCGCTGCAACAAGTGCGCTGGTATGGCGATGACGAAGGCGTGGTTAACGAGTTTCCAATTCCGGTCTTTGGCGCTGAAGGCTTGGAAGTTGCGGGCATCCCTGGCACTGCCGACCCGGTTGGTGGCACGCCCAGAATGGCACCGTTCGTTAGCCCCGCGTTGGGTGGCAAAGGCGAACGCGATGCCTCAACCAAGGCCTTGGAAGGCAATCAGCCCAAGCCAATGTTACGTTCAGGCACGGTAACGATCGAGGAGGTAGGCCATGGCATTGCTGGCTAGAGGCGAACTGCGCTCGATCCTGCAAACCGAATTGCCCAATGTGCTCGATGGCCGTTGGGATACCCAAGCAACCGACCAAGCAGAAGCCCATGGCGAAGGCCAAACCGTGCTGCTCGATTTCGACGCAGTGGTTAAGGCTGAGGCGATTATCGAGGTTGCCCATTTCGTCCGTGATAAATTTGGCTATGATTTGCTTTCCAACATCACAGCGGTTGATTACCTCAAGCATGGCATCATTGAATTGGTGTATCAATTCTATAACGCTGCTGAGGCAGGCCCCGACCTACGGGTGCGCGTGCGGATTGGTCGTAGCCCAGAAGAGTGCATTGTTCCATCGCTAACGCCTACATGGCCTGGTGCCGATTTGCAAGAACGCGAAGCCTACGATATGTATGGCGTGGTGTTTCCTGGCCATCCAAATCTGGCACGGATTTATATGTGGGATGAGTTTAAGGGCTTTCCAATGCGGAAAGACTTCCCCAAGACTGGCGATAAATATACCCACGTCACGGGAGAATAGTCAATGCTAAAGACTGAAGAACTGCAAATTAATATTGGTCCTCAGCACCCTTCAACTCACGGTGTGTTCCGCATGCTTGTTACCGTCGATGGCGAAACCTTGGTTGACCTTAAACCAGTGTTTGGCTATTTGCACCGTAATCACGAGCAGCTTGGTGAAGTAAATACTTATTTGCAAAATATGCCCTTCACCGACCGCCTCGATTACTTCAACTCGATGGTCAACAACCATGCCTACGCCCGGACGATTGAGACGCTTGCCGGCGTTGAAGTGCCTGAACGTGCCCAATATATTCGCGTGATTATGGATGAGCTTTCGCGAATTTTGAACCACGCTACCGCAATGGGCTTTATGCTCGGCGACATGGGCGCGTGGCAAACTGCATTGCTCTGGGGTATGCGCGAACGTGAAAAGATTCTCGACATGTTTGAATATGTGTCGGGTGCTCGCATGATGTGTAACTATTGCCGCTTTGGTGGCGTGGTACGCGACATCGACGATTGGTTCATCACCGAATTGAAGAAGTTGATGCAGGGTCTGCCACACTACTTCGACGATTTCGAAGGCTTGCTGCTCAATAGTGAAATTCTTTTGGCGCGTGCGCGCAATATCGGCGTGTTGCCCAAAGATTTGGCGCTGGCCTATAGCGTGACTGGCCCAGTGCTACGTGGTTCAGGCGTTGCCTATGATATTCGCAAAGCCGAGCCATACGCCGTCTATGATCGCTTCAAGTTCAAAGTGCCAGTTGGCACGGTGGGCGATGTTTACGACCGCTTCTTGGTGCGGATCGCCGAAATGCGCGAATCGTACAAAATTTTGGAGCAAGCGCTCGAACAATTGCCCGATGCAACTGGCGGCTTTATCAATCCTAAAGTGAAGCAACAAAGCCTCAAAGCTCCTGCTGGCGAAGCCTATGCCCGGGTCGAATCACCCAAGGGCGAGCTAGGTTTCTATGTGGTGAGTGATGGCACGGGCAGCGCCTATCGCTATAAAGTCCGCGCCCCATCATTCATCAACCTCTCGGCTTTGGCCGATATGTGCAAGGGCTACACGATTGCCGACGTTGTGGTTATCTTGGGTAGTATCGATATCGTGATGGGCGAGGTGGACCGATGACGTTGAGCCATTTAGCAACTGAAGACGTGTTTGTTGTTGAACGCAATGACGCGGATTTTCGGGCTGGTCAGGGCATGACCAAAGGCTTGGGAATTGTGTTTCGCAAATTCCGTAAAGCCTTGTTTGGCAAGCCCAACAGCGACCGCGCCGATACCGAAGGCCAATTCAACGTGCAGTATCCCGAAGAGCGCTTGGCAATGCCAGAAGCCTATCGGAATATGCCAATTTTGCTCTACGATGATGCAACTGGCCATGAATTGTGTACTTCGTGTTTCCAATGCGAGCGGATCTGCCCTCCTCAGGTGATTCACATTACCCAAGCTAAAGATCCTGCTACCGGCAAGCCAGTGCCAGCAGCCGCCAAATTTGTCTTGGAATACGACACCTGTATGTCGTGTGGCTACTGTGCTGAAGTCTGTCCATTTGATGCAATCAAAATGGATCACGATTTTGAATTATCAACTGCCAACCACCCAGAGCTTGACGTAGACTACAACCGCTTGTTGCGCCCCGTTTCCTATTACGAAACGATTGCGCCAACCATGTGGTCAGATGTCAAAGAACAAGCAATGAAGAAGTTGCAAAACAATATCAAACGTCGCCCAGGCGATATTGGTCGCGACCATGGTCAAAAGATCAAGGGTGGGGCACCAGTCGCCGCCGCTGCAACACCAGCAGCAGGTGCAGCACCAGCAGCAGGCGCAGCCAAGCCACGTGGTCCTGTGGCCGCAATTGGCAAAAACATGTCGGAAGACAAAACCGCCAAGTTGCTGGCAATTCGGGCCGCCAATGCAGCCAAACGTGGTGGCGGTGCGGCAGATGCTGCGCCAGTCGCTCAAGCTGCGCCAGTGGTTGAAACCGTGGCCGATGTGCCAGCAGCAGCAAGCGCTGCGCCAACTGGCCCAGTCGCGGCGATTGGCCAAAACATGTCAGAAGACAAACGTGCCAAACTTGAGGCAATTCGCGCTGCGAAACGTGCCCAACGAGGAGAATAATCGATGGCTGATGCACTAACACAACTAGGCTTTGCATCATGGCTGAGTGTTCTGATTGCCAGCATCATTAAAGTAACCCTCATTCTCGTGGGCGGTTCAGTTGGCATGATGTTCCTGACCTGGTATGAACGCCGCTCGATTTCGTATATGCAAGACCGCCGTGGCCCCAACCGCGTCGGCCCGCAAGGGTTGTTGCAGCCAATTTCCGAAGCCATCAAAACGATGACCAAGGAAGATGCAACTCCACGCGATGCTGATAAAATTGTGCACTTTTTGGCTCCAGTTGTGATGCTGGGAGCCACCGTGCTATCATTTGCGGTCATTCCGTGGGGACGCATGTTCCCCGTCGATTTGAACGCAGCGGTGTTGTTTGTGATCGCTACTGGCGGTTTGCACAGCATTGGCATGATGATGGCCGGTTGGGGTTCCAACAATAAATTTGCCTTACTTGGTGGGATGCGCGGGGTTGCGCAATTGATCAGCTATGAAATTCCCCAAGTTATGGCAATTATCCCGGTGGTTTTGATGACCGGCTCGATGTCGCTGCAAAAGATTGTCGAAGCCCAAAACGATTTTGCTGGCTTGGGCTGGTATGTCTTCTCGCCAGTGGGCTTGTTGGGTTTTGCCTTGTTCTTCACGGCTAGTTTGGCCGAAGGCGAACGGACACCCTTCGACATTCCCGAAGCAGACTCGGAAATTATTGCAGGCTATATGACCGAATATAGCGGCATGAAGTTTGCGGTCTTCTATCTTTCAAACTACATGAGCAACTTGGCCGTATGTTTTGTCACCGCAACCTTATACCTTGGTGGCGGCAATGGGCCGGGCGTTGATGCGCTTGGTGGCATTGCTGGCGGCTTGCTCTCACTCGTCTACTTCCTGCTCAAGTCCTTCGCGCTGTTCTTTGTGATGGTGTTGATCCGTGCGACTGTACCACGCTTGCGGGTTGACCAACTGATGAGCTTTGCTTGGAAGTTCTTGCTGCCCTTGGTTTTGGTCAACATTCTGAGCGCCTCGTTCTGGGTAGCATTGCTGCGCTGGGACCAACAATGGCCACAATTGACCCAATGGTTTGGCGCGCCAAGCACTGCTGACGCGACCAACTGGGGTCGTTTGGCAATTGCGGTCGGGCTGACCTTGTTGATCAACGCGGGAGCTGTGGCGCTGATTATGCGCCTGACCAACCGCAACGTTCAGAAACACTTATACACAACCGACGAAGAACTTGCTCTTGGATTATCGTAAAAGCGCAAGCGTGAAGGATGGGGCGATTGCTCCATCCTTCATACGGAAGGACTAGCTTGATGAACCCGATTGCGATAGGTGTTTTTATTGTCATCGCACTGCTGACGCTCGGTTCGGGCATTATGGTCGTGACAGTGAGAAACATCATCCACTCAGCATTATGGCTGATTGCCTCGTTTATCGGGGTGGCAGCGCTCTATTTGCTGATGGAAGCTGAATTTTTAGCAGTTGTTCAGATTTTGGTCTATGCGGGGGCTGTTTCAATCCTCGTATTATTTGCTATCATGCTCACACGCCAAGTTACTGGTGAAGGTGTGCGCGTGGTGTTTGAGCGCTGGTGGGTAGCCCTCTTAATTGCTTTGGGGCTATTTGGAGTGATTGTGCCAACCCTCTGGAAGCACGGCGCTACCTGGGAAGAAGCAGCAAAACTGGCCCAAGTTGGCCCAGCTCCAGTTGATGGAGCCGCCAATAGCCTGCAAGTTGCGACCGCGACCGAAATTGGGCGCTCGTTTATGGGCGAATATCTCTTGCCATTCGAAGTTGTGTCAGTCTTGTTGCTGATGGCTTTGATTGGGGCAGTGGTCATTGCCTATGAAGAACGAACCCGTCGCCGCCGGGTGCTGACCTTGGCCGAAGAACTAGCGTTGAAAAAACGCGGAATTGTCGAGCCACGGGATGCTGAAGGCGCGGTTGTGCCTCGCGAAGCTGAAGGCAAGGTTATTCTGCTCGATTCCGAACAGGCATAAGGAGAAAACGATGGTTGGTTCTGTCCCATTAGTGTGGGTGCTTACCCTCGCTGCCGGATTGTTCTGCATCGGCCTGTTTGGGGCGCTCTCGCGGCGCAACATCGTGGGGATGCTGATGGGGATTGAGTTGATGTTGAATTCAGTCAACATTAACTTAGTTGCTTTCTGGCGCTACCTACAACCAACTGGCACGGCTGGCTTGATCTTTGCAATTTTTACCATCGCAGTTGCCGCTGCTGAAGTGGCGGTTGGTTTGGCAATGGTGATTGCAATCTATCGCGCTCGCCTGACGATTAACGCTGACGAAATAGATACACTTAAAGGATAGTGACGGATTGCAAAGGCCGGCGAGAGTGTGAACCACTTTGACCACCCTTTGCAATTCGTCCCGAAGTAGGGGACTGATCAATGCCGTTTTTTGATCTTGCGTGGTTGATTCCGCTGCTGCCATTGGCAGCATTTGTGTTGATCACCCTCGTGCCACCGATTGGGCGCTCGCGCAAAGCGTCGTATACCACGGCGTTAGTGTTGCTTGGGCTGGCTACGGTGATTGCCTGGGGTGTTTTGGCACAATCGATCAGCGAAGGATTCCCTAGTGCTCCGTTGGTTACGAGTGTTGCTGCTGAAGCTGGTCAAGAACCAGCGAGTGAAGGCGGCCATGAGGAAACCGCAATTCCAACATTTGGGAATTTCTATCATAAATCGTTTGCATGGGCACCAGATGGCTCAGGGTTTTTCAACTTTGGCTATCGCTTAGATGGTGCAACCGTGCTGATGTTGGCGATGGTCACACTGGCTGCGTGGTGTATTCACCTCTTCTCAGTGGGCTATATGGCTCACGACGAATTCCCCGCAGGCCACCAACGCCAATCGCGCTTCTTCTCCTATATTGCGTTGTTTACCGCTTCAATGTTGGGAATGACGCTGGCAGATAACTTATTGCTGTTCTTTATCTGCTGGGAGTTGATGGGTCTGTGTTCGTTCTTGTTGATTGGCTTCTGGTTCTTCAAGCCTTCGGCCCGCGAAGCTGCCAAAAAAGCCTTTATCACCACTCGGATTGGTGATGTGGGCATGATGTTGGGGATGATGTACATCTACAACAAATCTGGCTCGCTAACCTTCGGCCACGAAGCAGGCCAAATCTACAACGGCGAATTTTTGGAAAGCATCAAAACTGCTGCGAGCTTGATTCCTGGGGTTAGCGCTGCTTCATTGATGGCGTTTTTGGTGTTCCTTGGCACGGTCGGCAAATCGGCGCAGTTTCCGCTGCACGTTTGGTTGCCCGATGCGATGGAAGGCCCAACGCCTGTTTCGGCGCTGATTCACGCTGCAACCATGGTTGCGGCTGGGGTGTTCTTGGTCATTCGAACCTTCCCAATCTTTGCGGTGAGCGATGTGCTGCCAGTGGTCGCCTTTATTGGCGCATTCACGGCCTTGTTCGCAGCCCTAATTGCGGTGGCCCAATATGACATCAAGCGCATTCTGGCCTTTTCGACCTTATCGCAGCTTGGCTTCATGGTGGCGGCGTTGGGGATTGGCGCTTGGGTTGCAGCGTTGTTCCACTTGCTGACCCACGCTTTCTTCAAAGCGCTCTTGTTCCTTGGCTCTGGCTCGGTCATCCACGGGATGGAAGCAACAGTTGGCCATGATCCTGATAAAGCTCAAGATATTCGTAACATGGGTACCTTGCGCAAGTTCATGCCAATCACCTTCTTGACCTATATGGCTGGTTTCTTGGCCTTGATTGGGATTCCACCGTTTGCTGGGTTCTGGTCGAAGGACGAAATTATCCTCGATGCCTTCTTGCATCACCATTATGTGGTGTATGGCGTATTGACCGCCGCTGCCTTCTTGACGGCGTTCTATATGACCCGCCAAATTGTGGTGGTGTTCTTTGGCAAGTTCCGTGGCTACGAACCACGTAAACTGGCCCACGCTGCGGCCCATGGGCATGATGATCACGGCCATGGCGACCACGACGACCATCATCACCATCACGAAGCCCATGATCCCCACGAATCGCCACGCTCGATGACGATTCCGTTGATCATCTTGAGCTTGTTTGCAGTGGGTGCTGGCTTTGTCAATGCAGGGTTCTTGGGTATTCACTGGTTCAGTGATTATGTGAATCCAAAGGGCGTTATTCCTACTCCAGATCCAGTGATTGCCTTGATTGCTACGGTGGTAGCCTTGGCAGGTGCTGGCTTAGGTTTCTTGACCTATCGCAACGCCTTCAAAAATGCCAACGATCGCGACCCCTTGGCTGGCGCTTTGGGGCCAATCTGGACGGCGCTGGAAAATCGCTTCTACATCGACCAGATTTACGATAAAACCTTTATTGCCCTGACCTACGGCGCAGGCTGGTTGTTGAACTGGATCGACCGCCATGTGGTTGATCGGGTTGTTAACTTGACTGGCTTGGTGACCTTGTTTATTGGCCGCGTCAACTTCATCATCGACGACTTCTCGCTGAATACCGTCACCGACGATATTGGCGAAGGCACGATTACGGTGGGCGACGGCGTGCGTCAATCGGCCACGGGCAAGATTCAAGACTACGGTGCCTACATCTTTGGTGGCGTGGTGCTGTTGGCCTTGATTTATATGTATGCCTTCTAGGAGCGTGAGCGAATGCTGAACGAATTTATCAAATTCAGTGATTGGAGCATCACCACGCTAATTGCCCTTTCGCCATTGGTGGGGATGTTGCTGGCGTTGGTATTTCCCAAGCCAGCCCAAAACAGCCGCACCATCGCTTGGGGGGTGTTTGCGTGGAGCTTGGTGCCACTCGGACTCACGCTCTTTTTGTGGCTAAGCGGTGGTTTTAATCCAGCCCTCGCTTCGGTCACTGGCGATCAAGCCATGATCCAGCAAGTGGATCGGGTGCGCTGGGTTCCGTTTTTCAATGCTGACTACTTTGTTGGCCTTGATGGCATGAACTTTCCCTTGGTGTTTTTGACAACTGCACTAACACCAGTCTGTATCTTGGCGGCCTTCCGCATCAAACAACGCCAAAACGTCTATTTGGCCTTGATGTTGTTGTTGGAATCGGCGATGTTGGGCTATTTCGTATCGCTCAACTTCTTGCTGTTGTTCCTGTTCTGGGAATTCAGCTTGGTGCCAATGTTCTTTATCATCAACAACTGGGGTGGTGAAAACCGCCGCTACTCAGCCTTCAAGTTCTTCGTGTACACGATGGCTGGCTCAGTTGGGATGTTGATTATTTTCGAATTTATCTACTTGGCAACTGGGACCTTTGATTTGGTGGTGCTCTCGCGCTTGGCGCAGGGCTTGCCGGTCGACCCAAGCTTGCTTGCACCAAAATTAGGTGCTGGCTATAGCAATGGCGCAACCCTGCAATCGATGCTGTTCAGCGCCGTCGAAGATGTTGGCTTGACCAACATTTTGGGCAATAGCAATGGCACGCCAGCAGCGATTATCTTCTGGTGTATCTTTGTAGCGTTTGCGGTGAAATTGGCAGTTTGGCCGTTGCACACGTGGCAGCCAGACACCTACGAAAACGCTCCAACCAGTGGCTCGATGATTGTTTCGGCAGTAATGTCGAAAATGGGCGCATATGGCATGATTCGCTTGATGATTATGCTGTTCCCCAAACAAACCAATTACTTTGCCCCAGTTTTGGCAATTTTTGCCTTGGCGAGCATCTTGTTTGGCGCATACGCTGGCTTGGCTCAAACCAACCTCAAGCGTTTGATTGCCTACGCATCGATTAACCACATGGGCTATGTGTTGCTTGGCTTGGCGGCAGCAGCTTCGGCAGCGCCAGAAAGCTTGGGCAACTTAGACCTCAATATTCGCATCTCGGCCTTGAACGGGGTGCAAGCACAGATGGTTGCCCACGGCTTCAGCACCGCTGCCTTGTTCTTCCTTGCGGGCGAACTCTACGAGCGGACTGGAACCTACCAGCTTGATCAATTTGGCGGCTTGCGTAAAGTTATGCCAATTTTCGCTGGGATTATGGGTGTGGCGATGTTTGCCAATCTTGGCTTGCCAGGTTTGGCTGGCTTCGTCGGCGAATTCTTTATTTTCCGTGGCGCGTGGGGTACGCAGCCAGTTATCACCACAATTGCCGTTTTGGGCTTGATTGTGACCGCTTTGGTGCTGATCCGCATGTATCAAAAGATTTTCTACGGACCAGTCAACCACAAGCTGACCAATTTGCCTGACATTAAAGTTGGTGATTGGGCCTTCAACGTGACCCTACCGTTGATTATTGTGCTGTTGGTGTTTGGGATTTACCCTAAGCCACTGATGGATTTATCAAACTACGCAGCCACGGTGATGGCTCAGGTCTTTACAAGCCTGTAACGTGGACGGAGTTAAACGATGCATTTGATCGAAAGTTTGCCAGCGGGCATTCCGTACCTGAGCCTCATCTGGTTAGTTCCCTTACTTGGGGCTTTGGTGATTATGTTTTTGCCCAAAGAGCAAAAACAAGCCATGCGGATTATCTCGGCAGTGGTTGCAACGATCTCGTTTGGCCTCGGCTTGTTGGTCTTCTTTGCCTACGACCCCAACGCAGCGGGCTATATGGGCACGAAGATGCAGTTTGTCGAGAAGCTCGATTGGGTTCCGCAGCTCGGCATGTCGTATTTGGTCGGCGCTGATGGGATCAGTTTGCCCTTGATTGTTTTGAACGGGCTGGTGATTTTCACTGGCACGTTCATCTCGTGGAACATTGAAGATCGGGTCAAGGAATATTTCGTTCTGCTACTCTTGTTGGTAGTGGGCGTGTACGGCGTGTTTATGGCGCTGGACTTGTTCCTGATGTTCGTGTTCTATGAATTGGCTGTGTTGCCAATGTACCTGCTGATCGGGATTTGGGGTTCGACGCGCAAGGAATATGGCGCGATGAAACTTACCATTTACTTGATGGTTGGTTCGGCAGCCTTGATGATTGGGATGGTGGCGATTTATGTTGTGGGCGGTACCTTTAATATGGTCGAGCTTTCACAACGCGTTTTCAGCCTCGAATTCCAAAAAATCTTCTTCTTGCCAGTCTTTGTTGGCTTCGCGGTCTTGGCAGGGATGTTCCCCTTCCATACCTGGTCGCCGACAGGTCACGTGGCCGCTCCCACAGCGGTTTCGATGCTCCACGCAGGGGTGTTGATGAAGCTGGGAGCCTATGGCGCGTTGCGGGCAGCGCTCTGGTTGATGCCCAATGGCGCCCAATTCTGGTTGCCAGGGATTGCGGTCATGACCTTGATGAACGTCGTGTATGGAGCATCGATTGCGATGGTCCAGAAAGACTTCAAGTATGTGATCGGTTACTCATCGGTGAGCCACATGGGCTTGGTGATGTTGGCCTTGGCTTCGATGAACGAAACCGCCCTCAACGGCGCAGTGATGCAAATGTTTGCGCACGGCGTGATGACCGCCTTGTTCTTTGCGGTGGTTGGTCGGATGGTCTATGAACGGACTCACACCCGTCAATTGCCCGAACTTGGTGGCTTGATGAAAGTGATGCCATTTGCCTTTGTGGTCTTTATCATCGCGAGTCTCTCGTCGATGGGGATGCCGGGCACGGCTGGCTTTATGGCAGAGTTCACGATCTTTACTGGCGTAATGAACCAATATCCCTTGGTTGCAGTTGTCGCGGCCTTGTCGATTCCGATTACTGCCGCCTATGTCTTGCGGGTTGGTTATATGGCATTTATGGGCGAGGTCAAAGACCCGCACTACCATGATTTGCCACCGCTGACATGGCAAGAGAAATTTTCAGGCACGGTTTTGGCCATCGTGGTGATTGGGGTTGGTTTATTCCCAAGCATCATCATGGATTACATTGCAACCGGTGTCCAGCCAATCGCCCAGCGCATGATTGATCTAGCAGGACGTTAGGGAGGAATGACGTGAATTTTCAAATAGCTGATTTTACGCGGCTCATCCCTGAGTTCTTGATTCTGGCGATTGCGGCCTTGGTGTTGCTTGGCGATGTTCTGACGCGCTGGTCGAAGGGCAAGGAAGCCTTAGCTGAACGCACGGGCGAAGCGATTGCCATGACCTTGATGGGCTTGGGCTTAGCTTTCGTGATGGTCTTAATCCAAGGTGGCTTCTTCAGTTGGGTGCAGATTGGCGATTGGAAATTCTACAATTTCAGTATTTTCCAAAATCTGCGCACCAGCGGCCTTGATGGCAGTATTCTTGGCGGTGCGTTTGTGGTTGATCCACTGACCCACATTGGCCGCTTGATCTTTATCGGTGCAGCTTTTGTGACGGTGGTTTTGACTGGCAAGGCCCGACCTTCGAACAACCCAGCCGAGTTCTATGCCTTGATCTTGTTTGCAACTCTTGGCATGATTTTCATGACCGCTGGCGGCGAATTGATCATGATTTACCTTGGCGTTGAGTTGACCAGTATTCCGCTGTATGTGTTGGCTGGCTACTTCCGCCGCGACCCTGTCAGTAGCGAAGCTGGGGCCAAATACTATATCTTCGGCGCGCTTTCATCGGCAATTTTGCTGTTTGGCATGAGCTTGCTCTTGGGCTTGACCTTGATGAATGGTCAGACCATGAACGCTACCCCAACCAGTTTAAGCTCGGTGAAAACCGCAGTTGAATTGGCATTTGCCAACCCTGAAGGCCCAAGCCAAGGCGTTGCGATTCTGGGCCTGTTATTTATCCTTGCAGGGATGGCCTACAAGGTTGCAATTGTGCCATTCCACGCTTGGTCGCCAGACGTGTACCAAGGTGCACCAACCTCGATGACTGCCTTTATCTCGACGGCATCAAAAACTGCTGGTTTCTTCTTGCTGTATCGGGTGCTGGTAACCGGCTTCGATGCACCAAGCATTATGGGCACGGCAGCGATTGGAGCACCTACGAGCTTTGGTGGTTGGACGAGCTTAGTTGCAATTCTGGCATCGATTACGATGTTGGTTGGCAACTTGGCAGCTCTGCCGCAAACCAACGCCAAACGTATGCTAGCCTATTCATCAATTGCCCAAGCTGGCTTCTTGATGTTGGGCTTGGTTGGTACGCAACGCGATAGCAGCGTCTCGTTTTTGATGTATTTGGTTGCCTACACTGTCACCAACTTGGTAGCCTTCGGGATCTTGGCCGTGGTCGAAGATAACGTTGGTGGCACCGACTTTAGCAATTTGAATGGCTTGGGTCGGCGTTCACCTGGCTTGACCTTGCTTTTGACGGTTGCCGTCTTGTCGTTGGCGGGGATTCCACCGCTCTCAGGCTTCTTTGTGAAGTTCTATGTCTTTATTGCCGCTTGGCAAGAAGGCGCGAAGTGGTTGGTAATCTTCGCAGTCAGCAACACCGTCATCAGCTTGTACTACTACTTGCGCTTCCTCAAGGCCGTTTATTTCGCGCCTGCGGAAACCGAAGAACCAATCAAGGTTGGGTTTGGGCCTGGCATTGTCATGACCGCCCTGACCTTGTTGATCTTTGGTTTGGGGATTGTGCCAACTTGGTTGTATGGCGTGCTTGAACAAGCAACAATTCGGATTGGCGCGCGCTAAACGTCGCGACTCAACCCAAAATCGCTCGCTCGCCTTGTGCGCAGCGGGCGATTGCTTTTTAAGGGAAACACAACCCGCTATCCAAACGTCAATAGTGAAAGAATAGCGGTTGCGCATGAGCATTTAATTCATAAACTCTTGCTATGGTGTGCTAAGATAAATCGGCGTGGTGCAAGCAATAAGAGGCGATCATGACAGACTTAACCAACACAACCTTAGGCAAATATACCCTTGGTCAACCCTTGGGGGCTGGTGGCATGGGCGCAGTCTATCGCTCCATCCATCCTCAGCTTGGGCGGGCTGTAGCGATTAAAATTATCTTAGGCAATGCAACTGAAGATGCCCGTCAGCGCTTTTTGCGCGAGGCTCAAGTGGCAGTGCAGCTATCGCACTCCAATATTGTGCGGGTGTTTGATGTTGATGAAGATAAAGGTATGCCCTTTATTGTGATGGAACTGATCGAAGGCCCAAGCCTGAGCGATGAGTTGCGTCAAGGTCGCATGCCCTTAGAAAAAGTCTTGAAAATTACCACCGAATTAGCCGATGCCTTGGAATATGCGCATAGCCAAGGGATTTTGCACCGCGATATTAAACCAGCCAATGTTTTGATTCGGCCAAATGGCAGCGCCGTGTTGGTTGATTTGGGTTTGGCACGCTTAGCTAATAGCGAATCGCAAGAGCATCAATTGACCCAAAGTGGCATGATTATTGGCACGCTCTCGTATATGGCTCCTGAGCAGATTCAAGCTCAGCAGCTTGATGCGCGTACCGATATTTATGCCTTGGGTGTGTTGCTGTTTCAAATGGTTACTGGGCGTTTGCCATTTGAAGGCGATACGCCGCAAATTATGTTTGGCCATGTGTATACGCAGCCGCCCTCGCCAAGCACCACTGGCGCATTTTTGCCCCTAGCCCTCGATAACTTAATTATGGCAATGATGGCCAAAGCACCGCAACAACGTCCGCCAAGTATGGCCGAAGTTGCGCGGGTTTTGCGCTCGATTATGCATAATGCAGCAACTCCTGGCGGCTATGCAAATCCTGCTGGGCCAGCGGTTGTGCGCCCGCAACAGCCAATGCCCGCCAACTATGCTTCGTACCCGGGCCAAGCAAATTATAATGCTGGCCACCCGAGTCAACCAAGCTATGGCAACTATAGCAATCAGCCAAGCCAAGGCGCAGCCCATCCCAGCCAACCAAGCTATGGCGGCATGCCACCAAGCAGCAATTTACACACTCAGCCCCAACATGGCTCAATGCCGCCAGCGAACCCAGTGCTGATTGGTCAGCCAGCCAAACGCGGTATCTCGCCATGGTTTTGGTTGGCCTTGTTATCGGTCTTTATTATTGGTGGATTGGGCATTTACACGATCAATTCGGCATTTAAAGAGCAGTCGCCCAAAAATCCAGGGGCTGTGGCCCAAATTCCTAATGTGACGATTGCAGCGCCTGAACCAAATCCTCAGGGTAATAAACGTCCAACCATAACTCCCTACAAGAAGCCTGAGCCAACCGTTGCCCCGGATACTGCTAATCAGTTCACTATTTCCAATGTTGGCTCGCGGCGAGCTGGCTCAACCTTATTGATGTTTGGCATGATCACCAATAAGACCAATACACCCAAAGGTGCTATTCGGATTGATGTTAGCTTTTTGGCTGGTGATAAAGAGGTTGAGTTTGAAACGGCGTATGCAATTATCTCGGTGATTGGCCCTGGTGAACGTTCGCCATGGCTTTTAGCAATTAATGAAGCGCCTGAGTATGAAACGCTTAAGTATGAAGTATTTGGCAACGATAGCAAATATGCAAATGCCTTTGAATATCCTGATCTGCGGGTTGACGATTTGGAAATTAAGCCTGATGGCTTGTTTTATGAAGCATCAGGCAAGATTACCAACACAGGTAAAAAACGTACGCGTAGTGTCACAATTTATCTTGTTTCGTACAACGATAAAGATGAAGTGATTGGGCTTGATATGCTGACTCCTAGCAATGGCACGTTATCGCCCGATGCGACTGCGCGCTTCGAGGGGAGTGTCTTGATCAATACGGGTGAATATAAAATTGCCCGTCATGAGACTTTTGTTCGAGGAACGATTGAATGAAACATGTATGGCTTGGTTTGATCTTGCTCTTTTTGGTAAGCTGTGGCGGAGCAACGCCAACCAGGGTGCCTGCTACGGCCACAACTACTGCCACCGCAACCACCGCGGCCAATCCAGAGGTGTTGTTGACCTTTGCCCAAACTGGTGGGATCGCTGGCATCAACGAAACCCTGACCGTTTGGAGCGATGGCAAGTTGGAGTTAGCCAGCGTTAGCGCCTCAAGCACCTTGCGCGTCGGCGAGGCCACACCCGCCCAATTGAGTTCAATTCAGGCGCTTTTGAACGATCCTGAGTTTGCCAGCCTTGCTGCTAGCTATGGCAATTTGGGGAGTTGCTGCGATATGTTTAGCTATACGCTGACCACGGGCAATAAATCGATCGCCACGATTGATGGCGCTGAGTATCCAGAAATTCTGGCCAATTTGTTTGGCGAATTGCAAACCCTCAAACAAGCGATTCCGCAATAAGCAACGATTCCCTCACCCCCAGCCCCCTCGCCCACTGAACGCGAGCGAGGGGGAGCACCCGTGTTTACCAACAAATTGTGCAAAAACCACGGCATGAAAGCCCCTCTCCCGCGCCACGGGAGAGGGGTTGGGGTGAGGGGATCTCAAAACCGACCCCTGTAAGCCAGCCTCCTCGCCCGCGCCACGGGAGAGGGGGCTGGGGTGATGGGTATCTACCAACTTACGTTAACGGTGCCTGTGGCCTTGGTTAGACGCACTTCGAGGTAGCGGCTTGGGCCAATGCTGCGCTCATGGCCAAATGAGACTAGCCCGTTAATCGTCAGCTTGACGTTTGCAGGCGCATCGTTGGGCAAGAATAATTGCAGCGTGGTTTCTTGGCCGCTGCCAGTAAAATCAAGTTGAAACCCATTTGTTTGGCGTTGCCAGCGATAGCTTACATACCCTTGCGAGGCTGCATAGCGGGCCGTAACCTGCGCTTGCTGCACTTCTGGCTCAACAATCCAGCGCGGGCTAAGGATGGCATGCTGATAGAGAGCAGCTTGATCGGTCACGCCCGCCGCGCCTTCGATCAGTGCTGCCAGCATTGCGGTGCTGCCCCAACCATCGGTCGCCAGCGTCTGCGGGCCAGAAACGCCAGGATTGCCAGCAGGGTAATACCATAAATAGCTACCGCCTTGGGCTTCGATCATTTGAGCGTAGCGGCGTAGAATATCAAAGCCATAGGCTGGCTGGCCCCAGCGAAAGGTTCCACGTGCCAACTCGCCGCCAACTAACGGCATCCGCCCACCATTAACATACTCGCCTGGTTGATTGCCCCAGCCCGGGGTTGTACCAAAGCGTTCTGCTGGAAATGGCGGATCGATGCTGAACCATTCGGAGGAAAGGTTGCTTGAATCGGCTACTCGGCGTTGATAATATTCGTCGATAATCGCCAAGGCGCGGCTGGCTTCCATGCCATAGCGGTTGAGCGCATACGAGTTGGAGAGCGAAAGTTGGCGCGCCTCGTCAACCTCTGGAATATCAAATGGCTGCTCTAAAACATTGTGAATGTAGAATTTACCATTCCATGCAACTTGGTTAAGCTGCTTGGTCAGTTGTTGTGAGCGGATGAGCCACTCATTGGCTTGCGCAAAATTGGCTTGGCTTACTTCGAGTTTGCCAAGCAACGCTAGCGCATGGGCCATCCCAGTATTATCGCCATGCATAATCCCAAAGCGGGTTTTTGCATCGATCCAATGGCGCGGTGAGCTTTTGCCATCGGGAGCAATCGTCGGCCCGCCATATTCAAAATCCCACGTATCAATCGTATAGGGGCGGCGAATCAGTTGCAGGTCTGGATTCCAGCGTTGTGGATCGCTGAGGCTGTAGTTGATACCTCGCAACATGGCTGGTTTTTGCTCAAGCATCCAACTGCTGTCGCCAGTTGCTTGCCACGCCTGATACACGCCTTGCACAAACAGATATTCTAAATCGGCCTCAACCTCGATGCGGCCTTGGACTGGCTCGCCATTGACCATGGCAAAATAATCATCAAAGGCCCCATTGGCTTTTTGTTCACGCCGAAAATAATCAAGTGTGCTGGTCATATCGTGCTCAAAATAGCGATAGCCCAAGCCTTGATGCACATGGTCGCGCAGCCAAATCAGGTAGCTGTCGGGCGAGCGATAGCCGCGAATCGGGTAGCCATTGTATTCGTAGCTCGAAACATCGTTGCGCAGAAATTCTTCAACTTTGCTGGGCATGGTGTCGTAGGCGGCAACCCCGGTTTGAATGCTGGTGCGCGCATCAAGCTGATAAATGCTGCTGTTGATTGCCGCTACTTTGCCTTCGATTAGCAACACGGCATAATGTTGGCCCAAAGCTCCTTGGGCTTGCAGTTTGAGGCTTTGGCTTTGGCCAGTGAGGTTCAAGTTTTGGCTGGTTTCAAGCTGGCCTGCACTATCAACAATGCGTAGGCTGGCAGGGCCAACATACGTGCCAGCATCGATTTGGATGATCAATTGCTCAAGTGGTGTTAATGCTGCTTGTGGCCCGCTTAGCGTGGCCCGAATTGGGCTTGCTTGGCGTGTGCCATTCAAGAGCCAACTTGCTTGCCACTGCCCAAGCGGGCTAAGCTTCGTTTGTTGGCTGGCTGGATCAACTGCCAGCAGTTGTTGCTCGAAATATTGCATCGTGGCGATTTTGCCCGTCAAGGGGTTGGTTTCAGTGACGGTTTCGGTGATGGGATTGCCGAGGCTGTTGGCTTCGCCATTGGCTTGCCAAAAGCTGAGAAATGGTTCGCAGATTGAGCGTTTGCTGCTTTCAACCCACAAACATTGCTTGGTTGGCAAATGCTGACGTTGGTTTTGCCAGGTGCGGCGGCTAGCTTGAAACAGATCAAGCCCAAGCTTGGCGGGCACAACTTGATTGTTGACCCAATGCAGGCGTTGATTGGCAAAATATTGCACCAACTGCCCATCGAACCACAACGCCTCGCTAATTGGCTCACCAATTAATCCTGCACCACCATTAGCCTGCCAAAATTCTTGAAACTCGGCCTGCACTTGGTAACTCGTGGTTTGGGCATTCGCCAGCTTGGTGCTTGGGTTTGGCACGAAGCTCAAGCCAATTAATAAACATCCCAACCAACAAAAAACTCGGCTCATCATACCTTCCGTAGCGTGATTGGCGGGCTACTGGTGTTGCAGCCAGTAGCCCGAATTAAGGCTCTAGGGTTGTAATTGTAACATTTTCACTTCGCCAGTGTTGACCGCGCTACGGCCATAAAGCATTGGAATGTACTCAACTTTCTGCCAGCGTTCAAGCAAATCGTCGTAGTGCGGCGAGAGAAAATGGCCTGCTTGGCCTGGCGCGTTGATCATGCGGCTGTTGGCAAAATCGCCCAAATCGATAATATGGCGATAAATTGGGCCACGATCTTGATCAAACGGCCCATCATCGGCAATATGGCCGACGTTGACCGTGCTGCCATCGCCTTGGCTCTCGATCGCTTTGCTGAAAAAGCCGCGCAACGGGCCAATGGCATCAAGTGGATTGTGCGGAAACAAGGCAAGGTGCAATCGACCCCAGCGCCATTGCTCCATCGGCGCATCCTTCTGGCGGAAGCTTAAATCTTTGAGCGCCACATCGAGCGCTTGGGTCACCATCGCATTACAATTTTCAGTTGCGCCAGTGGTTGTTACGTCGTCGCACCAAGGGTTGTTAGGGTCTTGCAGCATGGCCGGAATCGCCAGATCGATCAGTTGACGGCGTTGGCCATAGGTTTCAAGCAAGCTTTCGCCTAATTCATCACCAACAATTGGCACGGTCAAATAGAAGGCCCAAGCTTGAAAAATACTGGCCGCTGGTTGATCGCCGGCGGTGCTGTAGTTCCAGTTTTGCAGCATGGCAATTGCTTGGCGTTGCTGATCGTTAGTTGGTTGCACCAACTTGAGCAACACAGGCAGAAATTCCTCTGCATAGCTCGAATGGACATCAGCTTGAATTGCTGCCATATCGTCCATGGTTAAGGTTGGTTTGGCTTCGATCATGCTGGTAATGCGTTCGGCGCGAAATGGCGTGGCCCACTCGTGGCTGAGAAAATATGGGTAACTATCGGCCACCACTTTGTTATTGGCGGTGGCAATATAGCCTTGAGGCGGGTTGTAGCTTTGGGGCAATTGCTCAAATGGAATAAAACCTGTCCATTCGTATTCGCCAGAAGCGCCATCTGCTGGCAACGTGCCATCGCCCTTGGCCCGAATTGGGATATTGCCAGGCGCAATGTAGCCAATATTGCCATCAACATCAGCAAAAACAAAATTTTGCACTGGCGCAACATAGCTTGCTAAGCCAGCCCGAAATTCTTGCCAATTCTGGGCTTTGTTAATCGCAATATAAGCGTTGAGCGTGCTATCAGTCTCATCGAGCGCTGTCCAGCGGAAGGCCAAGGCCTCGCGTTGCGGCGCGTCGGGGTCGTCGGCGTTATTGGCATTCAGCGCATCAGAAATCAACGGGCCGTGGCGACTAACCCGAATCGTCAGTGGCAGGAGGCCTTTATCTTTGACCCGAATCGTATCGCTGATGATTGTCAAGGGTTCGTAATTGCCCTTAAACATGGCTTTGGTGCCAGTTGGGTCGAGCGTTTCGCGATACAGGTCTTGCACATCGGGGCCGGTATTGGTTATGCCCCACGCGATGCGCTGATTGTGGCCAACAATCACCCCGGGCAAGCCGGGAATGGTTGCGCCAACTGAGTGTAGCTCGCCGCCTTCAAGCTCGGCCATATACCAAATTGAAGGCGTGCGAAAGCTCAAATGCGGGTCGTCGGCTAATAACGGCTTGCCTGTGGCCGATTTGCTTGGGCCAATCACCCAATTGTTCGAGCCAACCCCAGCAATATTGCCGCCGCCAATGCCCAACCCTTGCTCAACCCGTCGACTGAGCGCCAAGAGCTGTTGGGCTTGGCCGCCAACGGGGGTTGGCAAAATCAGTGGGCCAGTGCTCGGGTAATGAGGCAAGAGATCCTTGGTTTTTTCGCTGCCTAGTTTGGCCATCAATTCCATGGTCAATAATTCGGTCGAATAATTGCCGCCCAAATCCCATGACATCATCTTGGCCCAGCCGAGCACATCAGCGCCAACCCATGGCTCTGGCTCGACTCCAATTAAGCTGAATTCGGGTGAAAGCTGGCCGCCGCTGTGTTCAGCCAAAAAGCCATTGATTCCACTGACATAACTATCAATCACTGCTTTGGCGGTTGCATCGAGGTTGGCATAGGCGCTTTCGGCAGCGCGATACACGCCAAGTGTGCGCAAAAAGCGGTCGGTTTCGACCGTGGTTTCGCCCAAGGCTTCCGAAAGCGTGCCACGGGCGATCCGGCGTTGAAACTCCATCTGCCACAGGCGATCTTGGGCGTGCACATAGCCTAAGGCCATCAGCGCATCGGATTCGGTTTGGGCATAAATATGTGGCACGCCATTGCTATCGCGTAGCACATCGACTGGCGCACTCAAGCCAGTGAGGGTTAATGTGCCCTCGGTAGTTGGCAACGAACGGCGTAAATAGAGATAGCCGCCGCCACTGGCAAGGAGAAGGATTAGGACAACAATTAACAAAAAGCGCGAAAAGAGAATTAACCAACGCTGAAAGGGTGGACGATCGCGTAATGAGCGTTTGGCTGGTGTTGCCACGAGCAGACTCCTTTGTCCAAGCTGAAACCTTTTACGATGATCCTGCGTCTTACTCGCACGCAAGTTCGTCAGATAGATTGAGATAGTATAAAATTAAACAGTTCGTGTGTGTTTAGGAGCGATAGAATGTCAAATCAATCACGTCCATTGGTTCGTCCGACACAAGGTCGGGTTATGGCTGGGGTTTGTGCTGGGCTGGCTAACTATTTTGGCATCGATCCAACCGTTGTACGGGTTGCTTTGGTTATTTTCACCCTCTTCGGTGGCTCAGGGATTTTGGCCTACTTAATTGGTTGGGCAGTTATGCCTGATTATACTGGCAGACGGGCTGGTGCTCCAATTATCATTGCCTTGTTGCTCTTCGGCATTCCCTTTATGTGTTTCTTGATTTCATTGCCATTCCAACTTTTGTTTGGCGGCAACTAAAACTTAACTGATTCGATGGCGCAGTGATTCAAAACTGCGCCATTTTTTTATTTAACCGGTGCCCGTTTTTAACAAATGTGTAGCGTCATCTATGACTCGATTGTTATGCGATTGTGTTATACCTAAATTTAAATCTGTCCATCTCTCCCAAGCTCTTGGCTTTGCTCAATCATAAAATCTATCCCCATCTATCTTTGTAGGGGATAATCACAACATTCGTGCGTTAGTTATAAAGGTATCTATATGTTGTTTATTAGAGATAATTTTATACATAACCCTCGATTCTATTCTATTGGCCATTTACCAATCGCTTTATCGATGTCACTCATCAGCCGTCGTGTTTCACGAAGAGCAATAATTATTCTAAGGTAGTGTGTAATATCATTTGTAGATAGTGTGCGTCCTTTACGGTCTTTGAGCCACTTTTCTAGTGGTTTATAGCCTCCAATTTGTACGTTCCAGGTTTCTGGATCAATACCGATAAATTTTTGCTTGGCATTGATCTGGATTTCGCCAAAATAGCCATCGTGAGTTTCGAGGTATGTTACCTTCTCAATCAAGCTACTACCTCCTATAGGGAAGCTTATTCCTTGTTTTGAAGGCTGGTTCAATATTTCTACACCTCCAGCGCCGCCTATACCACTAGATCCTGGCAACCGTAATAAGTGGAGATCGACTAGCTGGGCACCTAGTTCAACAAGAATGGAAAATAGATTTTTGTTTTTGGTTAATGGTAATCGTGGAAAATCCATTTTTAGAAATTCTACATAGCGATGACGATAGATAGGGCTGTGGAAGATTGCATATATGTAATGAAATATATCTTCTGGACCGAATGTATTAACAAGATCTCCCTTACCATCCTCAACCCAAGTTAAGTTGATCATATTTGCGAAATCTCTGATAAATGTAATATTAAAGTTAGAACGGCGCTTAATATTACTGTTATTTAATTCAATAGGCATACGAGCTTGCTCTAATTCGTTTTCAGTGTAAATGTATAAAGGAAATACACTTGTATTTCTATCATGAGACACTATTTTATATTCAGGATAAGAATCTGCTACAAATATATTATTAAATGGATCTCTAGTTATTCTACGAGTTGTTAATAGAGCAATATTAGGATTATTGAATTTATCAGTTATTCTTTTACGTATAATTGTACATATATTTCTATCAAAAATAGTATATCTGAAATCAAATGGCCTATAAGCCACTTTTTTTACGGAATTTAGAATATCAATATTTGGTATTTCAGACTTTGCTCTATCGTAATTCCATTGATTTGTGGTACAAAGATTATACTTTTCTCTCATTTCCTCTTCGTTATTATTGCTTATGAAATCTTTCATTCTCTCTTGAAGAGTATGAATATCAAAAGAGATAGCAAAACTATCTTGTTGTGTTAAAAATGCAGTACCGTATAAATTATGATTATCATTCTTTGGATTTCCTGTGCCAAATATATCATGTAATTTTCTGTATTCTTGAAATTCTGAATTTAATTCACTACTAAAATTGAGAGGTATAAATAGAAAATTAGGCTCTTTAGGTGTGAATTTAATAAATGATTCGGCAAGAAATTCAATGTTACTATTATTTAATAATTCATATTTACTATTCCTATCTCCAGTAATTTCATAATATGAAATACCTTTTTTTTCTTTTGAGTTTTTAATGAATAACGATATGCATACTCCTTGTTGTATATTGAAAACATTCTGATCTGAAATTTTACTAGATCCTCTGTTTTTCTTCGAGTCACCACCAAGATTGATGATAATAATTTCATCAAAATCATCCAATAATGATCTTCGCATATCTCTAAATATAGGTCCATCGAGATAGCCATTATTTGTTATGAGAGCTAAAATTCCTGAGTTTGATTGTTTAATACGCCAATGACCAAAACGTATGAATTTAGCATAATCATCAGATAATGCTTGTATTTGAGTTTCTTCAGAACGTACTGTTTTCTTATAGTCGTCCATCAATCCTTCAATCCATGATCCTTGATTTTTTGATGATTTTGAATATGGTGGATTTCCAAGTATAACCATTACGTTCTTATTATGCTTTACATCGTTAGCTGCATGGCCTTCTTCAGCGATTGTTTGTCCAAAGGCAAATGCCTGTTGTAATGATGGTGCATTAGCCAACGTATCAGTGAGATAAACACCAAGCCGCTTATCTGTGCCAAAAGTATAACCAAGTTCTTTAAGGATCAAACTAAGTTTCAAATGTGCAATGGTGTAGGGGGACATAAGTAGCTCAAAGCCAAATACTCGGTTTAATAGTTTTTCAGTAACATATTGATCCCAAGTACCAGCCAAACCTTGGGCGACAATCTCCTGATGAATTTTTTGAATTACGGCGTTAAGAAAGGTAGCGGTTCCAGCAGCAGGATCAAGAATGATAGTATTTTCATCTGCCAACCCCATAGGTTTGTTAAACTCTGTTTGCAAAATTCGATGAATTGCATGTACCATAAAACTTACAACTGGCTCTGGTGTATAGTAAACACCGAGAGCTGCACGCATTTTTGGATTATAAGCAGCTAAAAATGTTTCATAAAAATGAAAAACTGGATCTTCTTGGCGCGTTGCTCTACCAAAATCACGCATTACCTCAGTCATATTAGTATATGCTAGGAGCGCCGCGCAATCATCGACTAACCATGCAATCCGTTCATCAAGATCATAGCCCGCAATTTGTTGAAATAATGATCTTAGAAATGGATTTGTTTTTGGAATAGTTTGTGCAGCATCAAAACGACTAAATGTAGTATTGGTTGGTTGTGCAACTCTTGCTGCAAATAAGCCATATACTATTGTTTGAGCATACATATCAGCAAATCGATCTGATTTCAAACCGGGTAGTAAAGTCTTTCTAAATGCTTCAAGCTGTTGATGCAATGAACCTTGTGAAGTCTGCTCTTTAAATAACTCTTGGATATCATCACGCAACCATTGTGCAATTCTTGCCAAACGTTCTGCTAAATCACGCGGATTCGTTATGTTCGAACTTACATCGTTTCCAAACTGGGCTAATAATTTTAAGAGATCATTTATTCCGGTTGAAGTTTGTATAAGTTTTTTAGATATATCGTTCCAAGTAGCTAATATAACCGGTTCAGTGTTTTGCAGGACTCCATGACGAAACCAATACCACACCAACCCATCAGTATATAGCAAATTGGGTAAAGCTGATCTATAGCGTTGAAGTTGCTGGGCATTTTTTGTTTTGGGTTCGGCCTCTTCACTCTCTCGAATAACAGACTCTAGTTTGATGCCAATGTTTTTTGCTTCCACATGACCAATTGGTATTGCGCCACGCATAATTACAAAATCTGGTGCACCATATTTCTCGTGCTTCGGCTCGTTAATTGCCTCAACCTTCAACACGTCTTGAAATAACGCTTGCAGCGCTGGACGATAGCTGTGTTCGGTAGCGGAACTAGTCTTAAGAAGTTTGGAAATATCATTGAGGAATGTTGTAATGGTCATGAAATTCTCCCCGTAAGCAGCAGGAACGAGAATTATTTTAGCATATTAGCTAGGAGTTTCTTAATCGATTAGATCGTTAGTCTGTAAATCAAGCACTGCGGCCAGCACTGTTTGATCTCAATGCCGCAGCATAAATTAAGCTAATGCTTGCTGTATTTTAATTTAACACTGCTGGTGGCGCATTTGAAAGTTAATTGGCAAAACTCCTCATTATTAGTAGCGATATGTAGCATTTTGATGGAATCAATTATATTGCCTTCGACTTAAGTTCAGCGTTCCGCACTTGTCGCATGACCGCAAATCGATATGCTCTTCACTCAGGAGAAACATATATTCGTTATCAACAACTCCTTGAGCAATATGTTTTATAGCTTGTTCATCAGGTCATAGGCGGACAAAACTACTTTTGTAGAGTTGCTTTTATAAAGTTCAGGGCTAAATGCTTCGTAATTCCAAACCACTGTTTGCTTCGATTCGATCCTTATTTGCGATTTCGGTTAAAATAGCATAATGCTAATGATCTGTTGGCAACAATAAGGATACAATATGCCAGTCGTGAATTTGACTGATCGAATAGAGCGGGCGATTGTTGCTCGCGAGAGTTTGTTTGACGAACGCCATCAAGCTGGTTTACGCTTGTTCAATGGGTTTCTTGAAGGCGAACCCAAAATTGTGATTGATGTATATGCGACAACCGCCGTTGTACATAACTACGCAGAGCCTGCTAAGGCTGGCGAGGCCTTGGTTGAGCAAGTGCTGGCTTGGTTGCCAACTCGCTTGTCATGGCTCGAATCAATTTTGGTCAAAACCCGCAATACCGATGATGAAACTGCCCAAAATGGGGTTTTGCGCTATGGCGAAAAGCTGGCCACCCGCGTGCGCGAGCATGGGGTTTGGTATGCGCTTGATCTGACCATGAACCGCGATTCAAGCCTCTACTTGGATACGCGCAACCTACGCGAGTGGATTTTGGCCAACTTGGCTGATAAAACTGTGCTCAACACCTTTGCCTATACTGGCAGTTTGGGCGTGGCCGCGGTTGCCGCAGGCGCAAAACGAGTGGTACAAACCGACCGCAATCGGCGCTTTTTGAATGTTGCCAAAACCTCGCATACCTTGAATGGCTTTCCGATTAACAAAGCCGATTTTCAAACTGAAGACTTTTGGCTGCAAATCAACAAGTTTAAGCGCAAAGAAGAGTTATTTGATTGTGTGATTGTTGATCCGCCAATGTTTGCTGCCACCGACCATGGCGTTGTCGATTTGGCCCAAAATTATACCAAGGTGCTAAATCGGGTGCGGCCACTGATGGAGCATAACGGCACGATTATCGCGATCAACAACGCCCTGTTTTTAAGCGGTGCTGAATATATCGAGCTGCTCGAAAAAATTTGTGCCGATGGCTATGTCACGATTGATCAGTTTATTGATATTGGCCAAGATTTCACGGGCTATCCGGCTACGCGGGCTGGCAAGCCGGTGACCAATCCTGCGCCGTTCAATCATTCGACCAAAATTGCCATTTTGAAAACCCGCCGCCGAGGATTTTAAAAGGGATGAAGGATGAGGGATGAAGGATGAAAAAACCAGATTAACCATCCATAAAGCTTTATTTAACCACGAAGAACGATTCCCCTCACCCCAACCCCTCGCCCGTGGCGCGGGCGAGGGGCTTTAACTTGGTGGTTCTGCCGCAATGCGTGGTAAAAAAGCGTCCGCTCCCCTCGCCCGCGCCACGGGTGAGGGGCTGGGGGGGAGGGCATGCCACCAATTGCCTCACATTCCACAGATTCATTTCCCAATCGCCAATCGCCAATAGCCATGAACATTTTTTGCCACGAATTGCACGAATTCCACGAATGATCACTTTTCATCCCTCGCTCTTCGCGTGCTTCGCGTCCTTCGCGGTTTCGCTATACAAGAGCCTCATTTTTAGTCATAAAAATATATTAATTGGTTAAAATTGGAACCACTATTAACTGCAATTTTAATAAATTTTTCCCTAGCAATTGCTATAACCTTGGCATATAATCGCCATGCACTTCAGTAGTACCTTAGTCATAACTTACTGCTCCGCTTCGTACTAACCAGCGGCATAGGTTGGTGATGGCTTAAGCTCGGCTGAAGCTATGCTGATCGTCTCCACTTAATTGGCCTCAAGAGTAATGATGCTCAGCGCAGGGTTGCTCTTCGAGAGTCTAGTACGAGGTTTGTATGCTCCAATTCCCTGATCAAGGGCGAACTTTGCAACCGCAGGTTCGTCGTCGTGCATTGGTGCTTAATTTGGCACTCTTGTTGGCATTATTTGTTGTTCCAATTCAACCAACAGCAGCACGCATTGCAGCACCACAGCTTCCTGAAGCCCGTTCTGCCAGCGCGCCAACTGCGGTTTGTACGGTTACCAACACCAGCGACGCAGCCTCGCCGCCAGCTGGTTCGCTCCGGGCAGCCTTGATCAACGCAAGCTGTTCGCCAATTGTGTTTGACCCAAGTTTGGCAGGCCAAACGATCACATTAACTGCTGAATTGAGCGTTGCGCGGGTGGTTGTGATTGATGGAGCCGCCGCGCCTGGCCTGAAAATCGATGGCAACAATAGCGTGCGCCTCTTCAATGTTACGGCGACAACTGCCAATCTTGCAATCTACAACTTGACCTTGCAACGTGGTAAAGCCCCAAATACGGGCATTGCCAACGGTGGCGCTGTGCTCAACCAAGGTGGCACGGTTGTTATCAGCAATACGGCTGTGCTTTCCAATACTGCTGGCACCAGCGGCAATGGCGGTGCATTGCGCAACCAACGCACCAGCGGTGTTGCTGGGATTTTGCGGGTCTACAATAGCGTGATTATGGGCAATACTGCGCCCGCTAATGGTGGCGCATTTAGCACCAGCGGCAGCATCACCACGATTGTCAATAGCGCTGTCTTGAGCAATACCGTCACCAGCACCTCTGGCGGCATCACCAGCGGCTCAGGCTTGGGCGCTGGGATTCACCACGTTAATATTCAAAATCCTCCTGCCAACTTGACCACGGCAATCACCAACACCACGATTGCCTACAACCGTGGCAAGGCGGGCGCTGCGATTTACAACGATAACAATGGCATTATCGATGTCTACTACAGCACAATTGCCTACAATGCCGCTTCAAATAGTAGCGGCTCGATCGTTGGTGGGGTTGTTAACGGGTTTACAACTAGCGGCCAGCCTGGTTTACGCGTTAGCTTGTATAACACGATTGTGGCCAACAATACCCAACGAGCTGCCAATACACCCTTGACCAGCGCCGATGTTGGGGTTGGCACTGGCCAAACCATCACCTCAAATGGCTATAACTTGATTGAAACTGTGCCCAGCGGCGCGGTATTTAGTGGCTCAACCGCCAGCAATATTACTGGCCAAGACCCTGCAATTGGCGATGTGCAGAACAACGGCGGCGGCACGCCAACCGCAGCTGTGTTACAAAATAGCCCAGCCTATAACGCTGGCGATCCTGCGCCAATTGGCTTGCCAGCCACCGATCAACGTGGGCCTGGCTTTGTGCGCGTGCGCGAAGGCCGCTTGGATATTGGCGCATTTGAAGCGAGCAACAGCGTCCAAACCTCGCCAATTTTGGTTAGCACCAATTTGGATACAAATGATGGAGCATGTACGACGTTCAATTGTTCGTTGCGCGAAGCTATTACATTGGCTAACACCACGCCCCAAACCGATACGATTCGCTTTAATTTGCTTGGTAGCGGCGTGCGCACAATCTCGCCAACCGCAGCCTTGCCAACGATCAGCGCTCCGGTGATTCTCGATGGCTTGAGCCAAGCTGGCGCTGCATGCAACGCTCCGGTGATCGAATTAAACGGCTCGTTGGCTGGCGCAAACGTTAATGGCCTCGATGTAACTGGCGGCAATAGCCTTATTCGCGGCTTGGTAATTAATCGTTTTGCTGGCAATGGCGTGCGTTTGGCAACTCTTGGCCGCAACACGCTGGAATGTAATTTCATCGGTACTGATCCTTCGGGCACAGTCGATGCTGGCAATGGCCTGTCGGGTGTACGCGTCGAATCTGCCAACACCTTAATTGGTGGCAGCAGCGGCTCGAATGCTCGCAACTTAATTTCTGGCAACGATGGCGATGGGATTACGCTGGTGGCTGGGGCAAATGCCACAACCATCCAAAATAATTACATCGGCACCAGCCTGAACAGCAATGCAGCGCTTGGCAATAGCAAGAGCGGCGTGCGCATCGGCAGCGATAACAATCAAGTTGGCGGTACGTTTGGTACGCTGGGCAACATTATTTCTGGCAACGTCGAGCATGGCGTGCTGGTCAACGTTACCTCAGCGCCATTGGGCAACCGCATTCAAGGCAACTTTATTGGCACCAACATTGGCGCAACCCTCGATATTGGCAATAGCCAACGCGGGGTCTTTATCGATCGCAGCGCCAATACCTTGGTTGGCGGCACAACCGCTGAACGCAACGTGATCTCTGGCAACAACAGCGATGGCGTGGCAATTATCGAGGCTGGCGCAACCAACAATAAAATTTCTGGTAACTACATCGGCACCAACAATGGCGGTGGCTCGGCCTTGGGCAATAGCTCGGCTGGGGTTTATATCTTCAATGTTGGCGGCAATACGATTGGTGGCACAACCACCGCCGAACGCAACTTGATCTCAGCCAATAGCAACGGGATTGTAATTGGCGGCGGCTCGGCGATTGGCAATATCATCAAGGGCAACTACATTGGCACGACGCTCAATGGTAATGCAGCGCTTGGCAATGTGAGTGATGGCATCAAGCTCGACGGCGCGCGCAACACCCAAATTGGTGGCTTGACCATCGGCGAGCGCAACGTGATTTCGGGCAACGGCAATAACGGGATCAACATCTTTACTGCAAGCTCGGCAGCGAATGTGATTCAAGGCAATTACATTGGCACCAATGCCTTTATTGCTCCTGCCAGCCCAACTGGGGTCGCCAACCAATTCAACGGCGTGCGGGTGGCTGCTGGCACAAACACAACCATCGGCGGCTCGGCCCAAGGCGCTGGCAACGTGATTGCCTTCAACGCCAAGAATGGCGTGCTGATTACCCAAGGTGCGGCAGTTGCCACGACCCAACGGATTCAGCGCAACAGCATTTTTAGCAACAATCGCTTGGGCATCGACCTTGGCCCCGATAATAATGCCAACGGCGATGGCGTAACCGCCAATGATGCCAACGACAGCGATACTGGGCCAAACAATTTGCTCAATTATCCAATTGTTGAATCGACCAGCTCTGGTGGTGGCTTAACCCAAATTATTGGCTCGTATATTGGCGCACCAAATGCGGCCTTGACCCTCGATTTCTATGGCCAAGGTGCGTGCGATCCAAGCAACTTTGGCGAAGGCCAAACCTACATCGGCTCCTACGCGATCAATACCGGCGCAACAGGCGCAATTTCCTACACTGCCAATTTGACCACGACCGTGGCTTTGGGCCAACGGGTGACCGCAACGGCGGTTGATGCCAACGGCAACACCTCGGAATTCTCACGCTGTTCGTCGGTTGGCAACTTGCCAAGCGTCAGCGTCAACGATGTAACGGTGGTCGAAGGCAATAGTGGCACGACCAATCTGAACTTTACCTTGAGCTTATCGGCGGTCAGTGCCAGCCCAGTGGTTGTGAGCTATGTAACCGCTGATGATACGGCGATTGCGCCAGCAGACTACACCGCCGCCAGCAGCACCGCCACGATTCCAGCTAATAGCTTGAGCGTGCCAGTGACGATTGAAGTTCATGGCGATAGCCAATTTGAACTTAACGAACGCTTCTTTATCAATTTGTTGAGCGCCACCAACGCCGCAATTGGCGATGGCCAAGGCATTGGCTCCATTACCAATGACGACAGCGCACCAACCATCAGCGTGAATGCTGCTAGCACGAATGAAGGTAGTGGCACACCTGGCCAAATTACTGTGCCAGTCACGCTTTCAAATGCTAGCTATCTGCCAATCAGCGTTGAATTTGTGACCATCGATGGCACGGCGAGCGCTCCCAGCGATTACACCACAATTACTGGCACGCTCAATTTTGCCCCAGGCGAAACCAGCAAAACCATCGATATTGCTACGGTTGGCGATTTGATCGACGAGCCAGACGAAACGATCAACGTGGCGCTGAGCAACGCTGTCAACACCACGATTAGCAACGATGAAGCAGTTGCCACGATTCTCGACGATGATGCAACGCCAGTTATTACAGTGGCGAATGGCGAAGTGAGCGAAGGCAACAGCGGCAGCGTAACCGTGACCCTGAATGTGAGCCTGAGCAACCCAAGCAGCAGCCTGATCACGGTTGATTATGCAACCGTCGCTGGTTCGGCCACCGCCAATGTTGATTTCACCAGCAGCAATGGCTCGCTGAGCTTTGCCCCAGGCGAAACCAGCAAAACCATCGATGTGCAAGTTTTGGGCGATCTGATCGATGAAACTGATGAATCGTTTACTGTTGAGTTGAGCAACCCAAGCAACGCCACAGCTGGCAGTGCTTGCACGGTCGTTATTCTCGATGATGACGCAGCGCCAATGCTCGATCTTACTGGCTTTCCAGTGCTCGAAGGCAATACGGGCAGCAAGCCTTTGACCGTGACTGCAACCCTTTCAGCAGTGAGCGGCCAAGCTGTGACCGTGCATTACGCCACCTTCGACAACACCGCAACCGCTGGTAGCGACTACACCGCGATCAGCGGCACCTTAACAATTCCCGCAGGTCAGTTGAGCCAAAACATCTTTGTAAACGTCAATGGCGATCTGATCGACGAAAGCAACGAAACCTTTACCGTCACCGTCAGCAACCCGCAAAATGCGAGCTTGTTGAACTCCAATGCAATTGGCACGATTATTGACGACGATGGTGCGCCAACGATCAACGCCAACACTATCAGCGTCACCGAAGGCGATGCCAACAGCGTCAATGCAACCTTCACCGTCAGCTTATCCAACCCTAGCGCGACCGCTGTGAGCGTCAACTACTCAACTTTGGCGGGCACAGCTTTGAGCGGCACCGACTTTACGCCTGCCGCTGGCACGCTCAATTTTGCGCCAGGCGAACTGACCAAAACCGTAACCGTCGTGGTGCTTGGCGATCTCTTGGATGAGGCCGATGAAACCTTTACCCTCGTACTGAGCAGCGCAACAGGTGGCGCAACCCTCGGCACTGCTGGCGCAGTCACGATTGTTGATAACGACCCAACGCCAAGTGTGGCTTTGAGTGGCCTCAACAGCGTGATTGAAGGCAGTGGCATCACCACGACCTTGCAATTTACCGTGACCCTTTCGACGGCCAGCGGTCGCGCAAGCAGCGTGCAAATAGCCACAACTGCGGGCACTGCTAGCGCTGGCAGCGACTTCGTTGGCCAAAACCTGACCCTCAACTTCGCTGCTGGCGAAACCCAAAAAGTGGTCAGCATCAGCATTGTTGGCGATCGCATTAAAGAGCCAAACGAAACCTTTAGCATTGGCTTGAGCAATCCAAGCAACCTCACGCTTGGCACTGCCAGCATCGAAGTCACGATTGTCGACGACGACGAGTGGCTGGTCTATTTGCCATACGTCGTGAAATAGGGAAAAAGATCCCTCACCCCCCAACCCCCTCTCCCACTGAACGCGGGCGAGGGGGAGCATCCATGGTTCATGCACCAAGGAATTGGGAGCGAACCACGCTGTTAAAGCCCCTCGCCCGCGCCACGGGAGAGGGGTTGGGGTGAGGGAACGTATCTTCATCATTAACAACCAATTCATTCGCAAATGTCCTTGATTTGTCATCTTCAAGGGTCGCCTTGCGGCGGGTAGCTAGCTATAGTGAAAAGCAGCAACTCACATGCCGAAGGAGGCATTCAATGAAGATGATCAAAACAGGCCGCTACGAAGATGTGAGCGATTTCGCGACCGAGGCCTTGGTCTGCAAAAAATGCAATCATGAAATGCAAATCTCAGGGCCGTTGCCGCATAATGCCAAATGCCATGCCTGTGGCTCAACCAATCTTGCGCGCCGCAATAACCCCAATCGTAGCAAAAATGATCAACGCGCTGCCTAAACGACCATGATCAACGGAGACTATAATGTCTCCGTTTTTAGGCTGTTTTCCACAGCGTTCCACTGCTTATCAACATGCTATTCAAGAGCGTTGTAGGCAGCAAATAGCCCATTCTAATCAGCAAAATATGGCTATTACTCTAGTGCTAGACATGGTTTTCCACATATCCACAAATTTGCTTATCCACACCCTGTTGGCAGCACCCATGCGAGTTTGCCAAGAAACGCTACTATCCGCTATCATGCAAGCTACATTTATGCCTACATCGATACGATTTACTCTCCTGTGGGCTGATGAACTCAACGGCGAGTTGGACGACCCACCAGCACAGAGGAGCTTTTAATTTTGGATACAAAACAGATTTGGTTGACAACCCTCGGGACTTTGCAAAACCAAATACTTCGTTACGATTATGATACCTGGCTCAAAACCACAGCCCTGGTTTCGCTTGCCAACGATTTAGCCGTGATTGGCGCGCCGAATGTCACGACCAAGCAGGTGATCGAAGATCGTTTTATGAGTGTGTTACGCCGTGCTTTAGGCGAGGTGTTGGGCTATCAAGTGAATGTGAGGGTGATTATCAGCAGTGCTCCTGCTGCGCCAAGCGAGCCTGCCACGCCCACGCCAGCCGAACCCAGCCAAGCAGCCGAGGTGGTTGAGCCAAGTTTTGCCAGTTTCAACCAACCTGCGCCGATGCTCAACCAATTGCCCTTGGGCGATCCTAATCGCTCATCGGTGCTCAACCCGCGCTATACCTTCTCGTCGTTTATTGTTGGTAGCTCCAACCGTTTGGCTCATGCCGCTTGTATGGCGGTGGCCGAACACCCCGCCCAAGCCTATAACCCGCTGTTTTTGTATGGCGGCGTTGGGTTGGGCAAAACCCACTTGTTGCAGGCAATTGGCAACTATGCCTTGGATCGCAATCCAGAAGTGAATGTGCTCTATGTGTCGTCGGAGAAATTCACCAACGATTTGATCAACGCTATTCGTCGCCAACAAACCGAAGAGTTTCGCATTCGCTACCGCAATATCGATATTTTGCTAATCGACGATATTCAATTTATCGCTGGTAAAGAAGGCACGCAGGAAGAGTTTTTCCATACCTTCAACACCTTGCATGGCGCTGGCAAGCAAATCGTACTCAGCTCCGATCGCCCGCCAAAAGCGATTTTAACCCTCGAAGAACGCTTACGCTCGCGCTTTGAATGGGGCTTGATTGTCGATGTGCAAAACCCGGATCTCGAAACGCGGACGGCAATTTTGCGCGCCAAAGGCGAAACTTTGCAGGTGCCAGTTTCATCCGATGTGATCGACTTTTTGGCCCAACGCATTCAAAGCAATATTCGCGAGCTGGAAGGCTGTTTAAATCGGGTGATTGCCTATGCCAATCTTAATCGCACGCCAGTGACGGTTGAGGTTGCTTCTGCGGCCTTGGCCGATTTGCTCGATACCAGTCGCCGCAAACGGGTCACATCTGATGATATTTTTCGCGAAGTTTCACAGCATTATGGCATCGACCAACGCGCGATTCGTGGCCGTGGCCGCTCGCGCAACGTCGTTTTGCCGCGCCAAGTTGTGATGTATTTGCTGCGCGAAGAAACCGATGCCTCGCTGGTGGAAATTGGCGAATTGCTCGGCGGTCGCGACCATACCACCGTGATGCATGGCTATAACAAAATCAACGACGAAATTAATAGCGATGCTCGTTTGCGCAACGACATCACCTCGCTGCGCCAACGGCTCTACGGCGAAAACGCCCGTTAAACCCAAAGGCCACGGTCGAGCAACCGTGGCCTTTGGGTTTAATCATGGTTAATTTTTGGTCAGCCACTCTTCAAGCGTGCGCCCAACTGCTTCTAGTGCCGTAGCGCTGAGTTTATCGATTGTGTCATTGGTGGTGTGCCAATGCGGGTAATCAAAATCGATCAGGTCGGCAGCGCTAAAGCCTTGCTGCAAGAAGGCCGTGTGATCATCAAGCACATGATGTTTGGTTTCCGAGATGAAGGTTGTATAGCCCAAATCTGCTGCTTGTTGCCAAATTTCGGCCCGTAACGCTGGCGTAGAGCTTTGCTCAAGGTAAATTTGCTGGTCTGCATCGCCAATCATATCGACGATCACCACTGCTTTAGGTGCTGTTTCGAGCTTGGGTGCAAGGTCGATTGAGCCAAGCGTCCAGCCCCACTCGCCAATGATGCCATTATCCTCAGCATCGAAAAACACCAGCCAAACTTCCTCGTTCAGCCGTTCTGGCTTGAGCACGCGCGCCAATTCAAGTAGCACGGCAACCCCGCTGGCTCCGTCATTGGCGGCTGGCACTGGCTGCATCCGCTTATTGGGGTCGGGATCATTATCGGCGTAGCGGCGGGCATCGTAGTGCGCGCCAAGCAACACCAGTGGCCCTGTGCCACGTTTGGCAATAATGTTGCGGCCTTTTTTATTTTCGGGCACGTTGAAAAATTGCTCTTCAACATCCCAGCCATATTCAAGTAAGGTTTGGATAATCCAATCGCCGTTGGCTTGCCAGCCAGGCGTGCCAGTGTCGCGGGGAATCCATTGCATCTGGGTTTTGGCAAATTCCATCGCATTGGCCCCGTTGAATTGCGGGCTATCGCTGAGGCTTGGCTTGGGCAAGGGCACAATTGTTGGCGTGACAGTTTGAACCGGCTCGGGCACTGGCGTGCTGGCAGTTGCCCCACAGCCAGCCAAACTAAAGATCATGCCAATTTGAAAGAAGCGTTGTAACCAAACGCGCTGTCTCATTGGTTGCCCCCATTGAGATAGCGGGTGGTAGCTTCACATAAAATCGCTACACCCAAGGGTAAAACCCCTTCATCAAAGCTAAATGCTGGGTGATGATGGGGATGCGCGCCCAATTCACGCTCCAAGGTTTGGCCACCCAAGAAGAAGTAGCAGCCAGGCACTTCATTCAACAAGACCGACATATCTTCCGAACCCATGGTGCGGATGCTATCATCGACATTTTCAGCACCCAAAATTGCTTCGGCTGCGCCGCGTACCAAGGCGGTGGCCGCAGGATCACAGATCGTCGCTGGGCACATTTCATCGTATTTGAGAACTGCGCTTGCGCCAAAAGTTGCGGCTACACCTTGTACGACTTCATGCACCCGTTGCTTCAAACGCTCGCGGGCTTCTGGGTCGTAGCTACGAATCGTGCCAGTCAGGGTGGCGCTGTGGGCGATGATGTTGTGAGCTGTGCCTGCTTGCACCGAGCCAACCGATAGCACTGCTGGTTGTTCAGGGTGAATATTGCGACTGACAATTGAGTGCAAGGCCACGACCATATGCGAAGCCACCAAGACCGAATCGACGGTGGTTTCTGGTTGTGCGCCGTGGCCGCCCTTGCCGGTAATTTCCACATTAAACGTATCGGCAGAAGCCATAATTGGCCCAGAACGCACATTGGCCGTGCCCAAGGGCATTGGTGCCCAAATATGCAAGCCCAGCGAAATATCAGGCCGAGGATTTTCCATCGCGCCAGCCTCGACCATCTTTTGCGCGCCCCCGCCACCTTCTTCTGCTGGCTGGAACAGCAATTTGATCCCACCAGTGCCAAGGGCTTCGCAGTTTTGCATCAAGGCTGCCGCAACGCCCAAGCCGATTGCAACGTGGCCATCGTGGCCGCAGGCATGCATTTTGCCATCAATGGTTGAGCGATAATCAACATCGTTTTGCTCGTGAATTGGCAAGGCATCCATATCGAAGCGCAGCATGGCAACTTTGCCGCCTGGTTGGGCTCGAATATGGCCTAAAACGCCAGTTGTGGCCAGCCCTTCCGTCACCTCGTAGCCCAGTTCGCGTAAGCGATCGGCCACAATTTTGGCAGTGCGAAATTCTTCGAAGCCAAGTTCAGGGTGCTGGTGTAAATCACGGCGATCAGTGATCAATTGCTCCACCAACGTGTGGGCAACATAACGAAAATCTGGACGACTAGCCATAGACAACTCCTTCATGCTGAGCTTGGGTGAAAAGACCACTACCGTCATGCTACACAGATTTTGATCTTTGACAAAACCCCTAGTTTACCAAAAATCACCCATAACGCTGAATAATAGGCTTTGCCCGCATCTAAGGCGTGTGATACAATAACGCCCAATACCGTTGTATCCCTCTCTTATGGCACAAATTGTGCGCTAGTGCCTGGAACAATACGTGCAGGCAAGGAGACCGCATGGCAGACAAAGAGAGCATCCTGCAGCTCGGTATCGAAGCTGCGCGTGCGGGTGACAAAGAAGAGGCGCGGAAACTTTTCCGTTTGCTGACCCGCGAAACTCCATCTGACCCCCAAGCATGGCTGTGGTTGGCTGGGGTTGCCGAGGATCGCGAGGAAAAGCGTGCTGCGCTGGAGAAAGTCACCGAACTCGATCCGTCGAATGAATTGGCTCGTCAAGGTTTAGAGGCACTTGGTGGCCCTACGGCTAAGCCTGCTGTTCAAACACCACCGCCTGCCCCAGAACCTGCACCAGTTTTTGTGGAGCCAGCAACCACTACCGCATTAGATGATTTTGATGTCGATTGGGGGCAACCAAGCCCGCGTGCTGTTGAACCAACTCCTGCACCTGCTGCCAAAGCAGAGCCTGCACGAACCCGCGAACTAACGCCAGATGAAGAATTTGCCATGTCGTTGGATTCGCTGGGCAGTTATTCAAACGCCATGAGCGATCGCCAAAAGAGTGGCAACGATTCATCGGTCGATTTCGATATTCCAGATTTTGGCGATGATCTCGACCTCGATGCCTACATGAACCGCGAACGGGTCGATGTTTCGCAAATCGAAGTCAAGCCCGAAGAAGCGAAAAAACCAATTCGCCGTTCACCAACCTTGTCGGCTGCAACTGCAGAAAGCAATAATGTTACGCCCCGTGGCGGCAAACGCAAAACCAACCAAGGCAACAGCGCCTTAATCCGCGCTGTGGTTGGGGTTGTGCTGTTGTTCTTGTTGGGCTTCTTGGCTTGGAAGTTCATTTTCTCAGGCGATCCTGATCCAGTTGCCAATTTGAACACCCCACAGCCAACCGCAATTGGTGGCGGCGTAACCCAGCCAATTTCGCCAACCGCTGATTTGGCCTTGGCAACGCCAATCGTTGAGCCAACGCCAGATCCAAATGTGCCACAGCCAACCCCAGTACCACCAATCGTTGATCCCAACACCTTCCCAGTCGATCAACAATTGGGCAGTGCTCAACCAGCCTTGTTGCCTTCTGATGGCACGATTCCATTGAATGTTGATGGTTGGTTCTTCAACTATGCTGGTGGCAATTTGGTTGCCGATGGCAATGCGATTAACCTTCAGCCTCAAGGCCGTTGGATTGCGGTGCGCTTGTTGATGGCCGACACTGCTGGTGGTCGCAACATTCCTGCCGATTTGGTTGTGTTGAAAGATGCACAAGGCCGCGTGTATCGCGCCAACCTTGATGCTTCCGAAGCAGTAACCAATGTCTACCCCGATTTTGTTAATCGTGGTTTCCCATACATCAACCAAAAACAAACCGCGCCAGGTGGCAACTTCACCACGGCGTTGGTCTTTGATGTGGCTCCTGATGCAACCGATTTGGTGTTGTTCAGCCCACAATATCTCGATCAAGGCTACTATGTGCGAGCTAACTCGCAATAAGTAAACCTAATCAATCAGCGGTACAAAAGCGGTCTTTCGAGGTTCGAAAGGCCGCTTTTGGTTGTGCGAATCAGGCAAGGGCTGTGCTATCATAGCTCGTAGCAAAACCATCAGCACAAAAGGAAGGTTGTTGTGGGTCTAGTCTTCAATGGATTGTTGCTGGGTGTCCCGCTGGGTTTGACCATTTTAGGCGCGAGTCGGGGGATTCAGCGCGAGGCCATGACATTAATCGGCATTTTGTTGGGAGCGTTGCTGGCTGAGCTTTGGGGGCCAATTTGGGGGCCAAATAATGCCACCCGCTTCAATCAAGATATTGCCGATACGACTGCGTGGATCTCGATTATTCTGCTGCTTATTTGCACGATTTTTATCGGCTATGGCGGGGCCTTGCTTTTGCCTTCGCGCAAGCAATTGGCCTTGGGTCGCTCGCGTTGGTTTGGCGCTGGCGCTGGCTTGTTCAATGGCATCTTGCTGCTCAGCCTGATTTTGCGCTATGGCAATGTTTATAATAATGATCTGATGCTCAGCCCGTGGGCGGCGAGTAGCCGCGTGGCAATGGTGTTTATCGAGCGCTTTCCCACAATGTTGCTGTTTGGCGTTGTGGCGATTGCTGTGCTGGTCAATTTGCGGCTCTTGCAACGCTTGATTTTCAAAATCCATGGCAAGGAAACTAAAAAAGAAGCAACGAAGAAGGTCGAAGAAAAACCAGCAGATCCCCCAAAACCACCAGAACCAAAACCACCAGCCCCCGATACGGTCAACAACCCGATCTTGCGCGATTTGATTTTGGCTGAGATCAAAAAAGATAAACCACCTGCCTAAAATGCAACAATGGCCGAAATTACTTCGGCCATTGCTGTTTAAGCGTTGTATTGGTTCATTGGATTGGCAACCAGCGGCATGCCCTCACCCCCAGCCCCTCTCCCACTGAACGCGGGCGAGGGGAGCGCTGGTCTCGTGGTTTTCCCCCTCTCCCGCGGGCGGGAGAGGAGGCTAGGGGGTGAGGTGGCAAACCGTCGTTAACGCAACGAACCAGTACAAATGCTGTTTAAGGGTTGCTTTAGTAGTTGTTCAAGGCAATTGGCAAGAACACTTGTTGGGTGTAGAGGAAGTCAATCTTGGCTCCACACAAGGCATATTCGCTGCTCGCCGATGAAGCATCCCACACCAAGGCTAAGCCTTGATCGGTGTTCTCAATTGGGTAGTTGATGCTGACTGAGTTTTGCGTGCCTGTACCCATCACTGGGACGCTGGTGATTTGGGTAAATTCGCCGCTGCCAACAAAGCTATACAAGTTGAGGGTTGGGCCAGCAGCAGCATTTTTGTAGTAGAAGGTGACGCGGGCGGCCTTCGCACCTTCTGGCGCGGTGACGTTGGCGGTCAAATCTTCGATTTCGTTGCTGACGTTGACACAGCCATTAGCATCGCTGCTGTAGTTGACGTTCGAGCGCCGTGGCACGAAGGTGCTGCCGGTGATGAAGCGGCTATCTTGGGTTGGCTCGGTCGTAGGGTTGCTATATTGGAACCGAACCCCACACAAGCGCAGTTGATTGCTCAAAACCCCAGCAAAATCAGCAACCACGCTCAACGATTCGTTGCTTTCATTGACGGTGTAATTCAAGTTTTGATCGGCGTTGACCAATGCTGTATCGGAAACTGGTCTAGTCAAGGTGGCAAGCGTATTGGTTACGCCTTGGCCATTTGAGGCGATCAGTTTTACCGTCAGATCAGCGCTGTTCACATCACGGAAATAGGTGCGCACCGCTGTTAGTTGGCTGCCTTGAGGTAAGTCGACATCAGCATTCAAGGTGCGACCATTGATTTTAACAAAGGTACAGCCAGCCCCAGCATAACCATGTTCGGTGGCTGAGTTGGTGTTGACCAAGGTGCTACCAACGATAAACAAATAATCGGTCGCTGGGCGTGGCTCTGCTGGCGCGGTGTAGGCAATCCGCACGCCACACAATTGCATCGAGGCATTGGTTACGCGGGGAAACCATTCCAAGAACAAGCCGCGATTTTGCATGTTGACCACATACGGAGCATATGGCGCGCGAATTGGCGCATAGGTGTTGGTCAAACCAATCGAGCTTGAAATTTCCACCGTGATCAATTCACGAGGCATAATCATATCGCTGTCGTTAAGCGTCAACTCAGCTTTGGTTTGGCTGGTGCCCGTGTCGTTGAGATAATAATCCAAGCCTAAGATGGTTGCGCCGTTGGGCACTGCAACCGGAGCCGTAAATTCGCCACTGCTGGTGGCATAAATACAACCAGTTGGTTGATTATTGGTGTTGCGGGTTGTTTCAAAGGCCGTGGTTGAGTCGCGGGTTTGAAACGAGCTGCCTGCAATCCAAAGATACTGGGTATCGTTGGGAATTGCTGCGCTTTGAACTGGGGCTTGAGCTGGGTTCGTTTGGGCACGGGCAACAAAAACAGGCCCAACTAGGAACAACAGTGCCAATAGAACAATGGCGATACGGAATGAAGCGCGGATTCGCGACATTGCTACGTCCTTTCCAAGAATACGAATAGCGGTCGTAAAGATTGACCCTATGCTAGCATAAAGAGATTAAAAAGAAAAACTTTTGGGGGAACCTGCATGGGTGTTTTTTCGGGTGATTTGCACTCATCCTTGGTGAGGATGCTGCTTAGCCTTCACGTTGTAAATCGCGCGGTTCGGCCCCATACAACCATTGATGGCGGGCTTGCGCCTCCCACCAACTGCTGGGAAATTGCGGCCCTGCGCCATAAACCTCCTCGATTGCGGCCCGAATTTGGCGCGCACAAACTTGTGGCGCAACCCGCCCAACCCCCGTTCCCAAGCCAGGAATCGCCACAGTTTTGACCAATTCAGCAATTGCTTGGCCAGCAAATTGCCCATGTTTGATCAGCAGTAATACCGCTCGACAGGCCAGATATGGGTTGACCGTGCCTTGCAAAATCATGGGCACGCGCATGGTTGGCGCGGCAATCACAAATGGAATTTTGGCATGATCGGTTGGCACCAGCGCCGCCTTGCCAATCAACAACTCGCCAAAATGCTCCTGTTGAATGATTGTTTGCAAGCGCTCTTGCACATGCCAGCCAAAAAAGCGACTGTATAGCATATCGATGGCGCCATCCATAAAGCCAAAGCTATTGGCGGGGCTAACCACGGCATCAGTTGTGCAATCGAGAATTGAGCCATGCTGAATGCTAACATTCGGCAATCGCCACAAATTTGTTGCCATGCGGCGACCATAGCTGGTTGCACATCGGCCAAGATAATCTGCATCGGTTACTCCTTAGGATAATTAATAATTGCAAATGTGCCTTGACCCAATGCCAACAAATCACCAGCTTCGTTGACGACCCGCCCAGTCAAAATTCCAAAGCGGGTCGTGCGTTCGACCAGTTCGGCGCTAGCAATAATATTGCCGTCAACAATGGGCCGCAGGTAATTAATTTTTAATTCGAGCGTGGCACAACCCAATGGTCGTTCCAGCGCCGTCCAAAATGCGCTGCCCATCGCAGTATCGAGCAAACTGTAGGCAACGCCGCCATGGGCAATGCCAGCAGGATTGTAATGGCCAGGGTCGATTTGCATTGAGCAGCGCGAGCGCCCTGGCTGCACATCCTCGTAGACCACGCCCAAACTCCAGGTAAAGGCTGCGCCATAGCCTTGATGTTTGCTAATGCGCTGAATGATGGTCAAGGCCAATTGCTGTTCGCGTTCGTCCATTTGGGCCAAAAGCTGCTGAGCTTGCTCCAAAAATGTTGTCATTGCACAACCTCAAACAAGCCTATGGCACTCCCATAGGCTTGAAATATTCCAAGATTTGCTGATTAATGTAGCACAGAATGCGTGAGCTAGGCCGCAAGATTGAGTGGCACGCCACAACGTTCGTGGATGGCTAACGTGCCTGCGAGGACGTTTGGCACAATAATATCGGCAAATGGATGCTGCGTACCTTCGGGCGCAATCAGCACCGTGGTCATGCCCAAACTTTTGGCCGGAGCAAGGTTGGCCATGGTATCTTCAAACAGCACACATTCGTGGCCTTGGGCATTGAGCGCGTGCAACACCGTATGATAGGCATTGAGATCGGGCTTGGCCAAAAATTCAAAGGCCCGAATATCAAAAATTTGCTCAAAATGGTCGTGCAAGCCCAATTGATTGAGCACGCGTACCGCATGTTCGCGTGGCGAGTTGGTGAAGATGATTTTTTGCAGTGGCAAAGCTTGCAACGCGACGTGCAACGTGCCATCATCAGGCAACAACACATCAAGCGTCAATTGATGAATAAACGTCAAATAATCTTCGGTTTCGACCACGCCGTGGTGTTTTTGCAAGCCCGCCAAGGTTGTGCCATATTGCTCATAATAGCTTTGGCGCAAGCGATGGGCTTCGGCGGCATCTAACTGCAAATGTTCCTGAAAAAACAACCCAATCCGATCATTAATCTGTTCCATCAGCCCCGATGAGTCAGCGTAAAGGGTGTTATCTAAATCGTACAAAGCAAAACGAAGCGTCATTGGAGCCTCCTTCGACAACATCAGTGCTGGTTTCAATACCTCAACGATAAGCGATCATCTACTACCCTCGCTCAGAGGGTTTTAATAGTCTAGCACGCAGATCAAGAGGCTTGTGTAAATGGCATGTTAAGAATTGGCATTGGTTTGGCTAAACCTTGCCATGCTACTGATGAAGCGTGGAGTTGCAGCGGTGCAGAAGATTAACGTCCTACCAAAGCCGTGTTAGGCAGCGCAATCGCGCTCGCCAAACAAATCGTGGAGAGATTGGGCATCGGTGGCACATGGGTGAGGATATTTGGCCAGATAACAATCGGGCATGAGCCACGGTGGCAACAATTGCTGTGGCGCTAATTCGGCGTTCCAGCCAGCGCCATACAATTCATCGAGGGTTTCATGATAAGCCTCAACCAACATTGGGCGACGGGCGATATTTGCAGCGCGCCACCAAGTTGCTAGCTCCGCCAAATGATCGAGCAGATCGTGCTGGCGTTGATAGCTTAAATCATATTCTTGCATCATTGGTTGCTCCTTATGCATAGGGTTGAGGATTGGCCAGAGGGTGCAAACGTGTATTGCATTGGGTATAGTAGCCTATTTTTGCCTATCATGGCAACCCAATTGACCCTCAATGCCAATAATTCAACCTGCAATAGCTATAGCAAGTGCCATTCCGCCAAAGCCTACGTGCTCATGGCCCCTCACCCCAACCCCTTTCCCACTCGGTGGGCGAGGGGCTTTAATAGCATGGTTCTTGCGCAATGCGTTGCTAAAAACAGGTGCTCCCCCTCGCCCGCGTTCAGTGGGCTTATACGGGTAAGTGGTGAAACATCCCCTCACCCCAACCCCTCTCCCGTGGCGTGGGTGAGGGGCTTTAAACGGGTGGTTCTGACGCAGTTCTTGGGAAACACTGGTCGGCTCCCCCTCGCCCGCGTTTTCGTGGGAGAGGGGGCTGGGGGGTGAGGGAACGCTCCACCGCCGACCAATCGCTCAAAACCTACCCCCGTAAGTCGGGGGCTGGGGGGTGAGGGAATCACTCACCTAATCCGCACAAAAAAACCTCTCTCCCGTTACAGGAGAGAGGTTCGGGTTAGAAACGATTCAAGCTTATTGGCCCCAAACATTCCAGCGGTCGTCGGCGCTGTTGTTGGTCAATTGCGATTGGCCAGTGCCGTCGGTGTTCATCACATAGATGTTCCAGTTGCCGTCGCGGTTGCTATCGAAGGCGATTTTAGTGCCGTCGAGCTTCCACGATGGAGCGCCATCTTCGGCACTGCTGTTGGTCAAACGAGTTTGGTTGCTGCCATCAGCATTCATCACATAGATTTCGCTGTTGCCATCACGGTTTGAGGTGAAGACAATCTTGCTGCCATCGGGTGAGACCCGTGGGAAACCGTTATCGCTGGTCGTGCTGTTGGTCAAATTGACCTTGTTGCGCAATTCCAACGAAAGGTATGGATAATCGTTGGTTGGTTGGTCGGCCAGCCAGTTCAATTCGGCGCGATAGACGTTGTACTTGGCGCTGGTGCCACAGTTTGCTGCCCAGTAGAGATAGCGGCCATCAGCACTCCAGCTTGGCGTTTCATTAACACAATCATCAAGCGTCACTTGGGTTTGGCTGGCTCCGTTGGTATAGCTCACAAAAATTTGGGGCTTGCCTGAACGGTCTGAAACAAAGGCCAATTTGCTGCCATCGGGCGAAACCGAAGCATTGTAATCGTTCGATGGAGTACCAACATAGCCTTGGTATGGCACACCTGGAGGGGTGGGCGTACCGTCGGTGTAGGTCACGCGGGTCATTGCGCCATCAGCACCGACCGTCCAGATTTGGCGATTTGCGCCATTGCCACGGCGTGAATCGACGAACAATTTGACTTTGCTTGGGTCCCACGAGCGTACCCACGAGTATGGCACGGTTTCTTTGCTATCGTTGCTCCCATACAACAATTGGCTGGTGCCGTCGCCGTTCATGGTGTAGGTATCCCATTCTGCGCCACCATCACGTTTTGAACCAAAGGCAATTGGTAAGCTTGGCTCTGAGCTATTCCATGGCGTGCCAAGGTGGGTATAGCGCCATTGGAAGTAGTGTTGGCCGACGTTGCCCATTTCAACTTGATAGGCTGCATCGTTGGTTGGGGTGTAGGTCAAGATTCGGCGCTCGAACAATTGCACCAAAATATCTTTTTGAACCCCGCCAACCGTTGCTTTGACCCAGTATGGGTCGCTGATTGGCAAGCCCATTGCGCTCGTCCAATCGACGATTGAGCCAGTTGTGCGTTGACCGTTGACCACAATCGGGCCGGTGCGGTTCAAGAAATCCCAAAAGACTTGGGGAATGTTATGGCCAGTTGTGGCGTTGTAGACCACAAGTTTGGTTTGATCTTTGTAGGCATCGCGTAAATCGTTGCGGGTTGATTTGTTGCCCGATTTGTCGATTGCATCGGCAACCGATTGATCGCGGCGGTCTGCATCGCGGTAGCCGTTATTGTTGAAGGTCGAAACTGCTGCGAACGATGCATAGGTTGGCGAATTGCTATTGGTTTGATAGCCATCGCCGGCAACTGGCACGCGGTCGGCGGCGTTGCGAAAAGCGTTGTCATAGGCGTTATCGCCAGTTTTCAATTGACCAGAAACCAATTCGACCACCAACAAGCCGTTGGTTACGTCGGTATTGCCGTTGATGCCGTTGATTTCCATGCGGGCTTTATCGAAGTATTGCACGCGGCGCAGGCCATTTGGCGATTCACGGTAATATTCGTTATAATCAAACCATGGCCCGAAACCCCAATACAATGAGCGTCCATCACGAACCCGTGGATCATCCGAACGTCGCCACACTTCTTCGAATTTGGGTGAGACGAAGGCCGAACGATTGGCCCAAGGAGCAGCACTAGCCGTTCCTTGGAATAATGTGCTGACCATCACGTAAGCACTAAGCAAACCAGTAAGGCGAACCTTCAATCGAGACATTGCGACTTCCTCCTAAGCAAAAGAACCAGTTTCTCGATCCGTCATCTGCGGTATCTGGCTCTACTATACAATGGTCATCGTGTGAACCAAATTGTACAGATCTGAGATATATGTCATAAATGCTTGTTAAACCTGATAAAGTTTAACCGCCTAAAATTCATCTAACCATGCCACGAGGATTAGCCAATGGAACACGCCGAAGTTCGCCGCATGCCCAATGCCCATATTTGGCCAATGAGTGCCAGCGTTATTCACGATCGCTTGCAGATTGCTGGTTGCGATCTATCGGCGCTTGCTGCTGAATATGGAACCCCGCTCTATGTCTTGGATGCTGAGACGATTCGCACGATTGCAATGCGCTATAGTGCCGCCTTGCGCCATACCTATGGTGGCCCTGTCAGCATTCACTATGCCAGCAAAGCTTTACTAAATGTCGGGGTCGCCCGCTTGGTGCATTCCTTGGGCTTGGGGTTGGATGTGGTGTCTGGTGGTGAGTTGGCGATTGCGCAACGAGCCGGAATGCCGCTTGATCATATTCATTTGCACGGCAATGGTACACCACCAGCCGAATTAGCTCAAGCGGTTGAGGCAGGCATTGGCCGAATTGTGGTCGATAATCTTGATCAGCTGCATTTTTTGGCCGAGTTTTGCGCCAACCGCGCTACGCCGCAAACAATCTTATTGCGGATTGCGCCCGATGTGGCTGCTGGCGCGCATGCCCATATTCGCACCGGTGCAGCCAGCGCTAAATTTGGCTTGCCGCTTGATGATGGAAGCGCCGCCGAAGCTGTGCGCCTCGCCTTGCAAGCGCCTGGCTTGAATTTGGTTGGCTTGCATGCCCATATTGGTTCGCAAATGCGCGATTGGGCAGCCTTGCGCGAGATGATCAGTCGCTTGTTGATATTTGCTGATCAGCAACGCCGCGAGCGCGGTTGGCTATTAACTGAATTAAGCCCAGGTGGCGGTTTGGCGGTGGCCTACATGCCCAACGAGCAGGCTGGCGATATTGAAACCTACGCCAATACGATTGCCAATGCAGTGCGAACTGGCTGTGAGCGCTATCAGATTCCCCTGCCAAAACTAATTATCGAGCCAGGCCGATCGTTGGTGGCTCGGGCTGGCGTAGCAATTTATAGTGTTACTGGCCACAAAACGGTGACTGGCGGCAGCAATTATTTGCATATTGATGGCGGAATGGGCGATAATTTGCGGCCTTCGTTGTACAATGCTCAGTATACCGCTGCGTTGGTTGCCCGTCCGCTTGCTCCGCCGATTGCGCCTGTGCAATTGGCCGGAAGGTTTTGTGAGTCTGGCGATGTCTTAATTCGCGAGGTTGCCTTGCCTGCCGCCGAGGTTGGTGAGCTTGTGGCAGTGCCTGTCGCTGGCGCGTATACCCTAAGTATGGCAAGCGCGTATAATGGAGTGCCACGCCCAGCGTTGTTGCTGCTCGATCAAGGCCAAGCAACGCTGCTGCAACGCCGCGAAACCTACGCCGATTTGATGGCGCGGGATATTTGATTGGGGTCAGGGGCTGGGTTTTAACGCAGAGATTGAGAGTGGCTTGGCTATGTTCTATGCTCTATGTTCTATGCTCTAAATACTTATGAACTCAGTAATTGAAGACATCAAAGAACGCATCGATATTGTGTCGTTCATCAGCGATTATGTGCCGTTGCGCAAGGCGGGGCGCAATTGGGTGGGCTTTTGCCCATTCCATTCGAATACCCGCACGCCAGCGTTTACGGTGTTTGCCGAAAGCAACAGCTATCACTGTTTTGGCTGCAAAGCCAGCGGCACAATTTTTGATTTTTTGATGCAACGCGAGGGCATCGATTTTCCTGAGGCGCTGAACCAACTGGCGGCGCGGGCTGGCGTACAATTGCGCCAACGCACCGTCCAAGACGAACAGGAAGATGTGCTGCGCTCGCGAATGTTCGAGTTGAATGCTGCCGCTGCCAAGTTTTGGAGCCATCAGCTCTTACAATCGCCCAAGGCCGCCCATGTTCGCAGCTATATTGAGCAACGTGGGCTACTGCCGCAAACCGTCGAGCAATTTCAGTTGGGCTATACCAGCGACGATTGGTCGAGCTTGTTGGGCTATTTGCACGATCGCCATGGTGCAAAGCCAAGCGAAGTTGCCGAGGCTGGCTTGGCCTTGGAGCGTGAGAATGGTGGCTATTACGATCGTTTTCGCGGGCGCTTGATGTTCCCAATTCATAATCCCAAGGGCGAGGTTGTGGGCTTTGGCGGGCGGATTTTGGGCGATGGCCACCCCAAATATATCAATTCGCCCCAAACCTTGCTCTTTGATAAAAGTAGCCTGTTGTATGGCTTGTATCAAGCCCGCGAAACTATTCGCAGCAGCGATAGCGTGGTTGTGGTCGAAGGCTATATGGACGTGATTATGGCTCATCAGGCTGGCTTTCGCAATGTGATTGCCCCAATGGGCACTGCGTTAACCGATATTCACGCCAGTCAGTTAAATAAAATGACCAAGCGCATTACCTTGGCGATGGATGGCGATGCTGCTGGTCAATCGGCGGCTTTGCGTGGCCTTGAAACCTTGCGCGAAACCCTCGATACCCATGTGCGGCCTGTGCCAACTGCTTCTGGTTTGCTACGTTGGGAGCGTGAGCTTGATGCAACAATCGCGATTGCCCTGCTGCCCGATGGCCGCGACCCCGACGATATTGTGCGCAACAATCCTGATGATTGGCGGGCGCTGATTGCCAATGCCCAGCCGTTGATGGATTTTTATCTTGCAACCTTAACCAGGGGCTTAGATTTGGGAAGTGCCAAGGGCAAATCGGCAGCAGTCGAGCGGCTTACGCCATTGCTCAATCAAATTGCCGACCCAGTTGAGCGCGCCCACTATATTCAGCGGCTCGCCAACCAAATCAAGGTTGATCAGCGGCTAATTGAAGGCACGATTAGCGGTGAACAACCAGAGCGTCAGCGCAAGCCTAATCAACGCCAAAGCCGCCCCGCAGCGCCACCGCCAGTATTTTCAATTCTCGAGCAGGAGGCACGGCGCGAAGATTTTCTCTTATCGTTATTAATTCGCTTTCCGCAGGTGCATGCGGTGGTGAGCGAACAGTTACGTGATGATTTAGCCGCAGCGCCAACCCTGCGTGAGTTGTGGAATGGCGATGTGAGCGAACTATTTGAACGAGTCGAAAATCGTGTATTATGGGATCTGTGGCGCTCAGCCCAGGCGATGGCTACTCCCAATCCTATTGAATGGCTTGAAACGGTACCACCCGAACTGCAAGCCCATGGCGAACGCCTACTTAATTGGGATCATGCTCCACCAACCCGTAGTTTCCGTGTGACTCGTGAGGCCGAGGAATGTTTGCGCCCATTGCGCTACCGGTTGGGTAAGCGCTGGAGCGAACGCCTTGGACAGATGATTGCCGCCGCCGAACCTGGTGAACAGGAACGATTGCTGGAGCAAGCCATGGCTTTACAACATTATTTGCGTGCAACATCAGAACCACGCCGTAGCAGCTATTTTCTTGATACCCGTGATTCGCTCAAATAATTAGAGGAGGAACAGATGGCTCTTGACGATGAAGTCCTCGACTCTGAGCTTGCGGGCGATGAAACGGACGATTTTCCCGCTTTACGCACACTCAGCGATCTTTTAGCCACCGGTAAAAAACGCGGTTATGTTACGCCGGGCGAAATTCAACAAATTATCGATTCACAACGTGATGAAGATAAACAACTCGAAGAAATTCGCGATAGCCTGCAAAAAGCCAATATTCGGGTCGAGGAAACCGGCGATGACGATGATGAAATCACTGTCAGCGAAAACCCCGAAGCCGATTTTTCCAACGAGGGCATTAGTGTCAACGACACGGTGCGCTTGTATTTACGCGAAATTGGCTTAGTGCCTTTGCTCAAGGGCGAGCAAGAGGTCGAGTTGGCGAAGGCCATGGAAGATGGCGATAAAGCGCAACAGGAATTGATCGAACATGATCATATGCTTTCCGATGCTGAACGCCTTGCCTTGCGCCGCCGCATTGATCGCGGCCATCAATCGCGCGAACATCTGACCACTGCCAATTTGCGTTTGGTGGTCAGCGTCGCCAAAAAATATATCGGTCGCGGGCTTTCATTGCTCGACTTGATACAAGAAGGCAATGTTGGTTTGATTCGTGCGGTCGAGAAGTTTAACTACTTGAAGGGCTTTAAGTTCTCAACCTACGCGACATGGTGGATTCGCCAAGCAATTACGCGGGCCATCGCCGACCAAGCACGCACAATTCGGATTCCCGTCCACATGGTCGAGACGATCAACCGCATGATGCGTACTGCCCGCCGTTTGACCCAAGAGAATGGCCGCGAGCCAAGCGATGAAGAACTGGCACAAGCACTCGACCTGACCGTCGAGAAGGTGCGGGCAATTCGCAAAACCTCGATGGAGCCAGTTTCTTTGGAAACGCCTGTAGGTCAAGAGGAAGATAGCCAGCTTGGCGACTTCTTGCCCGACGAGAAACTTGAAGCGCCTTCCGATGCGGCCTCGCACCAGATGTTGCGCGAACAAGTGGCCCAAGTGCTCGATCAGTTGACCGAACGCGAAAAGCGGGTGCTGAAACTGCGCTTTGGCCTAGAAGACGGCACGCAACGCACGCTCGAAGAAGTTGGCAAAGAGTTTGGGGTAACCCGCGAACGGATTCGCCAGATCGAGGTCAAGGCTCTGCGCAAGCTGCGCCACCCTCGCTTTGGCAAAAAACTGCGCGATTACCTCGAATAAATTGAAATATTAACCACGAAGAGCACGAAGGAACACGAAGATAAGTACTTTGCGCTCTTCGTGTTCTTCGTGGTTAAAAAAATCTCGTCGGTTACTCCCAATCCCCAGCCCCCATCAACCAATCCCCAATCCTCTGTTCTTTGCTCTTTGTTCTATGCTCTTTTGATGGCATAGCGCTTGCATAGCCAATTTGACATCAACCAAAACTCAATGTAGAGTTGTTGAGTAGCTAAATAACGAACTGCATGGGGAGTAGCCACCCGCCTTTCGGGGCAAATAGTCGTCAGTACGGAGCCAAACAGCTCCCGGCTATTTGCACGTGAGCAATCAATGTTCACGTCGGCAAGACCATTACGACACGTTTCTTTTTAACCGTGCCGTGTGGATCTTGCGCGGCGTTTTTTTATGCCCCGCACCACAGGCTAAAGCAAGCAGCGGAGGACACGAATGGACATTGGAATTTGGCCGTGGGTTGGATTTACCGTCTTTGTATTCGCGATGTTGGCACTCGACTTAGGCGTGTTCCACCGCAATTCGCACGAAGTCTCAGTCAAAGAAGCAGCAATCTGGAGTGTGGTCTGGATTTCGCTGGCACTTACCTTTAACGTTGGGTTGTATTTCTGGCAGGGCGGCGATGTTGCCCTCAAATTCCTAACGGGTTATATCATTGAGAAATCGCTCAGCGTTGATAATATCTTCGTCTTTGTGCTGATCTTCTCCTACTTCCAAGTGCCAGCTAAATATCAACACCGCGTTTTGTTCTGGGGTGTGTTCGGCGCATTGGTCATGCGGGCCATCCTGATTTTCGTCGGGGCAGCCTTGATTGAACGCTTCGAATGGATCATCTATGTCTTCGGCGCATTCTTAATTTATACCGGGATTCGGATGTTTCGCCAAGGTGAAACTCACCTTGATCCCGATAATAACCCAGTGGTCAAATTGGTACGCAAAGTTTTGCCGGTTTCTTCCCAGTATGATGGCGAGCACTTCTTTACCCGCCACGCTGGCAAATTGATGGCCACGCCATTGTTCTTGGTCTTGGTCTTGGTCGAAGCTAGCGACTTGATTTTTGCCGTTGACTCAATTCCTGCAATCTTCGCAGTAACGACTGATACCTTCTTGGTCTATACCTCGAATGTGTTTGCAATTCTTGGCTTGCGCTCGCTCTACTTCGTTTTGGCTGGGGTTGTCGATAAATTCTACTATCTCAAGTTTGGCTTGGCCGTGATCTTGACCTTCGTTGGTGCCAAGATGTTGGTTATTGCTTTGGGCTATCATATGCCAACCTATATTTCGTTGGCGGTGATTCTCGGCGTGTTGGCTATTTCGGTTATCGCTTCGTTGCGCCGTGCCAAACGCCTCGAAGGGGTCGATACCCCCTTGGATAATCCAGTGACCAATAAACCAGTGATCAAGCCCGATAATCAAATCTAAAATGTTTGAATTCAAGCCCCCTGATCGTGTAAGCGATTGGGGGCTTTGTTGATTTAGCGTGTTGCCCAACGCAGCAGTGCTTCTAATGGGCCATGATTAAAATGTTTTTTCCACCAGACCGAACAGCCAACCGCTACGCCGAAAAAGCCAAGCGCCAACCACAGGGCCGTTGCCAAACTGCTATTTTGATACAAGCCAAGGCTGGTCAGGCCACCCAAACCAAGCACAATATGCCCAATATACCAGGTCAAGGCCAATTGGCCGGTTGCTGCTAAGCTATTGATGATGCGGCTGGTGCTCAATCCAAGGCTCAGTTGAATACAGCCCATAATAATTGCTAAGCTCAGGCCAGCTGCCGAGAGCATAAACAACGGCATCGGTGGAATTGACGCGGTGCTGAACAACATTGCTGCATCGGGCTTACCCAAAATCGGCCATGTTTGGCTGAAAACATGGGTTAAGCCAATTGATCCAAGTTGGGCTGCAAGCGCCATACCTATCCCAAGCCAAAACAAGCGCCGCCGAACGTGGGCAGCCTGCACGTTTTGCCGCCCCAGCCACATGCCAAAGAAAATCAAGCCCGCCCATGGAAAAACGCTGCGAAAGCCATCAAACAACAGGTTGCGTAGCAAGCCTGCAAGCGTCCATAAATTATGATATTCAAGCGTAGCCCAGTTCCAGTTTTGGTTAAAATCGAACCGCAGAATCAAGCCTACAAAGGCTAGTACAAAGCCAAGTGCTAGGCCAAGCAAAACGCGATTTGAGGCTTGAAATAGCCATGCAATCAGCAAAAACGCAATGCCATAAACCCGCAAAATATCGCCTGGCCAGATTGTGAGATTGATCAAGCCCAAAACCAACAAAAATAAGCCCCGTTTGGTCAATGTCCAGCGTTTAGCTTGAATTGCCGCAGCCTCAGCGTCTGGGTTGTTGCGGCCAATGAGGCTCAAGCCAACGCCTGCTAACACCACAAATAAGGCCGCTGCCCGCCCTTCGCAAAATTCCACAATTAAGCCCAACCAACCGCTCTGCTGGTCGCTTACCACCAACGTCAGGCTAAAGTGTACAATCACCATGCCCAAAATCGCCAAAGCGCGGGCAACATCATAGCCAATAATTCGCTGTGCTTGATTGACCACATTTGTGGTCTTATATGTTGTTGTAACTGCCATAGTACCTCTCCAGCCAATGCAAATTCCCCGAATTAAGCGCTCAGGAGCTGCTTAATCATGGATTTAATGCTCGTGGCATAACTGCTTAAATCATCATCAGGGTAAAGCCCTTTGCGCCAAGTTAGGCCATCGATCAGCGCAATGATTAAATTGGCTGTATTTGCCAAATCAAGCGTTGCGCTAAGTTGGCCGCGTTGTTGGGCTAAGCGAAAAACTTCAATGAGTGCTTGCAGGTTTGCTTGATCGCTTTGGCGCATCAAGGCTGCAATCGTTGGATTATGCATGGTTTCCGCGCCAATTTCGGCGCTAAGCTCTGCATATAACGGCGAACTAATCGCTGCTAACAATTGGTCGATCAGCCAATCAAGCCCTTGCCAAACATCTGGCTGCTGGCTAACGTGCTGCAAGAGTTCGCTTAAATCGCGGCTATCGTCCTCAACAAAGGCCGCGATAATCGCCTCTTTGCTGCGATAGTAGCGATAGACCGAGCCAGGACTCAGCTGAACTTCGCGACAAATATCGTCCATGGTGGTCTGGTGAAAGCCCTTGCGAGCAAAACAGATTGCTGCTGCTGCTAATATTTGGCGCTGCCGTGCCTCGGCTTTTGTGCTCATACCCTCGTAAACTCCTAGCTAGGAAAATGCGAATGAACGTTCATTCGCATTCTAAAAGAAAAAATCATGTTTGTCTAGGGTGATCTACAAAGCTATGTGTAACCACGAAGAGCACGAAGAGGCACGAAGGATGGGCTTTTGGCTATCGGAACATGGTGAGAATATTCCATGATGGCCCGAACGCCCATAGCCTGATCATTTTGACTTTTGATTTCTGATTTTCATCCTTCATAATTCATCCCTCATCCTTTGTTTTGCCACAGATTATTTGGATTCTATTCCTGCTAGCTCAAAGCTCATCTTCTATCCTTATGTTCTATGTTCTTTTCTGCCTTTTGAACTTTGACTTTTAGGGTTCTGTTCCTGCTCCCCGATAGCCTACAGCCTATAGCCTCATTTTTTGATTTCTGACTTTTGACTTCTGACTTTATCAACTATTTCTGCATGTTTGCGGCTGTAACCAAAGCCCAACATTAGCTATGATAACGCTATCACACGAATGTGAGTAGCAAAGGAAACACGTTTAATGAGCAATGAACATCCGCTGATTACGGCGCGCAATCAACGCACCGAATGGTTTTTAGATGCGCGCTTTGGCATGTTTATCCATTGGGGGTTGTATGCAATTCCTGCGCGAGGCGAGTGGGTGCGCAGCCTTGAGAAAATCAGCAACGAAGATTATCAACCCTATTTTGAGCAATTTAACCCAACCGAGTATCAGCCGCGCGAATGGGCCAAACTGGCCAAGGCTGCTGGCATGCGCTATGCCGTGCTGACTGCCAAGCATCACGATGGCTTTTGCCTCTTCGATAGCCAATTGACCGATTATAAATCGACCAATACGCCAGCCAAGCGCGATTTGGTGCGTGAGTATGTCGAGGCCTTTCGAGCCGAGGGTTTGCAGGTTGGTTTGTATTATTCGCTGCTCGATTGGCATCACCCCGATTATCCGGCCTTTGACGATGAGTATCACCCAATGCGGGGCAATGAGGCCTATCGCGACCAGCCAAGGGATTTTCAGCGCTATCTGGATTATATGCATGGCCAAATCAAGGAATTGCTAACTAACTACGGCAAAATCGATATTATGTGGTTTGATTTTTCGTATGGCGAGCTAAGTGGCGAGGCGTGGCGGGCCAGCGAGCTAATCAATCAAGCGCGGGCAATTCAACCACATTTAATTATTGATAATCGTTTGGCTGCTAGCGGCGAGGGCAACGCGAGCTTTGGCACGTCAACACCCGAAATTTATGCTGGCGATTTTGCCTGCCCTGAGCAATTGATTCCGCCTGCTGGTTTGGTTGATGCGCTTGGTCGCTCAGTGCCATGGGAAGCCTGCATCACGCTTAATCATCATTGGGGCTACTCTGCCAGCGACCGCGATTTCAAATCGGCGCGCCAGGTTGTGCATGGCCTTATCGAGTGTGTGAGCAAAAATGGCAATCTGCTGCTGAATGTCGGGCCAGATGCCAAAGGCCGCATTCCGCAAGCCTGCCAACAGATTTTGCACGAAGTTGGGGCGTGGATGGCTGAGCATAGTGCAAGCATCTATGGCTGTGGCCGCAGCCAGCTTGAGAAGCCAGAGTGGGGTCGTTATACCCAGCGTGGCTCGACCATCTATGCCCACATTTACGAGCGTGGAATTGGCCCAATTAACTTTCGCGGGCTGAATGGCAACGTTAAACGGGCGCGTTTGCTCGCCGATCATTCGGAAGTAAAACTTGAACTGCCGTGGATTGCCAAAGATTATGCTGACGACCTGTTTTTGAACTGGCCCTCAGCCAAATTGCCCAACGAAACCGCGACCGTCGTAGCTTTAGAATTGGAATAAAGAACACAGAGCATAGATGTAATAGTTCATTGGGTTAGCAACCATGTTCCCTCACCCCCCAGCCCCCTCTCCCACGAAAACGCGGGCGAGGGGGAGCAGCCGTTTTTACCAACGCCGTGCGGTAAAACTACAGGTTAAAGACCCTCGCCCGCGCCACGGGAGAGGGGTTGGGGTGAGGGGATCAGGCGGTGGTCAACCTATTGTACCAGTACACATAGAACATAGATCATAGAACATAGATCATAACGGTCAGGGTTCGGGGATCAGGTTCTAGGTACTGAAGAAAAATCATCCAAATCTGTGGCAAAACAGCTACTTCAGCTTAGAACCTGACCCCTGACCACTCGCCCCTCATCCCTCGCCACTATTCGACTGAAACCAACTGGCCGTTGATAATTTGTTGAACGCGCAACTCGGCATTTTGCAGTAATTGATTGCACTGGGCTGCGAGCGCCATGCCGCGTTCGTAATGGCTCAAAGCTTGTTCCAAGGGCAAATCGCCTGCTTCCAAGGCATTGACGGTTTGCTCTAGCTCGTGAAACACCGTTTCGTATGCTTGATTGGTTGGCATATAGACACTCCTTTTTACACGCCGCGAATTAACCCTAATTCGGCACTAAAGCCTGGCCCAAACACCGCGAGCAAACCAAATTCGTCTTTTGCGAGCGGTTTGGCGGCTAAAGCTTGTTGCATCACAAAGAAAATCGTCGCTGAAGACATATTGCCATAGGTGCGCAACACATCACGCGAAACTGCCAAATCGGCATCGCTGAGTTGCAACGATTCTTGGTAGGCTTGCACAACTTTGGCTCCGCCTGGATGCAGCAAATAGCGCCCAAGATCGGCTCGATTGAGGCCGTGTTGAGCCAGAAACTGTTCGAGCAAAGGCCGAAACTGCTCGCGCACAATTGAGGGAATCCGCGATGAAAACACAACTTCAAAGCCCGAATTGACGATATTCCAGCCCATAATTTCGGCGCTATCGGGGTAGAGATGGCTGCGAGTCGCGACAATCTCGCCAAAGGCTTGATTGCGTGGCTTTACCTGATCGCCTTCTAATAATACCGCCGTTACGCCATCGCCAAACAGCGAAGTTGCAATCAAATTGCGTTTGGAGAAATCATCGGCGAGATAGGTCAGCGAGCAAAATTCAACATTGAGCAACAAAACGCGTTGGGTTGGTTCGGCGCGCAAATAATCGAAGGCCGTGTTGAGGCCACCCAAGCCACCAGCGCAGCCCAAGCCCCAAATTGGTGTGCGACGCGTTTGGGGCGGCATGCCAAGCCGCTGCATCAGCAAGGCATCAAGGCTGGGAGCCGCTAGCCCAGTGGTCGTGACAACCACAATATGGTCAATATCGTTGGGCGTAAGATCCAGCGGTTGTAAGCATGTTTCGATTGCTTGGCAACTCAAATCGAGCGCTGCTTCAATAAACACCGCGTTGCATTCGGCAAAACTGCGTGGTTCGTGCCACCATTCCAATGGGCGTACCAAGTAGCGCGTATCAATTTGGGCATGGCGAAAGATCGTCAGGTAGCGCTGAATTTCGGGAAAAGCTGCGGCAAAGCGTTGGGCAACCATATCTTGCACGGCTCGTTGGGGCACGCAATATTGTGGCACGCCTAGCCCAATTGCTTGGATTCGTGGCATCATCGTTCCTATCTACTAGTGGCTGCTTATTTGCTGAAGCAGTTGGCTGCTTAACTATAGCATGGGCTAGACCAGAACATAGAGCAAAGAACATAGAGCATAGAACATAAGCGAAGTATGAAGGATGAGGGATGAAAGTCAAAAGTCAAAAATGAGGCTATGGGCTTTTGGCTAGCGGAATATTATTGGTGGCGAAAAATGCTCTGTATTTAACGCAGCGGCGCAGAGGAACGATGGCTATGGGAATATTATTTGGGGAGAAAAAGGATTTGTATTTAGCGCAGAGGCGCAGAGAAATAATGGCTATGGGCTATGGGGTTTTGGCTATCGGAGCATTATCAAAACAATCTGTGGCTAAAATAACCTTCGTGGTTAAATTCCTATGCTCTATGCTCTTTGCTCTATGTTCTGGCATTCATCCTTCATCCTTAAAAAAGACCACCCCAGCCCTGAGCGAATGCCAGAACTGGGGTGGTTGGCCAAAACCAAATTAGTACAAGTCAGCCAAGACTGAATCGAGGGCTTCTTTGGTTGGGCGGAGTTGATCTGCTGAGAGGTGGCTCAATGGCTGTTCGTCCATGTGCAACAAATCGTGAATCGTGCGATTGTTGTCTTGCTTCACATAAATCAAGCCAGTGATAAACTCTTGGTTTTCGCGAGCGGCATCCAAGCGTGACAAGGCAGCAACCCGATTGGTTGGGTCGTAATCGGTCTCAAGTTTTTTGAGCACAATTGTCGAGCCGTCGTGCATCTTGACTGGAATTGCTTCGCCTTCTTCGTAGTCAACCGTGATTTCTTCTTGGGCGCGGATGAAGGTCATGTCGTGCAGACGTTCTTCGTGTTCCTTGCCATAAGCATAGCTCTTGGTTGAATCTTCGTGGTTGTTGAAGGTCACACATGGGCTGATGATGTCGAGAATCGCCAAACCACGGTGGCTCAAGGCAGCCTTGAGCAAGGCTTCAACTTGGCGTGGGTCGCCAGCGAACGAGCGTGCAACAAAGGTTGCGCCACCGATGATCGCTTCTGAACAGAGATCAATTGGGGGCAGTTCATTCAAGCCAGCATATTTCAGCTTTTGGCCGATATCGGCGGTTGCTGAGAACTGACCCTTGGTCAAGCCATAAACGCCGTTGTTTTCGACGATGTAGACCATTGGCACGTTACGGCGCACCAAATGCTTGAATTGTCCCATCCCGATTGAGCCAGTATCACCGTCGCCGCTCACAGCCAAGCCAACCAAATTGCGGTTGGTGACGATTGCCCCAGTTGCAACTGAGGGCATGCGTCCGTGAACGCTATTGAAACCATGTGAGCGACCTAAGAAATAGGCCGGAGTTTTCGATGAACAGCCAATGCCGCTGAATTTAGCAACTTGGTAGGGCTGAACACCTAATTCGAAACAGACCGACACAATCCGTGATGAGATTGAGTCGTGGCCACACCCTGGACACAGCGTCGAAGGTGCGCCTTTGTATTCACCTTGTTCAAACCCAAGCAGGTTAATTTTTGGCTTGGGAGTCGCTTTGGTCGTTGCCATGGCCTATGCTTCCCCTTTTTGTACTGATTCGGTAACCCAGCGGGCGGTTAATGGCAAGCCATCGCAGCTTGCAACAGCAATAATCCGGCCAGCTAATTCTGGGTATTCCATCCGCAACAATTGTGCCATTTGACCGTTGTAGTTGTTATCAACTACATAGATGCGTTCATACTTGGCCACAAATTCGCCAACTTCTTTGGTGAAAGGCAATGCCCGCACCCGTTGGTAGGCGGCGTTGATGTTGGTTTCACGCAAGCGATCCAAGGCTTCGATAATTGCAGGATCGTTCGAGCCATACGAGAGAATCCCAATCGTGGCGTTTTCTTCGTTGACGGTGATTGGGGTTGGCACGATGGTGCGCGCAGTTTCAAACTTACGAGCCAAGCGATCCAAGTTGGCGACCCACTCGTCTGAGCGTTCGGTATACTTGGCATCTTGGTTGTGGCCTGAACCACGAGTAAAGTAGGCTGCTTTAGGATGATTGGTGCCAGGCAGCGTGCGATAGGGAATGCCATCGCCATCAACATCGCGATAGCGGCCCCAATCGCCGACGGCGGTCAAAGCATCGGCATCGAGCACCTTGCCGCGATCCATTGGCTCGGTTGGGTATTCGAATGGTTCAGAGATCCATTGGTTCATGCCCAAGTCGAGGTCGCTGAGCACAAACACAATCGTTTGCAAGCGTTCAGCCAAATCGAATGAGCGCCAGCCAAACTCAAAGCATTCTTTGATGCTTGAAGGCAACAAACAAACGTGTTGGGTATCGCCGTGGCTCAAGAAGTAGGCTGAGATCAAGTCGGTTTGGCCGGTGCGGGTTGGCATCCCGGTGCTTGGACCCATGCGCATCACATCCCAAACCACACATGGAACTTCAGTAAAATAGGCCAAGCCGGTAAACTCAGCCATCAACGAAAGCCCAGGGCCTGAGGTTGCGGTCATTGAGCGTGCGCCAGCCCAACCAGCACCAATAATCATGCCGATTGCTGCCAATTCGTCTTCTGCTTGCACCACTGCATAGGTTGGCTTATTGGTTTCTTTGTTGATGCGCAGTTCTGGCAAGTAGTCGTTGAGGGCATCGACCAAGCTGGTTGAAGGCGTAATTGGGTACCAAGCGACGAATGAAACGCCACCGAAGACCGAGCCAAGCGCGCCAGCTGCATTCCCATCGAGCATAATCATGCCCTTGGTTTTATCCATGCGCTCAACGCGGAATGGTGATTGAGTGGTGATGTTGGCAGCAGCCCAAGCCACAGCCGCATTGACCACATTCATATTCGAGGCAATGGCTTTTTGCTTGCCCTTGAAGTGCTTGTTCAAAGCACTTTCGATTTCGGCAACTTCAATGCCAAGTAAATGGGCTAAAACCCCAACATAGACCATGTTGGCAATATAATCGCGCAAGCTCGCATCGACCCCTGAGTTCTTCACCAATTCCTTGACTGGCATTGGGAAGTAGGTCACGTCGCTGCGCGAAAGCTCTTGGCGCGAATCATCAGGATACAGACAAATCCCACCTGGCTCAAGCGATTGAAGGTCATCGCCAAAGCTTGCTGGATTCATGGCCACCAAAACATCGCGTTTGTGACGGCGAGCTTGATAGCCATCCTTGCTCAAGCGAATTGAATACCACGTGGGTAACCCTTTGATGTTTGATGGAAACAGGTTTTTGCCTGTTACCGGAATACCCATGTTGAAACAAGCACGGAGGATGGTATTATTGGCGGTTTGGCTCCCGGAACCATTGGGAGTAGCCACAATAATCGCGAAGTCGTTAATATTCACGTCCTCACGGGCGATTTCAGCGGGCTGTTGCTCCGTCTGATAATCTACGACTGCCATGAACGTATTCTCCTTAATTGGCTTCTTTGCCAGGTTATAGCCTCTAAAGATACTGCGAACCCAATGGTTCGTCAACCAACCAAAGCCGGTCTCTAAACCATAATTGTACGCCGTGATTACTTTAGCTGCGATGTATTCTATCTATTATATCCATAGAGCGTGTCTATGAGAACAGGGGTTTTAGCCGATTTTTAACACACTTTTGTATTTTAGCACTAAAAGAAGAACCAGCCGCTCTGTGCCATGAGCGGCTGGTGTGCCAACTGGAGAGGGGAGAGAGGAGCACCGAGATGCGCAGTTGCCGCTACGCCCTCGTATCAATGCTGACGCTTTGCCAATGATGCATGTCCAGTGCTTCAGAACTGCGTCATAATAAAAACTGTTTTATCGGATAAATCAGTTTTTATTGATGGGCGTAGTGTATCCAAGGTTGAGCTATTTGTCAAGTAGCAAATAAAAGCAAAAGTCAGAAGGCAAAAATCAAAATAACAGCCAGCGGTATTGATAAGAATTAATTGATCTACGAAGAACACGAAGGTTGCAACCGCGAAGCGCGCGAAGCGCGCAAAGGCTGAGTTTTTAGCCACAGATTGGCACAGATTATTTGGATTTTATTCCTGCTAGCCTAAAGCCTATAGCCAATAGCCATCGTTCCTCTGCGCCGCTGCGTTACAAGCGAGCCTTTTTCGCTACGAATTGCACGAATTACACGAAGCATGTTCCGCTAGCCCAAAGCCTATAGCCTGCTCCCCAATCCTATGTTCTATGCTCTTTGTTCTATGTTCTAAATTTTGGCATAAACCTCTTGAACTGTAAGCATACATTGAATTGAGCGTAACTCAAGCATCGCTTGCGGATCGTTGATTTCGCTTAAAAGCCATTGATTAGCTGCCTGACGACTATAATGCTCAATATGATAGGGATCTTGCGCAACCAAGAGATATTCGCGTAACGATGGAATTTGGCGATAATGCTGAAATTTTCGGCCTCGATCATAGTGCTCAGTCGAAGGCGAGAGCACTTCAATAAGCAGCGTGGGGTTAAGCAAGGTATCTTGATGGCTATCGTCAAACCAGGTTTCGCCACACACAACCGATACATCAGGGTAGGTATACAAGCCTGTAGCCGAAATTTTGATGCGGAGATCGCTGGGGAAGACTGTACAAGACCGCTGCTTCAACTGGCTATGTAATTCGGCAATCAGATTGGCCACAATCAGGTTATGGTTGCGGCTTGCCCCAGCCAAGGCATAAACCTGGCCATCCAGAAATTCATGTTTGGCAGGGCTGGTTCGCTCACCAGCCAAATATTCCTCAATTGTCACTGGGCTAATTGATTCGGCACTCATAGGCTTGCCATCCACTAAATTCAATTGCCCTTGCATCATAGCACATGGTTTTGATCGGTACTAACCAAGAATCCTGACGTTTAGGCTACTTTATTTCCTTGTATTGAATTGCTATGATTAATCGCAACATAGATTCAATTTCTGTATCTATAAATCCCACAATAAAGCCATAGTACTCAATATGGAGGTTGCTGATGTCTTTATCCACTACCAACAAAGATCTCCTCACAAAATGTCCTCAATGTTCTGCGCACGTAAAAAATAAAAATCTACCTAAGCACTTGAGAAAGGTACATCCGATTGGAAATTCAGCCTCAACTCAAGCACGCAATCCATCAAAATTGATGACAATAAACCAAAAAAAAGTTATTACTAAACCGACTACCCCACCTTCTAACCGTCCCAAGGCACAACGCAATTCTAGTTTGCGTTCAATGGCTCCAACCAAGGCGCAAGAACAAACAATTCAGTATAATCGTGCTCAGCGTGAACTAGATGGATCTCGCGACTATTGGCAATTTCGCGAATCTGGCCGTTTTGGCTCACATCCATCGTATGATGATTATGGTGATGAATCATTTGCTCAAAAGATACATTTACTGAAGGATTTTTATGTCAATTAAAGATTGTATCGAAATTGGAGTATGGTTTGTCCAAATTATTGGTATCCTATATGCCATTTTCCAGTATCAAACATCCAAAAAACAGTTTAACTTTGAGATCATCACAAGCTGTACTACACGTTTTCAAGAGATCCTTGATTTAATCGATAGTTCTGAGGAAAAACAAAAATTAGAGGCTATAAAAAGTATATTGATCTTTGTAATGAGGAGATATTTTATTTTCAACAAGGGTATATTCCAGACGAAGTTGTAAAGGAGTGGCTTGATGGGATGACGGTATTTATTCCACATTATGATAATAACGGAAGAAAGGGAAATAATGATAAACTACAAGAGAATTTTATTAGCGATAATAAATTATTAGAAGATTACCCTCGAATAGAAAAAATATTTACAGTTGATAAGATATATGATATTAGAAACGCTACGGAAAAGAAAAAACTTGTTGAAGCGTTATTTAGAAATATCAAAAAGAGATAGAAATCAAATTCACGAAGAGCACGAAGTAATCAATCTTAGAGATCCTTCGTGCTCTTCGTGGTTAAAAATGTGGTTTCTGATTTCTCCTACAAACCTCTCGTCGAATGTTCTGACTTTTGACTTTTGATTTCTGACTTTTGGTTACTGCCCTTCTTGACCCAATTTGCGCACAATATCAGTTTGTGAAAGCACGCCGATTGGCCAAACTCGGCCATCGTTGCGCTCCTCGACCACGACCAAACGATGAATTCGGTTGTTGGTCAGCAGATTGGCGGCGCGACTTAGATCAACATGGGGCATACAGGTAATAACATCGCGGGTCATAAACTCGCCAACTGGGCTATCCATCGAGCGCTCATAATCGAGGCCGCGACTCCACGCGCCCAGCGCATCGGTTTGCGAAAAGACTCCCGCTAGAGAACCTGGGCCATCAACCACAACCAAGGCTTGAATGCGATTGCTTTGCAGCAGCGTGATCGCTTCACGCAGGCTGGTTTCGGTACGACAGGAGATTACGGCTGCGTTCATGGTGTCGCCAACGGTTAATTGAGCAGTCATTGCCATGCTCCTTTGCATTTCTGAGGTTTGGCCGAGGTTCGATTGCTGGCTATTATAGCATGACGCACTGCATTATCAAGTCCTTTTTAGCGAATATTCGCTAAATTGAAAAATTCTCATTTTGGCTAATAATAAAAGTAACTTGTACCTGGACTTCAATTTGTTGGCGATGCACCATTGCCAAGCCCAAATCGTCTTTGTTGAAACTGCCACTAGCCCGCGATTGGCTAACCGATTTGCGATTCAAAGTTTGTGGTGCATAGGCTTGGTGCTCGCTATGATAGTGATCATCGACCCGATGCACGCCAATAATTTGCACGCCAAGGGTTTGCGCCATCGCTTTGGCCTTGGCTTTGGCTAATTCCAGCGCAGCTTGTAACCACGTATTGATCATTGCTGGATCATCGGGAAAGCCCCAGGTGACGTTTTCGAGGCTGACTTGTTTGTGGCTGGTGATAATGCCAAGCAGATCGGGCAGTTGCGCTAAATCGTCGCAGCGAATTAACAGGCTATAGGTGGCACTGGAACTGCGCAACAACCCGCCATTATTGACCTCAGCAACCACACTCTCAAGCTGAATTGCGGTTTTGGCTAAGCCATAGCTGGTTAAGGCTTCGACCAATTGGCGCACTTCTTTGGCTTTTTCCAAGGCGGTGGCATTGCTAATTACCGATGAGCCTTTGATTCTGACGCTGATTTCGGCACGATTGGCATCGATCATTTGGTGGTAGTTGCTGCTGACGTTGAGCAGATTAAGTTCCATAATTCTTCCTTTTTGATCCACGAAGCGCACGAAGGGACACGAAGGTATTCTTAACCGCGAAGAGCGCGAAGGCCGCGAAGGCTGAGTTTTTTAGCCACGAATTGGCACAGATTGATGTGATTTGGTTCTTGTAATGGTTCATTGGATTAACGACGGTTTGCCCCCTCACCCCAACCCCTCTCCCGTCCGACGGGCGAGGGGCTTTAACGCCGTGGTTCTTGCGCAATTTGTCGGTAAAAACTGGTGCTCCCCTCGCCCGCGTTCAGTGGGAGAGGGGCTGGGGGTGAGGGAATGATCCTAGTTGCCAACCTTATAAACTATTACAGCTATGTTCTCTGTTCTTCTATCCCTACCTTCATCCTTCATTCTTCATCCTTCATAATTGCTTAAAAGGTTTGTTTTCAGCAAAGCGAGCACACTACTGCTTGGTGGGCGTTGATGATGCCATGCGGCGACGATTCGGCGGTGGGGTTGGGCCTCGACCAAGCGCCGATAAACTATATTTGGCTGCGGTTCTGTTTGGGCCAACGATTGCGGCACAAACGCCATACCCAAACCAGCAGCAACACAGCGTTGGATGGTGGCTAAATTGGTGACCCTGCCAACAATTTGTGGCTCCAAATGTTGCTCGTAGCAAAAGGCATCGACTTGCTGGCTCAAACAATGGTCATCGTGTAAGGCCAGCAGCGGCATGTGATATAAATCATTTAATTGCAAAGCTGAACGTTGCGCGTAGGCGTGGGTAGCGGGTAAAGCAACCAGCAATGGTTCATCAAATAATGGCTCGATTTGCAGCAATGGATGCTCAATTGGCGCACTGGCAAGCATCAAATCCAAGCTGTAATCGATCAGCTGGATTAATAATTGGCTCGTCGTATGTTCAACTATTATTAATGTTGTGCGCGGATAATGCTGTTGGAAGGCTGCGCTCGCATGAGGAAAAAAGTGCTGTGCAATGGTTGGGATAATTCCCAGCGCCAAACGACAGACATGTTGCTCAACGCTATCGCTGACATGCTGCTTGATTGAACGCCATTGAGCGAGCAATTGTTGGGCTTGAGGCAGCAAGGCTTGGCCAGCAGTGGTGAGCCGAATCGTGCGACCCAAGCGTTCAAACAGGCTTTGGCCAAGCTCATGCTCCAATTTGATAATTTGCTGGCTGAGCGAGGGCTGGCTGACTGCGCAGCGTTGCGCTGCTTTGCTAAAGCCACCGGTTTCTGCCACGGCCACAAAATAGAGCAATTGATGAATTTCCATAGTTGTTGCCTATAGAATGTATAGTCAATAAGATCTTGCAACTATAGCTATAATAGCATACAGTATGGGGGCATGCTTGGTTTCGGCCAACTACTGCACCTGTTCGTTCGCTCGCTTTGTGCCAAAAGAGGCGAGCACCCCGTTTTCTCAGATTACCTTAGGAGATTTGTTCGAATGGATGAGCAAGAACAACTGACGACCGCCCATGGTGCGCCGATTGCCGACAATCAAAATTCATTGACGGCTGGCCCCCGTGGCCCACTGTTGATGCAAGATTTTCAACTGTTGGAAAAAATGGCTACCTTCAACCGCGAACGGGTGCCAGAACGGGTCGTCCACGCTAAAGGTTCAGGCGCATTTGGAACGTTTACTGTTACCAACGATGTAACGGCATATTCCAAGGCTGCGATCTTTGGTGAAGTTGGCAAGCAAACTCCAGTCTTGCTGCGCTTCTCGACCGTTGCTGGCGAACACGGCGCTGCCGATGCCGAACGCGATGTGCGCGGTTTTGCGGTCAAGTTCTACACCGACGAAGGCAACTGGGATGTGGTTGGCAACAACACGCCAGTGTTCTTTGTGCGCGACCCAATGAAATTTAGCGATTTTATTCATACCCAAAAGCGCAATCCCAAAACCAATTTGCGCACGCCCCAAGCAATGTGGGATTTCTGGTCGCTCTCGCCTGAAAGCTTGCACCAAGTAACCATCTTGTTTAGCGATCGCGGTTTGCCAATTAGCTATCGTTTTGTCCATGGCTTTGGCAGCCACACCTATAGCTTTATCAATGCCCAAAACGAACGCTTCTGGGTTAAATTCCACTTCCGCTGCCAACAAGGCATCAAGAACTGGACAAACGCCGAAGCCGCCGAAGTTGTTGGCGTTGATCGCGAAAGCTCACAACGCGATTTGTTCGAAGCAATCGAACGCGGCGAATTTCCCAGCTGGAAGTTATGCGTGCAAATTATGCCCGAAGCCGAAGCTGAAACCTACCACATTAACCCATTCGATTTGACCAAAGTTTGGCCACACGCCGATTATCCATTGATCGAAGTTGGCACCTTGGAGTTGAATCGCAACCCAGAAAACTTCTTCGCCGAAATCGAACAGGCCGCTTTCGAGCCATCAAACATCGTGCCAGGCATTGGCTTCTCACCCGATAAGATGTTGCAAGCGCGGATTATGTCGTATGCTGATGCCCACCGCTATCGGATTGGGGTGAATTATGCTGCGTTGCCAGTCAATAAGCCTCATTCGCCAGTCAATACCTACCATCGCGATGGCCAAATGCGCTTCGACAACAATGGCGGCGGTTCGGTCAACTATGAGCCAAACAGCTTTGGCGGCCCAGTTGAAAACCAACGCTACGCTGAGCCACCATTGAAAATCAGCGGCGATGCCGATCGCTACAACCATCGCGACGGCAACGACGATTACACCCAACCAGGCAATCTCTTTCGCTTAATGAATGCTGATCAACAACAACAGTTGTTCAATAACATTGCAGCGGCAATGCAAGGTGTGCCAGAATTTATCCAATTGCGCCAAATTGGCCACTTCTTGAAAGCTGATCCAGCCTATGGTCGCGGTGTTGCCGCAGCCTTGGGCCTCGACATCAGCAGCCTCGAAGCCTAGTTTTGGGAGGATGAAGGCTGAATTATGAGGGATGAAAATCTCGCACCTTTGTAATACAGCAGATTAAAAGTTAAGGCTCTTGGCAGAAGTAGCGGCAAAGCTACCAAGCCAAGAGCCTTTTTTTACGAAAGACTATTTTTGAGCCATGAAGAAAATTGGCTGGCGGCAATCGATGGTTGGTTATAGCTGTATGATTATGGCCCTTCCAACCCTCAGCATCACGACATATTACCGAGAGAAGCCATGCCTATATGCCATTCCGCCCCAAAAATCTGATTGGCGAACAGGCAGAAAGATCCTCACAACCCCACGATTGATAGACGACGAGTTAAATAAATTGACATATAATAGGGATTCGATTTCATCGAACAGCCCTCTTATGATTAGAGGTTCAGCATCCATAGTACGTAGTTTTGAGGGTATATATCTATGTTAGGTTCTTTTCTAGGCTAGCTGCTATCCCACGTATAAGCGATCAATGACTGAGGAGATATTGTATGAATAAGCTATTTACAAGTCCTTATCTACGACGATTTATTCAACCAGCATTAATTATTACAGCAATCGTTAGTTTTATTCAATTTACTATAACGTATGGAATTATTGTTGGACTAGAAAAACAAACCCTTGATTTTCCATCATTCTATTGGGCTAGCGATGTATTATTCAATCATAATATTTCTCCTTATGATGTTGACTATATTCAAAAATATACTGGCTTAGCCGTTTTTCCTTTTGCCTATGCTCCACCAAGTATCATTTTCTTTTATCCATTTTCTCTTCTAAACTATGATTCTGCACTTATTCTTCATTTAATTATGAATCATATTTTTATCATAATATTTATTTTGCTCTTAAATAAGATTTTTAGATATAAAATTTTATCACATCAATCGTTATTATTGATAATTATGATATATAACTCATATCCTATGATGCAAAATGTTTATTTCGGTCAAATAAACATATTTATAATTGTATTTTTATTATTATTTGTAATATGTGAACATGATTATCCAGTGTTGTCATCTATTATGTTATCTTTTGCGATTATTATAAAATTATATCCTATTATTATTTTATTAATATTATTAATATCTAAGAAATACAAAATATTTATTAATACAATAATCTCAATAGTTACTATTTCAATTATATCTGCTATAACTATTCCAAAATTTGTATGGAAGGATTGGATTCTAGATATTGTTCCCAATGGAGGCTATGGAAAGTCACCAAAAGGATTCTCTGATCCTTCCTATAGTTATAATAAAAGTTTCAATGGATTATTTTCAAGAATATTTACTAAACAACAAGATGCATATCAGTTAATGGATTATCCATTATTAGCAAAAATATTTACATATAGTATCTGTATACTATTATGTGGGATTACATTTTTTGTAGTATATAAATATTTAAATGATAATCAAGCTATAAAGAAAATAGTACTGACTACTATGCCATTATTATTTATGATCGCCCCTGTTTCATGGAATCTTCATTTAATAACACTATATCCAACAATTATATATTTGTTTGATACATACTATCATAAATTTATGAAAAAAATAAATATTGGTTTTATATTAATTATATTAACTATTTTCGCTTTTTCTTCTCAATCAGACTTAGATATTTCATTATTTTTTGTATTTATGCTATGGGTTATGATGTTAGAGGTACTTATTGAAACTACTCGCTCTAAGCATGATCTAAACGTTATACTGGAAACATAATGCAGCGACAGCGGTAGCATTGCTGCGCAAGGCTGATTCCATCGCCAACTTCCACCATAAACAAGGATTTCAGCATCTGGATTATGGCGGATATGCTGGATGGAGTCAGCCTTGCTTCAATCGTCTCCCAACCGGATGTTCTATTTCTACTCTGCGTTAAAAGCTCCCTGACCCCTGAACCTCAGCCCCTGATCCCTGCTTCATAACAACACTGGCAAACAAGGTACTTACCACTGCTAGCCCAATCCATGAGCCGAGAGTCATTGCATCAGGTTGCAACAGCGCTTGACCGCGTAGCGCTTGCACCGTGACGCTGGCAACTAGGCCGAGGTAGGCAACCGCAGCGCCCCAAATCAAGGTCAAACGCTGTTTATCGCTAAAGCGTTGCTTGACGGTATAGAGCAACCAGCCGACCAAAGCGAGCACTTGTGCGCCGTGAATCCCAATAAAGTGCGCGATCCGCAAATCGCCATGCTCGCTGCTCCAGCCCATCAGCGCAATTCCAGGCCCGCCATCGACTGCACCAACCGTATGCGCGCCCATTGCTGTCAGCGTCCCACCTGCTTCTAAGGTTTTCAGTTGATCAGCACTTGGGTTGGTCATCAAGAAGCCAAGTCCAAAGCCAATCAGCATCAGGCCCATGCCCAACTTGAGGCTCAGCATAAAAGCGCGATCGGCAACTGGTTTTTGGCGCAGAAAGATAATAAAGCCAATAATATTAATCACGTAGAACACCATGATCGACATACTCATAATGCCCCATAGTGCTGTATCAAACGGCGTAGAAACATTAAAGTGCATTGCCTGGCCACGCACCGCTTGAATGATAAAGAGCACCATTTCGATCGAAAGTGCTGCTGCACATGCATCCAGCACAAAGTGCATCAAGCGGGGGCGAATTTTGACATAACTGAACATCCACAGCACTGTGGGGGCATAGAACACAAACGAAATTGCAAATTTCAGGCTCTTCATCCAAACTGGTTGGCCAAGCACCTCGCGGGGGTCGACAATTACCCCTGCCAAGGCCAGCACTAAGAAAAAGCAGCTTACAATTAAAAAGATGGTCATGCCTTTGCTAGTGGCCCAAAATTGGCGCAAAATGGCTCCAGCTCCTGGCATAGCCTGCCGAGCCTCTGGGAATTGAGCAGTCGTTGTCATGGCTGTTCCTTTATTTAGCTACAGGTTGCATAGCGGATGTAGGTTTGGTTGAACGAACAAGACCGTGGATCGTGCGCACGACCATATAGATCAAAAATCCGACGGGTCCGACCATTAGGACGCTGATGAGGATAGGACTGGTGATGAGGGCAAAAATGTTGCGTTCCCGGCTATCTAAATAGATCCAACGCCCAACGAAGAGATCAAAGGCCAGAAAATGCACCCAACTGAGCGTGGCACCGGTCTCATTGCCAATTAATTCGATGATGCCTGGCAGCGTGGGGTTGCTCACGCCAGCCCAAACCGTACCAAAGATTGGGGCTAAGACGATCGCATAAATCAACGCTGGGCCAAGAATAATCCATGGCGATTGAATGATGCGCTGCGTCCACTTCCAAAAGGGCAGCACAACCATCAAAAACCAAAATGGCATAACGAATAGACTGCTTAGCGAAAATAATTGAGTGACCATAGCGTCTCCTGCGTATGTAGATAGGTTAACTGCTGAGTATTCTAGAGGCCCACGCGCTGCTTGTGATGGCTATTTGGGCCTAGGCCGTTTATGCCGAAAGAACTAGCCTGATCCTCGATTGATACCGCTAGACGATTCATAGCATGGCTTGGTACTATTGGAGTGCGCGCTGACGCTGGACTTCGCTGCGAACTGCTAACAGCATATTAGAAAATGTGCCGTTAACGTTGTGTTATCTTGACATGCCATGGTGGGCGGCGTATGATCAATTCACGTTCAGAAGCTCGCACTAGAAGGGGTTGTAATGGATTACAAGGATTACTATACAATTCTTGGAGTAACAAAAACTGCAACCGAAGCTGAAATCAAAAAAGCCTATCGGAAATTGGCGCGTCAATATCACCCAGACCTCAATCCCGGCGATTCTGAAGCTGAACGTAAATTCAAAGAAATCAACGAAGCCTATGAGGTAGTGTCGGACAAAGACAAGCGAGAGAAGTACGATCGCTTCGGTGCCGATTGGGGACGCGCCCAAAGTACAGGTTCGGGGTTTAATTGGAATCAATACGCCTCGCAACCAGGTGGTTTTGGTAGCAACTTTGGCGGCGATTTCGCCAACGGTGAGTTCTCCGATTTTTTCGAGATGTTGTTTGGCAATGCCAGCCGCCGCCAAACCAGCGGGGTCTATGGCAATCGCCGACCACAACGCGGCCAAAATGTTGAGCAAGCCATTGATGTTACTTTAGCTGAAGTGCTCAGTGGAACTCAACGCACGATTCAATTACAAGCGCCCGAGATGTGTAGCAGTTGCGGTGGCAGTGGGGCCAGCCGTGGCAGTATTTGCCCAACCTGTGGCGGTACTGGCGTAAGCGGCACAAGCACCCGCACCATCAACGTGCGCATTCCTGCCGGTGTCGATCAAGGGTCGCGCATTCGCGTTGCTGGCGAAGGCAGCCCTGGCATCGACCAAGGCAAACGTGGCGATTTGATGTTGGTGGTGAATCTCGTGCCCGATAGCCGCTTCGAGCGCAAAGGCAACGATTTACATACCGATCTCGCAGTCGATTGGCATACCCTCATCCTTGGTGGCAAAATAAAAGTCCCATTGCCTGATGGGAAGCAATTAACATTGACGGTGCCCGAACAGACCCAAAATGCCAAAGTTTTTCGCTTGCGCGGCCAGGGCTTGCCCAACCTGCGCGACCAAAACACTCGCGGCGATTTGCTGGTCAAAGTTCAGGCAGTGCTACCAACTAGCCTGACTCCCAAACAGCGCGAATTGGTGATGGCTCTACGGGATAGCGATTAACCGAAAGGATGAAGAACGAAGGATGAAGGATGAAGCTGTTTCATCCCTCATCCCTCATCCTTCATCCCTTCAAAGGGTTTTTATATGAAGTTAGAACGATTTACCGAAAAAGCGCAAGAAGCGTTTCAACATGCCCAAGAGTTGATGCACGAACAGCATCACTCGCAGCTCGATGTTGAGCATATTTTCTTGGCTTTGTTGCGCCAATCAGATGGGATTGCCGGGCGGGTTTTGGGTCGCCTTAGTGTCAATGTTGAATCGGTGATTGCCCGCGTCGAACGCGAGCTTGATAAATCGCCCAAAGTTTATAATTATGGCTATCCTCAGCAAAGCGTCTACGTTACGCCACGCACCCAACGCTTGGTCAAACGCGCCGAGCAAGAAGCCGAGCGCATGGGCGATCAATATGTCTCAACTGAGCATTTGTTGATTGCCATCGCTGGCGAACGCGAAGGTGCTTCGGCTCGTATCCTTGCCAGCTTTGGCATCGATACCGAGCGCTTGCTGGCAATTCTGATGGAGATTCGTGGCTCGCAACGCGCCGATGATCCAACTGCCGAAAGCCGCTACGAAGTGCTGGAAAAATATAGCACCGACCTGACTGCGCTGGCAGCCCAAGGCTTGCTTGATCCGGTGGTTGGTCGCGATGGCGAAATTACCCGTGTGATTCGGATTTTGAGCCGCCGCAGCAAGAATAACCCTGTGCTGGTAGGCGAAACTGGCGTTGGTAAAACTGCGATCGCTGAAGGCCTCGCTCAACGGATTGCCAATGGCGATGTGCCCGAACTCTTGCGCAATCGTCGCGTCTTGGCGCTCGATTTGGCTGGCATGGTCGCTGGCTCAAAATTCCGTGGCGAGTTTGAGGAACGGCTCAAAGCAGTGATGGACGAAGTGCGCTCGGCCAAAGGCAAAGTGATTGTCTTTATCGATGAATTGCACACCGTGGTTGGCGCTGGCTCGGCTGCTGGCTCAATTGATGCCTCGAATATGCTCAAGCCAGCCTTGGCGCGTGGCGAGATGCAGGCTGTCGGCGCGACGACCACCGACGAATATCGCAAGCATATCGAAAAAGATGCAGCGCTCGAACGGCGTTTCTCGCCAGTGTATGTTGAAGAGCCTGATGTTGAAACCACCATCGAAATGTTGCGTGGCTTGCGTCGCCGCTACGAAGAACATCACAATTTGACGATTAGCGATGCAGCCTTGAAGGCCGCCGCCAATCTCTCGCATCGCTATATCAACGACCGATTCTTGCCCGACAAGGCAATCGACTTGATCGACGAAGCCTCGGCCAAACTGCGGATTGATATTTATTCGATGCCCAAAGAGCTGCGCGAAAAGCAACAAGCCATTCGCGATTTGCACCGTGGCGAGGAAGATGCTGGCAATCAGCGCGATTACGAACGCGCCGCGATTCTCAAAGCAGAAGCCTTGGCCTTGGAAAGCGAGTTTCAGCTTGAGCGCCAGCAATGGCTCGAAACCAATCAACTCGACGATGTGGTCGATGAAGAAGATGTTGCTACCATCGTCGCGACTTGGACTGGGATTCCGGTGCAGCGTATGCTCGAAACCGAGAAACTCAAATTGGTCGAGATGGAAGAACGCTTGCATGCACGGGTTGTTGGTCAACACGATGCGGTGACTGCGGTTTCCGATGCGATTCGCCGTGCTCGTTCGGGCCTCAAAGATCCACGCCGGCCGATTGGCTCGTTCATCTTTGTGGGACCAACTGGGGTTGGTAAAACCGAATTGGCCAAAGCCTTGGCAGCCTTCCTGTTTGATGATGAAGATGCCATGACTCGCGTCGATATGTCGGAATATCAAGAACGCCATACCGTCTCGCGCTTGGTTGGCGCACCTCCAGGCTATGTTGGCTACGATGAAGGCGGTCAATTGACCGAATCGATTCGCCGTCGTCCATATCAAGTCATTTTGTTTGATGAGATTGAAAAAGCGCACGGCGATGTGTTCAACGCCTTGCTGCAAGTGCTTGACGATGGCCGCCTGACCGATGCCCAAGGCCGCACCGTCGATTTCCGCAACACCGTAATCATTATGACCTCGAACGTGGGAACTGATGAGATTCGGGCTGGCTCGATTGGCTTCCGCCGCGAGAACAAAATTGACCTTGGCGAAGTGCGCAAACGGGTTGACGATGCCTTGAAACGCACCTTCCGACCGGAATTCTTGAACCGGATCGATGAGATCATTCTGTTCAAGCCATTGGAAATGGCCGAATTGACTGGGATTATCGATGTTTTGGCCAATGAAGTTGTTGCTCGCTTGAGCGAATTGCAAATTAGCTTGCATTTGACCAGCGCCGCCAAGGAATTGTTGGTGCAAGAAGGCTACAACCCCGTTTATGGGGCACGCCCATTGCGCCGCACCTTGCAACGCTTGGTCGAAACGCCGCTCTCACGGGCTTTGCTCAAAGGCGAATTCAGCGCTGGCGACGTGGTTGAGGTCGATGTTGAAAATGGTGTGATTATTTTCAACAAAGGCGAACAATTGCAAATGACCAGCAGCAAACCGGTTGAGCCACTTTCGGCCTAAACCAAACCAACTGCAAGCCAGCGGTCGAGAAATAGCTTCTCGACCGCTGGCGTTTTTTAGGCCAATAAACTGGCGATGATCGTCGCATTGGAATCGCCTTCGGCGGCCAAAGCTTGGGCTTCTTCGGCAGTTTGCCACCAACCCCATGCGCCATGCTGAAACGCGCCCAAAATATCAAACGGCACATCAAGCGGCAAACAGGCAGCAATCGATTCGGGATTTTGCATTTGCCAGCGTTGGATGTTCGCCTGTTCAGCACTTGGCTGATAGGCAATACGCGCCAGACAGAGCGCAACATCATCCGTGTAATTGCGATTAAATTCCATGGTCACAATCGCGCCAGAATAGGCCGTGCGATATTGTGAATAGCCACAGCCGCTGGCTGAATCCATAGCCAAAGCATGCAAGGCTAGCCATGGATTAAACACCAGCGAATTTTCCAAACCCACAATCCCATCCTCGTCGATCAAGCCCAAAAAGAGCTGGAACTGCTGATACCCAGCCCCCAAAAAGCTAGCCAGATCAACTGGACCTGCTTGGGAGCGCAAATGCACCACTTGCGCCAACAGACTCATGCCATTGCTGCTCAGTTGGCCGTTGAAGCGTGCAAAATAGCGTTGATAGACCTCGCTCAAGGCGGAAAACGTTGGTTCGCAGCGCAAATGTGGTTGCTCGGGATCGTTACAAAAATCAAGCCATAAATCGTGGGGTTGGCTTGGATCAAAGACGATGCTCGAACGGCCATGACGGGTTGTGAGCGACGGACATGAACCCAAGCTGATCAAACCATCGTTGCGGGCTGGCGTGCGGCTTACTCGGCGTTGCGAATGCCAGCGAAAGCCCCATTGATGCAGAGTTTGGTTGCGGCGCAATTCGGTGTGCCAAGCTGGCAACTTGTGGCTCATCACAGGCTCCTTGCAGCAAAAAACGACTACCCTTGTAGGATAGTCGCTTGATGTGTCAGAGAGTGACTTTTGGCAGCTGTTTAGCCTTGGTTTGCTTGCTCATCCATCATTTTGCGCAAACTTAAGGGCCGCATATCAGTCCAAACTTCTCTGATATAGTCCAGACATTCGGCTTTGGTGCCACTTTTGCCAGCATCATTCCAGCCCAATGGGTTTTCGCGATCGGCTGGCCAAATCGAATATTGTTCTTCATGATTGATCACGACTTTGTAAATCGTTCTGTCTTCTTCGTCATTCCAACCCATGGTCGATAATCCTCCAATTAAGCTGGCTTTGCATAGATTCAATCCATTCTACTGGATAGATTGAGCGGCTCGCAAGAGCCAAAATTAGGCATGACGCGCCAAAACTTGGCGTAAGGCATTCAATGGCTGTGCGCCAGTAACTTGTTCGACAACCTTGCCAGCCTTGAACACGAGTAAGGCTGGGATGCCTTGGATGTTGAAGCGTTGGGCTGTGCGCGGGTTTTCATCAACATTCAATTTTGCAACCACCGCGCGGCCTGCAAACTCTTTGGCCAGCGTCTCGATTGAAGGTGCGATTGCCCGACACGGCCCACACCAAGCAGCCCAAAAATCGACTAGCACGGTTTGACCGCTGCGAATCGTCTGCTCAAAATTGGCATCGGTCAAGGTCACGGGTGCGGAGCCACCAGCTGCCGCAACGCTAGATGCTACGGGTGTGCTGGCTGCATTTGGCAAATTGCCCAAGGCTTGGCCATTGACCAAGGCCTCAAGCATTGGTTGCAATTGCTCTTTGCTCAGTGTGCCGACACAGCGGCCTTGTTCCTCGGTTTGGCGCATAAAAACCATGGTCGGCAACGCCGTAATCTTATAATCCTTGGTTAAGTTGGGATTTTCCTCAGGATTAACTTTGACGATCAGGGCGCGGCCTTCGTATTGGATTGCCAAAAGATTGAGCACTTTATCTAAGGCTTGGCTGTGTTGGTCGGTTTTGCTGCTCCAGACAACCATCAAGGGATAGCCAGTTTTGAGCACGCGCTCGAAACTTTGATCGTTGGTATGAATGGGGGTTGAAAATGTCATTGCTCAGCTCCTTGCTGTTTCTGTTCTGAGTTTAGCATGTTGCGCTGGCCTGGTGCATTAGCAATCTATCAATTTTCACGCCATAGCTCCCTCATCCCCAGCCTTTCAAGGGTAGGTTTTAAAAAAGCGTGGTGGTCAAACCTTCCCTCACCCCCCAGCCCCCTCTCCCACGAAAACGCGGGCGAGGGGGAGCACCAATGTTCACCACCAATCATGCCAAACCAACACAACCAAAAGCCCCTCGCCTGCCGCGTGGGAGAGGGGTTGGGGTGAGGGGATCTTGCCTCTAGCTCAAAATAGCAGCTTGGGTTGCTAATTGCTCGATCAGCGCAGGCTCAACTTTGTAGGCGTGTAATTCTTGGGCAAAGCTAATTTCATCGTGCATATCCAGCGATTGAGCAGAGGTGAGGCTATCGGTGCCTAAGCCAACCCGAATTCCATGCGCCAGCATCTGTTCAAGCGGCATGCGCCCACACAAGAGGTTGTGATTGGAACGTGGGCAATGCACCACAGCGCAATCATATTTGGCAATTAACGCCAGATCATCAGCATCGACTTGGACAGCATGCACCAACACTGGTTGGGCTTCCAAAACGCCAAGCTGTTCGAGATAGGCAATTGGTGAGCATTGGGGAGCTTGCCACTCAATATGCGGCGTAATGCGGCGATTCAGCTCGCGCAATGCGCCAATTCCTTGCTGCAAAAAAGCCACTTCTGCTGGTGATTCAGCAATGTGGATCGCCAAAGGCAAGGCTTCATCCTGACACCAACGGGCCGCTGCCTCAAATAGCGATGGCGCGCAACTATAGGGCGCGTGAATGCTGAGGCCAATTTTCATGGCGGTTTCGCGCTGTCGCCAGCTGTCGATTTCGCGTTGGGCGGCGCTAAACCGCTCGTTCGCCACATGTGGATCAAAGCCAAGCACTTCAAGGTAGACCACGCCAGCCAAGCCGCTGTTGAGCAAGGGTTCGATGCTTAATCTGGTGGCCGAAATATCGCCAACCGTGGTGGTTTGATTGTGGTGAAGCTGTTCGATGGCGCTATGGATGCCGCGTTCGAGGGTGGCATTATCGAGCTGCATGCGCCGTGCTAACATCGTTTGCAGCCATGCGCCAAATTCTTGGCCAGTTGGGCAAAGCTCGGCCAAGGCGCTAAGTTCTAAGTGGGTATGGGCATTGGTATACATTGAGCACTCCAGCTAGTTGCGATTCTGCTCAAATAGTAGCACCAATGCCCATATTGCCTAAATCATGCTGACTAATTGCCAGAGAATAACCAGAAACGTGATTAAAGCAATTGCACCAATCAGCATAAACAACCAGCGGCTGCGTTGCTGGCGGTTGGTGTATAAGCGCGGCGCTGGCGCTTCGCGAATCGTATTATCTGCTGGTGGCATGGGCATGGTTGGCGCGCTGGTTGGTTCAGGCGCTTTGGCCACTGCCGCAGGCGTTGGCGGCAAGGGCTGCACACGGCGCTTAGTCGGCTCCGATGGCGCTTTTTCATACTTATTACTGGGCGTTGGTGGCGTTGGCAACGATTCTGCTGGCACCACGTTGGCAACTGGCTGGCTGGCGGTTTTGGGCGCAGTTGGCTCGCTTGTCACAACCATCGGGGTTGGGGTTGAAATTGCTGGCTGGCTTGGGCTATTAACTGCTTGATCAAGCACCGGCGTGATTTTGCTGCGCACATATTCGCCAGTGCCAGTTGATGAAATACCCAAAGCAGCTTCCAACGCTTCTGCCAAATCCAAACCAGTTGGGAAGCGCTCGCTGGGATCTTTGGCCAACATTTTGAGAATCACGGCCTCTAGTTGGGCTGAAATTGCTGGATTGATCGAGCGCGGCGCTTTGGGCGGCTCGGCCATATGCAGCATGGCGATTGCCAGCGGATCGGCATCGTCAAACGGCACTTGGCCCGTCCAAAGCTCATACAAAATCACGCCCAAGCTGTAGAGGTCGGTTTGGGGCACAACTTTGGCCGATGAAATTGCTTGTTCTGGCGCAACATAATGTGGCGAGCCGAAAATCTCGCCGCGTGTGCCAACCTCGGTCAACAAAGCCAAACCAAAGTCGGCCAAAATCGCCCGTCCATCTTTGTTGATCATAATGTTCGATGGCTTGACATCACGATGGATTACGCCTTTGCTATGCGCATAATCTAACGCCGCGCAGATTTCGCGAATCATGCGGCACAGCGTGCGGGGTGTCCATTCTTGGGCGCTGGTTCGCACCTGTTCAATCACCTTGTGCAGATTTTGGCCTTCGATATACTCCATCACCATATACAGCAAGCCATACGAATCGCCATAGTGATAAAGCCGCACAATGTTGGGATGTTCGAGCTGGGCGATGGCTTGGGCTTCGCGATTGAAACGCTCGGCATAGCTTTGATCGTTGCGGAAAGGCGTATCGATAACTTTGATCGCAACCGTGCGATTGAGCCGTATATCGACCCCACGGAAAATATTGGCCATGCCGCCGCGCCCAAGCAAGGCCTCAACCCGATAGCCATCGAGATATTGGCCTTCCAACGGTTTTTCGGGGTCGAAGGTAGCAAAGCCCAAGGCTCCTGGCTGTGATGGTGGGCGCACGCCAGGCGCAACATTATTTGCTGCCGCCGTAATTTGATGACTGCCTGTGATACCCAAGGCTTGTTCTAGTGCCGCAATTAGATCTGCGCCCGTTTGATAGCGTTCAGCTGGTGCTTTGGCCAAAGCTTTGAGCAAGACTGCCGATGTCGCATCGTTGAGCTTGGGGTTTTTCTCTTGCGGCGCTGGCGGAGCTTGGGTGAGGTGTTGCAAGGCCACGCTCGTCGCCGACGGATCATCAAATGGCACCGAGCCAGTCAACAATTCATACAAAATCACACCCAAAGCATACAAATCCGATTGCGGAATCGCATCTGATGAGCGGCGAGCTTGTTCGGGCGCGATATAGTGGGCAGTGCCAAAGACTTCGCCCTGAGAGCCAAGCTGAGTATCGAGTGCCAAGCCAAAATCCATCAACACCACCCGTTGGTCGTGGGCAACCATCACGTTTGAGGGCTTGATGTCGCGGTGAATTACGCCCTTTTTGTGGGCATAATCGAGTGCGCTGGCCAAACTACGGGCAATGTGCATCACGGCGCTATGCGGCAACAAGCTACTGGTGCTGGTGTATTGGGCAAGCACTTTGGAAAGATCAACGCCATCGATATACTCCATCACAAAATAATAGAGATTATCGGTATCGTCGGCATAGTAGATTTGCACGATATTTTCGTGCCGCCACGTGGCGATGGCACGAGCTTCGCGCACAAAGCGTTCGGCATAGCTTGGCACTTGACGATAGCGCCCATCGATCACCTTGATCGCCACAGGCCGATCAAGTTTGACATCGTGGCCGACGTAGATCAAGCCCATGCCACCACGGCCTAGAACTCGGTCGATGCGAAAGTTGGCGAGTTGTTTTCCAAGCAGATCATCAGTCATAGTGTGCCAAGCTTAAAATCAAAAGTCAAAAGGCAGAACGGCTTGATCGAGCGTGTGATAGAGATATTGCTAATGTTGTAGTGCCATAACGTATTGTAACCGCGAAGAACACGAAGAGCGCGAAGCACAGGCTATTGGCTTTGGGCTTTAACTTGATCCTTCGCTTCTCTGCGCCTCTGCGTTGATTCTGATCCCCAACCCCCGATCCCCGATCCTCTATGTTCTATGTGTACTGGTTCATTGCGTTAACCACCGCCTAATCCCCTCACCCCAGCCCCCTCTCCCACGTGGCGGGCGAGGGGAATCCCGTGGTTCTGTCGCACGGCGTTGGTAAAAAAGGGTGTTCCCCCTCGCCCGCGTTCAGTGGGAGAGGGGGCTGGGGGGTGAGGGAACATGGTTGCCAATCTAATGTATCAGCACATCTATGTTCTATGCTTTGTGTTCTTCATCTCCTCATCCTTCATCCTTCATAATTTTCTCTGTTCTTTATTGGCGACTATGGCGGCCTTGGGTAATTTTGGTCAATTCGCTAATAAAGCGATTGAGGCCATTGACATAGCTTTCAAGATAATCGTTGGCGATCCGGCGGGCCAAATCGCGTCGCCCAGCATTGATAAACATGCCAACATGCGGGCGGAAGTCGCGCAGCGAAACGTGCATCACTCCATTGGCATCGGTAATTACGCCCCAAGCCAAGGTTTTCTTTTCGTTATCGTCTTTGGCGGTGATAAAGCGCGAGAGTGAGCTGGTGTCGGCGACCGCGCCAACATTGGAAAGCACTTCGCGGCCTTTGATCAAATCATTGAGCACATCGAATTTGCCTGGAATCGCATCGAGTAGGCGTTGCAAGGCCATTGGCACGTGCGCCAACAAGCGCAAAGCTCCCGACGAGGTGCTTTCGCCCGATTGCGCAATATCTTTGGCGCGGGCTGAAACCTCGCCAAAACCAGCAATCGTCGCCAAATAATGCTTTTGGGTAGCCTCAAATGTATCCCACACTTCGGCCCGCCACTCTTGGCGCGCCTGATCAAGCAAGCTCAACGCTCGTTCGTGCAACTTGCTAATCTCAAGCTCTTCGAGTGGAACCTCGAAGGTCATGGGATGCAGGCGATCGCTGGGATTAGGAATGCTGCCATCAACCGGAATTAAAATTGCTGGATTGCTGAGCGATTCTTCAAATGCGGTGATTGTTGCTTCAACCGCTGGCTTGAGCTGCGGATCGTTGGCAGCTTCTTGCAACGAGGCCTGCAACTCAGGATTTGGCTTGTAGGAAACAGCATGGAAAGCGCGATAGAGCACCAAAATATCATTAACTGTGATGCGAATTTGGTCGTTGCGCTGCTTGAAGAGCTTGCGCAAATCTAATATTTTCTTCAGATCGAGTCCGATCGATTCGGCGCTCGCTTCGGCCACGATTTTGGGACTATCGGCTAAGATCTGCTTTTCTTCGTCGTTCAGCTCGATATTTGGTGCATATGGCCGCACCGAGCCTGCTACTGGAGCTGGTTGGCCGCGCAAATAGACCGCCCAAGCCAAGGCTTCGAGAGTCATAATTTCGGCGACTGCTGAACCCCAAGCGCCATCAAAAAAGATATGCGATTGATCAAAGACCATACTTGAGCCAGTGTCGATCAAGGTCAAGCCGTGGTCGCCAAGCGCGCGTTCGGTTAGCCGCACTTCGGCCAACGGCAAATGGCGCGGGCGACCATCTGCATTAAACCAAATTGGCGCACAACGCAGGGCTTCGAGCTGTTGGCTGGTTTCAGGCCGCAGCTTGCCCAAAATGCTTGGTAAACTTGCGCGCTTGGTGGTTGCCAAGGGAATCAACGAGGTTGGCGCATGATTGGCGGGGCTGGCCAGCAGCGCGGCAATCTGGCTGCGCACATTGCTCACATCGTTGGGGCGAGTGCTATTGGGCGCACAAGCAGGCATCAAATAATAATGACCACGCAAGATTAAGCCAATATGCCAGCTTTGGCGCGGCAAGGCCACCATATTTTCGTTATAGGGCGTGGGATCAAGGTAGGCTGCCAACGACATTTGACGTTGATAGGCAGGCAGAGCGATTTCGCGGGCGCGTTGAAATTGCTTGCCCCAGCGTTCGCGCAGCTCTTTAGGCAAATCGCGGGTCGATTCGGCCATAAATTCATCGAATTTACGTTTGCGATAGCTGGCGTAAGTTTCTTGCGATTGCACATCGGGGCCGCGGCCATAGGGGCGTTGGCGTTCCCATTGGCTATAAAGGTCGGCAAATTGGCGTGTTTCAGGATTGACCTTGGTCAAATCGCGCAGCAAGGCCAACGAAACCCGTTCGCGCCATTCATTTTCAAGCAATTCAGGGTAGCTGTGGAGAATGTGAATTGCCGCCATGACCCAAGCAGTCATGCGGTCGATTGGGGCTAGATTAATGTTGTGATCGCTGAGCGTTTCGTCGAAGCCGATGGTTTCGTTGGCGTGGCGGGCGGTATCTTCGCGCAAGGCATAGCCAACATAAAATTGCCATGTGCCTTCAGGAAAGGCATCTTGGGGATCTTTGCCTGCTAACTCAAGCAGCTTTTGATAGCCCCAAATAACTGCGGCTGGCCCAGCAAAGAAGGTGCTAAACACCGCTCGATCAAGCGCTTGCTCGACCCCGCGAAACAGCAAATTGACATCGCGTTTAATCACGTTGCCAGCAGGGCGGCGGCCTGTGAGCTTGGCCATGCCGCTGAGAATAACCCCCGGCACATTGCCAGCTGGCACGACCCGCGAGATTTGGTCAACAACGGCATCGATCTCCGGCAACGACAACCGCGACACCTGACTGATTGAGATTGAACGTGCAATACTCCGCAAGTTATCGGCAGTCAAATGCGAGGCAGCGGTGAACTGTTGCTGCGAATCCATGATACCCCATCCACACCACATGCCCAATGGCTAAAAAAATTAATATGCTTATGATAGAGGAGCCTAGGCAGGCTGTCAAAAGCTTAAAAAGTTGCCCGTTTTGACGCGTTGCGCTGTTGTGCTAATCCTACTATATTTTATCGTTTTTTGAAAGCCCAGGCGAAAATTATGATGGATGAAATTAACGTGGAGCATGCTATCCCTTAGCTGTACTGGTTCATTGGACTATCAATCGCGTTCCCTCACCCCCCAGCCCCCTCTCCCACGAAAACGCGAGCGAGGGGGAGCCGACCGTTTTCATCACGATTGAGGCAAGAACCACAGAATGAACGCCCCTCGCTCGCGCCACGGGAGAGGGGTTGGGGTGAGGGAATGATCCTGTTGTTACTTCAACTAGCCAATAGCCTTCAGCCAATAGCCATCCGCGACAGCGTAGTTAGTGCCCAACGAATGGTAGATAGATGCGCTGTTCGCCATTGGCGATGCTGCTCACGCTCAAGGGCCATCGTTGATCGTTGGTTTGAATGATGGCGCTGGTGGTTAGCACGGTACCAGGTGCCATGCCGAGATCTGCAACTTTAAGCCTCAAATTGATGCTTATTGGCTCACCAACTGGTAAGATGTAACTCCACATATATTGGTGGGTTTGTGAATCATAGCTCAGGGTTCCATGACTGGCATTTTGGCCTGCAAGATCAGGGCAGCAAACCGTTGGCAGGGTTATCGTAAGTTGACCAGTGTTTGGTGCAAGGCCGGTGTTGGTAAATTGCAGCGTGTAGTTGAGTTCTGTGCCGGGGTCGAAATTGGTTTGATCAACGCTGAGTTGGGCATTGCTCAGATCCGCGGGAATAACCAAATCGCGTTCGAGCCAAATATTATAATCGCTGCTGCTGACGGGTCGGCCCCATGCCAAGAGCAATCGACCTGCCTGCTCAGTTAGCAAGCCATGTGGCTCGACATCGCCAGCATGCTCGTTGGTTACTGCCACTTCAGGCGACCACGTTTGGCCATCGCTGCTGGTGCGATACATCACATCAAAGCCATTCGCATCGTTCGCTTTGACATAACTCACGAAAAATGTACCATCTTCGAGCACAAGCGGCATGGCATCGTGGCTATTAGCATCGATTGATAGCGGATGCGCTTGGTTGCCCCAGCTGTAAACATCGCTTGAGGTTTTGCTATACATTTTGAGCATGGTATTGCCAGTTTGATATGCCACAACATATTGGTTATCTTCGGCGCGCCATGCTAAGCGCGGCAATTGGCCTTGGGCAATTTGGGTGCGTTGGGTATCCCAAGTTGCTCCGTTATCGCTTGATTGCGCAATGTGGATTGTTGAAGGGCTGCCCAGCCGTTGATAGGTCATGGTCAGCTTGCCGTCGGCCACAATCACGGTTGGATTGATCTCGCCAGTGCTGGCCCAGCCAAGCTCAAGCGGGCCTTGGGCTGCCCAGGTTAAGCCATCACTGGAGGTTGCCCGATGAATGCGAAAGCCGCCAGTTGCATTCGAAAGATAAAAAAGACTATAAGCTTGTGCGCCATGTTGTACCAAGGCTGGGTGGCGCTCATTGCTATTGGTGGCGATGATTGGTTGCGGAGTGCTCCACGTTGCGCCATTATCATTTGAGCTGCTCAGCAATAAATCGCCGCTGAGATTAGTCGGATTCAAACGCTCAAACACAATTACAAGCTGATTCGAGTTGCCAAGCCGCATAATCGACGGCTGATAATCCAATTCTTGGCCAGCATAAATTGGCCCACGCTCCAGCGGTTGGGCATATAAACTACTGATCAAAAGCCCTGCCAACACGATGCCAAACCAACGCATTAAACGAACCATCCAAACCTCCAAATACAGCATTTGCCAAACCTATCCTGCTCCATTCCACCAATTCACTCGTATAATCAAGCCGTTATAGGGCTTGGTTAATAAATTTTAAAGTGTGTGTCATCGTCCTAAAGGTCTACATCCTGCAAGCAAACGCTCCACACGTTATTTTTTTTCAATGGACTGTACACATGGCTACTTACAAGGGTAGGTTTTTAACAACTGTGAAAGAATACGCCATGGTTAAGATTCCCTCACCCCCCAGCCCCCTCGCCCACTGAACGCGGGCGAGGGGGAGCCAACCAGTGTTTACCAAGAATTGCCCAAGAACCATGGGGTGAAGCCCCTCGCCCAGTCGATGGGAGAGGGGTTGGGGTGAGGGAATCTTAAAACCTACCATTGAAAGGTACAGGGCTGGGCTGAGAGCAGCCAAACCAAATCGCCCAATACACCTAAGAACTAGCAGTTGATCAATGGATAGTACTATGCTTAATCGGCGTAATGAATGCTAGAATTGAAAGAGCCAGCCAATGACAACACCAACATCGCCCCGACCAAGCCGTTTGCGCGCCAGCTTAACAATTGGATTGATGATCGCCATCAGCATTGGCTTGTTGCTGGTCGATTTTCGCCATTTTGGCCAATATGGCTATCTGGGAGTTTTTGTGCTGGTCTTGTTGGGCAATGCGACCGTGGTTGTGCCCGCGCCAGCCTTTATGACCGCCTTGGCCGCTGGGCGCACCCTCAATCCCTGGTTAGTAGGAGTTATCAGCGGGTTGGGGGCAGGCATCGGGGAAGTGACAGGCTATATTGCTGGGCGTGCAGGTCGCAGCGTTTTTGATCAACAACGCTTTATCCGCATTCAAGGCTACGTTGAACGATGGGGAGCACTCGCCATTTTTGGCCTAGCAGCCCTCCCCAATCCACTGATGGATTTTGCAGGCATAGCCGCAGGGATCGCCCGCATGCCAGTGTATAAATTTTTGCTGGCCTGCTGCGCTGGTAAAATTGTGCGCTTTACCATCCTTGCGCTGATCGGTCAATCGACAATGTGATGCCAGTGTTAGCTTTTTTGGAAGGGAGGAACATGTGCATCATTTGCTACAGGTTCGTACACTAGGACTTTTTGGTTTGTTGGCCTTGTTGTTGGCTACGGCAGTGCAGCCGAGCCAAGCGCAACAACCGCTCTCACCAAAAATTAGGCCCGAACCAAGCCTCAGCAATCGCGAACCCTTGCGCAGCCAAGCCCCGCAAGGTGGCAGCGAATGGCTCGTTCCCTGTGCTGCAAGCGCCGAAAATTGGCAAAGCAGTGTCCGCGATGATACTCCAGCCCTCAATTGTGAAATTTATGTGCCCGAAGCGGCCATGATTTTTGTGATGGCAACCGGCAGTTTCAGCATGCAAACCAACGCCGTAACCAACACCTACGAAGGCCGCATTGGCCTAACTCTCGATGGTGTGTTGCGCGAAAGTAGCAATCGTTGGGGCAATGTCTATGCGCTGGGCCAACTCAACACTGGCGAAACCAGCATTTTTGCTAGCACCACCGTGTTTACTGCCAGCGCTGGCGTGCATACGCTGAGTTTGGTTGGCGGCTTTGTTGGCTATGGCCCACTCACCTTGAATAATGCTCAATTAACGGTTTTGGCCTTTCCCACCAACTCGGCCAATATTCAAGTTTGCGCCACCGACACTGGGCTTGGGGTTTGGCGGGCAACGGCTGCATTCAGTGTAGTTCGGGCCTGTAGTTTCAATTTGCCAAGCAATAGCACCGTCTTTGTCAGCGCCGATGGCTCGGCCTTGCCAATTCCTGGCAACGAGGTGGCCTTACAATTTCGCTTGGGCGTTAACGAAGCGACAACCGGCGATGTACGCACCGATCGCTATGTTGATGTTGATAGTTTAGAGCCAAACAATGAGCAAATTGATGGCAACGATATTTCAACCTCAATTGCTGCAACCTTCAATTTGACCGCTGGCAACCATACAATCAATTTCCTCGGCAATGGCAGCGGTAGCGATCAAGCCTATCTTTCGCGCTCAAGTTTGGTGGTTTTGGCCTTCCCTAGTGGCAGCAACTTCCGCACCTGTACTAGCATGAACGATTCAAGCAGCTTCTTCAGCAATGGTGAATTTAGCTCGTGGGCCAATTGTCTTCTGACTACATCTGGGTTTACTCGTGGAATTGTGGTGGGCAATGTGACGGTTGGCCAACAAAATGGCGAGCCACAAGTGCGCACTCGTTTGCGGGCCAACACCAATGTGCTTTTGGGCAGCACCCGCACCAGCGATTTGACCTTGTTCCGCATGGTCGGCGGCCAAGGCGACGACAAAACCATGACTTCGGTTGGCATGAGCGAGTTTGCCAGCGGCTTGAATGTCTTTAATTTTGATGGCTATCCAACCAATAGTAGCACCGTGCGCATGATCGATCCCAATATTCATGTACTAGCATTTCCCGACCCATTCATGTATAAACAATACACGCCATTAACGACTGGCGAATAGTTGCTTAGCCTGTGGGGGAACCATGCGGGTCTATCTGGTGCGCCATGGTCAATCGGAAGAAAATGCCGCTGATTTAAAACGCTTAATTGGGCTAGAAGATTTTCGGCAGTTATTGGAGCATGCCCAGCATTCACCATTAACTGCCTTGGGTCGCGAGCAGGCGGCAAATGTCGCAGAAGAAATAGCCGCATTCAATCCCACCCGTTTGTATAGTAGCCCCTATATTCGGGCCTTCGATACGGCCCAAATTATCGCGGCACGGGTTGGGCTGCCAATTCAGACGATCAACGAGTTGCACGAAATTAGCGCGATTGTGCCATTTTTGCTGCGCCGCGAGCGTGTGCGGCTGTTGCGCACAATGTATATTCGTGGCTATCTTTCGCAGCTGATTCCGCATCGCCCGCTGTGGGGCGAAACGTGGTGGGTGGCGCAGCGCCGCGTGATCAAAGCTTGGAATACGATGCTTGAGCAATGGTCGCCAAGCACGCGCGCGGTCGTGGTTGCCCATCGCGCCTTTATTTGGATGACGCTGCGCTATTTGCAACGCCATGGTGGCTGGCGAATTGTGCGCCGCAGCACCGAAAATGCAGGTATCTCCGAGTTAGAGAGCATCTAACAGCTTCACCAAGCGTTGGGCAACCTGTGCCCAGCTAAATTTGGCGGCTTGAGCGTTGGCTTGAGCCGCCAAATCGCGTCGCCATGCACCATCATGGCAGATGCGCTCCAAGGCTGCGACCCACGCCGCTTGCTCGTTTGGCAATAAACAGCCTGCCGTCCCAACCGCTTCAGGCAACGATGAGCTGTTTTGGGCCAACACTGGCGTGCCACAGGCAATCGCTTCGAGCGCAGGCAAGCCAAAGCCTTCATATAACGACGGAAAGGCCAAGGCCAACGCACCGCTATACAACGTTGCTAAATCAGCCTCTGGCACATCGGCAATCCGCCAAACTCGCCCATGCAAGCTGGGATTCGCCAGCAATTGCTCGCTGGCTGGGTTGCTCCAACGCCCGCCAAGCACCAAACCAACCTCGCCAGTTTGGGCAGCTTGCCATGCTTGCAACAAAAAATCGATTTGCTTATGCGGTTTGTCGGAAGCAACATAGACGATATAGCGCTCTGGTAAGCCATATTTGGCGCGCAGCGCCGCAATGGTTGCTGCTGGCTGAGGCTGAAATTGCTCGGAAATGCCCACGCCCAAATAGGCCAAACGCTGGGGATTAACGCTATAAAATTGGGCAATATCGCTAGCTGCTGAATGCGAAATCGTGCCAATCGCTGCTGATTGCTGAATTGCCACATGATGCAAGGCGGCGATTTGCCAACGCTTGCTGCGGCTAAAACTTGCTGGCACGCGCCACGAAATCGTATCGTAAATGAACGTGATGCTGGGGCAAGGCTGAAACAACGGGCGAATATAATAGGGAAAAATCGCCAGCTCTGCATTTATTTCACGCAGCAAGCTGCGCCACTCGCCATGTTGGCCCAAACCAAACAAGCCATGCTGCACCCGCGAAATTGCCGCATGCCGCAAAATCGGCGTAAGATCAAACTGGGTTTGGGGTTGGTGCGGCAACACCAAATGCAGTTGCTTGGCAATTGGCGTTTGCAACAACGCCAAGGTCAGATCATAGGTAAAGCGCCCAATCCCAGGAAAATGATCATCCAACACCCGTAAATCAAGCGCAATCGTTGCTTGCTTCATGCCCGATACCATCCCCAAATATAGCCTAAGGCCCCGACATAGCTGGTTAATGCCTTCAACGGCTTGAAGCTTGGCCGCCACGATGGCGCTGCAAACGAGTAGGGCAAGAAGATATTAATTGGCAAAATCAGCGTGCGCAGCAACCAATAGGCCAGCGCATGCAACGGCGTTTTGAGCACCCGCCCCCGCCCCCGCGCCGGATCACGCCGCACCTCTTGGGCATGGCCCAGCCCATATAACCAATGTTTGCGCAACAAAGCCCACAGGTTGGCCGGAGCCGGATGCCACGTCCATGTATGTGGCACCAAAATAAAGCGATAGCCAGCCCGCCGCACTCGCGTAAAAAATTCGGTATCCACACCGCGAATTAACTCGTTGTTGAAGCCGCCAACTTCATCGTAGACCGTGCGGCGCATTGCACAACAGGTTGTGGTTAGCTCGCAATAAAACGAAGGCGGATCGGGATTGCTCTCCAGCGGCGTTTGCACGACGGCATGCTCAATTCTGGGCACTTCGCGGGCGACCCAACGCTGAAACGCCGAAGCATCTGGTGGCAAGAGCTTGGCTGCACCAGTCACGCCAATCGTTTGGTCGCTGAGCAACGGCTTGACCAATTGCTCAAGCGCATCGTCATTGGCCAGCACTGCATCATCATCAATAAACACCACGTAGGGCGCGTTGCTGCGCACGGTTGCTATATTGCGGGCTTTGCCGTTGGGCCGCACTCCAACTGCAACCTCGATTTGGCTTGGCTGCCACGTTTGGCGGGCCAGCGAAGCTCGCAAGGCGCTAATTTCGCCATTCAAGGCCGGAATAACCACCGCAATTTGGGGAATTTCGCTCACAGATCGTCCATTCAGCTAGCCAAATCAATCTGGATTAATATACCACGCTGCTCAGAAATTCCTGCTGCTAGACCGTTGTTTTGTTGCCAGAAGCTTCTATAATGCAGGGTATCGTGATTGATGCTTGCTACTTTGCGAAGGTTTAAACCATGTCGATTTCGCCTTCTTCGTCAGAATTTGCCTCATTGTTGCACCAAGTTCAACAGGCCGAGGTTTCGCTTACCCAACCACAGCTTGATGCTTTGTATCATCAGCTTGACCATCGGATTCAGCAATTGCAGCGCTATGTGCCCGACCCAATTGTGCAGCGCTTGAAACAAGGCTCGCTGACGATTCCCTATGGCGAACATTGGACTGGCTCGTTGCTCTTTGCCGATCTTTCGGGCTTTACGGCGCTTTCCGAAAGCCTGACCCGCTTGGGCAAAGAGGGCGCAGAACAGGTGACGAGCATTATCAATCGCTTGTTTGATCAGCTGGTGGCCGATATTGAGGCTCATGGCGGGGCGTTAATCAAATTTGGTGGCGATGCAGTTACGGCTTTTTTTGATCAAACCAAACTTGGTGCGCAGCACGCCCTGTATGCAGCTCACGCAGCCCAAGCAATGCAAAGCTCAATGGCCAGTTTGGGCAAGATTCAAATTCGAGCTGAGCAATTTAACCTTACGTTGCGGATTGGCGTGCATAGCGGCGAGGCCTTTGCCGCTTTGCTTGGCGATCAGCAGCATGCCGAGTTGATGCTGACTGGGATTGCGGTCAACTTAGTTGCCCGTGCGCAAGAGCTGGCGCGGCCTGGCGAGGTGGTCTGCTCCAAAGATACAATGCGCTTGCTTGACTTGCCCGCTGAACCCAATACGCCATTTACGGCCCTCACAACCACGCTTGAACATCCGCCCTATCAAGCAGAATCCAATGTTACGGCGCTTGATCAGTCAGTTACTTTGGCGCGGGTGCAAGCCCTCGCGACGATCTATCACGGCCTGCAAGGCCTCTTGCCCCAGCGCATGAGCGAAGAGCAATTGCTCAGCAACGCCGCCAGCAAAAGTGGCGAAATTCGCTTGGTAACGATTGTTTTTGCCCATATTGCGCCATTTAGCACGATTGTGGAATTATGCGATGCTGCCAGCGCCACGCTGTTGCTGAACCATTACTACCAGCGCATGCAACAGATCGTCAATCACTACGGCGGCGTGGTTAACAAGCTCGATATGGCTGCCGATGGCGATAAATTGTTGGCAATTTTTGGTGCGCCAGTAGCCAACGAAAATGATACCGAGCTAGCGGTGCGAGCTGGCCTCGATATGCAATCGGCCATGAACGAAATTAATGCTTTGATTCAACAGCACGATATGCGTTTGCCCTTGCTTGACCAACAAATTGGCATCAACCAAGGCCACGTCTTTGCTGGAATTGTGGGCAGCGAAACCCGCCGTGAATACACTGTTATGGGCGATCCGGTCAATACTGCTGTGCGTTTGATGAGCGTTTGCCGTTATGGCGAGGTGTTGGCTAGCCCTGCGGTCAAGCGGCTTACCAGCCATGCCTTTGCCTACGAAACTCTGCCAGCCCTGCCGCTCAAAGGCAAAAGCGAGCCAATCGAGCCTGCCCGCGTTGATCGCGCCTACAATGTGCGCCGCGAAACAATGCGCGCCGATTTGGTTGGTCGGGTGCAGGAGCTTGATCAATTAGCCGCGATTAGTATGCAAGCCTTGCAAGGCCAAGGCCAAATTATCAATATCTTTGGCGAGGCTGGGATTGGCAAATCACGCTTGCTCGAAGAATTGCTCAGCCGTTTATCGTTGGCTTCGTTCGACCCAAACCTGAACGTACCCGAATTTATGCCGATTACAATCGAATGCCAATTGTATGAGCAAACCACGCCATTTGCTTCGGCCAGCGAGATGCTACGCCAAGTGCTGCGCTTAAATAGCAGCTTGACCAGCGAGCGTTTGATTCAGATTATCAGCCAACGAGTGAGCAAACTTGCGCCCGATCTTGAGCGATTTTTGCCTTTGCTGAGCGATATTTTGCATGTTAGCTTGGCTGAAAATGAATTAACCCAAGCCCTCGCGCCTGAGCAACGCCACGATCAAACGATTGAGTTGGTGGTGGCCTTAATTGGCGCTAGCGCCAATGCTACGCCGCTGGTAATTTTATGGGATGATGCCCACTGGATCGATGCCTCATCGCGCCAGTTGCTCGAACGTTTAGCCAACCATGCTGATCAAGCGCCAATTGCCTTGTTGGTTGGCTCGCGCACCAAAGGCCTGAGCGCCATGAATTGGCCTGAGCAGACGATTACGCTTGAGTTGAGCGAATTGAGCATGCCCGAAAGCGAAGCCTTGGCGAGTGCAATTATTGGCAACGCGCCATTGCCTGCGGCTTTGCTCGAACGCTGGCGACGCAGCGACGAACGCTTTTTCAATCCTCAGGGCAATCCGTTTTTTATCGAAGAAATGATGCGCAGCCTAATTCAGCAAGGCGTAATCGTCGAAACCAGCGACGGCTGGGATTTGCGCGGCGAGCTTGATAGCCTGCCAACCACCATCGAAGGCGTAATTACCGCGCGGCTTGATCGGCTTGATGCACGGATTCGCGAAACTGTGCAAGTTGCCTCGGTGGTTGGGCGGCGCTTTGAATTGACAATTCTGCGCGGCATCACCAATGACGACGATTTGGTCAACCAAATGGATCGCCTAACCAACGCCGATGTGGTGTTGCCCGACCATATTGCTGCCGATTTGGCCTATTTGTTCAAACATACGCTAACCCGCGATGTGGCCTACGAAGGCATTTTGTATGCGCGGCGGCGTGAATTGCATCGGCGGGTGGCGGCGCGCATTCAAGAAGTCTATCGCCAAAATTTGCTTGATGTGTTGCCGATTTTGGCGCGCCACTATGCCCGCGCCGAGGATTGGCACGAAGCTGTGCGCTATTATCGCGAAGCTGGCATTACCGCCCAAAAACGCTATTTTAATGCAGAAGCTTGCGCCCACTATCGCGATGCGTTGGAGTTGCTGCCCAACTTGGGCAAACCTGAGCATGCATTAGCGCAAGAATTAACCGAGCGCTTGGGCTATGTGCTGTTGCAAGCAGGTGATTATGCTGAAGCGTTGCCAATTTTGGCTCAAGCGCAAACCCAATTGCACCAAAGTAGCGTCTACAGCCACAGCCGCGAAGCCCGCATTTTGCGCCATATCACCACAATTTACGAGCGCCAAGGCGAATACGAGTTAGCCTTTGAGCAGCTGCAACAAGCACTCGCTTTGTTGGGCGAGCAGCAATCGGTTGAGCGTGTGCGGGCGCTGTTGCTTGGTGCAGGCCTGCATCAACGCCAAGGCCGCTACCACGAAACAATTGCTTGGGCCGAGCAGTCCTTGGCGTTGGCCGAAGAGCTAGGCTTGCAAGCGGAGCAAGCGCGGGCCTATTTGCTGATCGGCGGAACCTACCGTGTGCTTGGCTCACGCGAGCAAGCAGTTGGCGCGCTCGCCAAATCAATCGAGCTTTATCAAACCGTCAACGATATTTCGCGCTTGGCCGATGCCTACAACAACGCCGCAATCAACTTTAGCGATCTTGAACAATGGGATCAATCGATCGCGCTCTATCAAGCTGCGTTCAACATCAAAAAGACGATCAACGATAGCTATGGCCAAGCGCTGGTGAGCCTCAACCTTGGTGAACTCTATCGCAAAACCCAGCAATATGCCCAAGCCTTAGAGACTTTCAACCAAAGCCTTGGGCTTTGGAACAAGCTCAACTCCAAACTTGGAGCCGCTGTGACCCACATGAATATGGGCAATACGCTGTTTGCGCAAGGCCAAATCACTAATGCTGAAGCTATGCTCGATCGCAGCCGCGCGATTTTCGATCAAATTCACGTTGATTCATTTTTGCCTGAGTTGTATCGGATTTATGCTGAATTGTTTTACAGCCGTCAAAACTATGCCAAAGCCTTAGATTATTGTGATTTTGCACTGGAGCAGGCGCGCCAACATTCGGCCAAAGCCGATGAAGGGATGGCCCAATTGACCCAAAGTAAGATTTTGCTGGCCTTAGACCATTATGCTCCAGCCTTAAATGCAGCCGAACAAGCCCTTAGCCTATTGTTAGAATGCGATAACCAAGCAGATATTGAACGCTGTTTGGAGCAATTGATCCGCTTGACCAAAACCACCGATCCGCACCGCATGGCTCAATATCAGGATCAACTGGCTCGATTAACCAAGGCTTAGCCCAGATTTTCGCAATGGAGGGTTTATGCGCCGTTTCCGTTACGTCCGTTTAATAGGAGTCGTTGTTTTGCTCCTAAGTTTATTGGCCCAGCAGCCTACATCGAATAGTTTGGCCAAGCCAGCCCTGCTGCCGGTGCCAGTGCCCGAAGTTGAATGGAACGACGTTTGGCAAAACGCCCACGATCTATCTGATGATTGTTTATGGCCAAGTATTAGTGTCTGCGATGTTGCTGGCGATTTGAGCACTGGCAGCGATCTTGATTGGTATAAAATTACTATTCAGCCAGCCACAACCTTGGCAATGAGCCTAACTGATACGTTTGGCGATTATCAGATGGCGCTCTTTTATGATTTGGGCCAGCCGATTACCCAAACTGGCCATGTTTCACTTGGCAATCTGAATGCAATCGGCAACCTGAATGCAATCGGTAATCTGAATGCGATTGGCAATATAAACGCGATTGGCAATCTGAATGCAATCGGCAATCTGAATGCAATCGGCAACCTGAATGCAATCGGCAACCTGAACGCGATTGGGGCAAATGGCTATTCCGATGCGAGCATCAACAGCTTTGTTTGGACACCTGGCTTTTATTATGTTTTAGTCTATCCGCTTGACGAAGATCAATCAGGCGATTACAAACTTTCGATCGAAGCCGCCTTCGACCCAAGCTTAACCAAGCCTGCGCCGATTCCGTTTAATATTGTGCAAAATGAGCCGCCAGCTTGTAAGCGCGCGTTGTACATCACCCATAGCGACTATCTTGATATTCACCAAACGTTTGCGCCCTACAACACCAGTATTAATGACGAATTGCTTGGCTTTTCCGATAATATCAATGATCCGAATACCAATGGTTTGGTGATCGATTTGGCCAATATTCCGTGGATTCAGCCGAGCAACGCGTTTAGCGATGCCGCGACCCAGTGGAATGCACATCGCACAAATCCATTCTACGCCAATCGACTGGCTGAGGGTGTGCATCATCTGATTACTCAATATGCACGGCGCTGCCCGATGTTGCGCTATATCACGATTGTGGGCGGCGATGCGGTTGTGCCCTTCTATCGCGTGCCCGACGAAACCGTGATTGCCAATGAAAGCGATTATTTGGCTAGCTCAAAGATCGACCCCAATAGTTTTACCGCCAGCAGCCTTAAATACAAAACCATTCTGACCGACAATATTTATGGCGCGATCAAGCCAATTCCCTATCGTGGCCGCCAGCTGTGGGTTCCTGAATTGAGCGTTGGGCGTTTGGTCGAAAGCCCAGCTTCGATTCATATGTATTTGAAAAAACTGAATATGTATTCTACCTTTGAGGAGAATAGTACAATTTATTTAAGTTCTCAAGGTAGCAGTTTGGTAACAGGCTACGATTTCTTGACTGACCAAGCCAAGACGGTTTCAAGTACCTTGAATATGTTGACTGGGCTGCGGCCAATTGGCTTAATTAACGATAGCTGGAATGCCAATGATCTGCTGCAAACATGGCTGCCAAATATTGATAATAATCTTTCCAAGTCACCGTATCCAGCGCAATCGATCAATGCCCACTTTACCCACTATCAGGCAATTCCGACCAATTTTGCCAGTTCGAGCGATGTTGTGAGCGCCTCGATTCTCTACAATCACCCCTATGCAACGCTTGAAAGTGCCTATCAAATTCGGCGTTTAGGCTATAGCGTTGGTTGTCACTCAGGCTTTAGCGTCGTCGATAGTGATGTGGTGAGCGGCAGTGGCGCAGCAATCGACTTCCCCCAAGCCTACATCAAACAGCATGGAATCTGGGTTGGTAACACTGGTTTTGGCTATGGCGATAGCGATTTGGTGGGCTATAGCGAAAAACTCATGGCCCAATTTACCCTTGAAATGGGTCGCGAATGGAAAAAACCATCTGGGGTTTACGAAGGAATCCCGGTTGGCTATGGTTTAGTGCGGGCCAAACGAGCCTATTTGCGCGAAGGCACGCCTGGCACATTCAGCGTCTATGATGAAAAAGTGCTGCTGCAATCAACCTTATATGGCATGCCGATGATCTTAGTTAAGGTGCAATCTCCAATTCCCTTCCCACCCAACGATCGCCAAGATCACGGCTGTTTGACCTGTCCGCCAAACGTGGCGCAGCGGGCAACTGTCACCGACGATACAATTGATCGCGATCTTAGCTTCAGCATTAGCTATACAACCGCCCAAAATACCAGCCGTGGCAAGATCATTGCGGCCCAAGCTACGGTGGTCAATGATAGTGAAGGCTTGCTCACAGGTCGCACATTCAATCGCACCATGGTCAATGCGGCAGGTTTGCCATCATTGCCCAACTTTAATATTCCACTTTCGTTGGCCGATAGCTTTGGCGAGCAACGTTTGCAAGGTATTCAGCTGCTTGGCGGCACTACCGCAACCACCGCGACCTTTAATCCGCTTGTTACCCGTTTAATTACCGATGAAATTTATCTGACCCACGAGCCAAGCTTCGATTTTGCTGATCGCTGGTATCCCGACCAGCCATTTAGTTATAGTGTCTTCGAGAGCGATAATCTCGAAGATAATGGCCCCTTCAACCAAGATCGGCGTTTCTCGCAGCTTTTATTGACGCCAACCCAATTTAAAGGCACGGCCAACGGCGGCGAATTACGCCAATTCAACACAATCACCTTGCGGCTTAAATATTTGAGTGATGGTGCTGATGCCGATTTGCTCAACGATAGCTTCGAACCGATTGTGCGCGATACTCAACGCAGCAGCGATGGCAAGATTCGCGCAATGGTGATCGAGCGCGATGACGACGGCCCAGGCAATGAAATTGAAGCTGAGATGTTGGTCAAAACCAGCACTGGCGCTTGGCAAAGTATCAGCATGAATACCTTCCAAGTTGGCACGACCGAGCGTTGGCAAATTTCAGCCAGCCTACCAACGACCGCCGCCCAACCACTGCAACTGATGATTCAGGTTGAAGACGAGGCCGGCAACGTTGGGGTCGAAACCTATGGCGGGCGTTTCGACATTGATTACGAACTGTATCTACCCAATGTCAATGTTAAACGCTAAATGATTGAGCGTTCCCTCACCCCGGCCCGCGCTCCCAACAAGGGCAGGTTTGAGCGATTGGTTCAAACATTCCCTCACCCCCCAGCCCCCTCTCCCACGAAAACGCGGGCGAGGGGGAGCACCTGTTTTCACCCCCAATCATGCCAAACCCACACAACCAAAAGCCCCTCGCCCGCGCCACGGGAGAGGGGGCTGGGGTGAGGGGATCTTAAACCTACCTTTGTAAGAGGAGTTGGGGTGAGGGCATGCTCCACTGATCCAACCATGCATTTGATCAAAAAAGTGCTACACTTAATTTGTGTGACCGTTACCCCTAACTCTCCCTCACCAAACCAAGTTTCCGCCAAGCCTACAGGAGCAGCATTCTATGGAAGAGCAACCAATTCAGCCTGTTAAGGATGGGCTGATCGCCCAAAATTATATTCCAACCGATCAAATTGCCACGGTTTTATACTTGGCTGATCGTTTGGAAAAACCGCTTTTGGCCGAAGGCCCTGCCGGCGTGGGCAAAACCGAGCTTGCCAAGGCTTGGGCCGCAGCAACGGGCCGCGAATTGATTCGTTTGCAATGCTACGAAGGGCTTGATGAAACCAAGGCGCTCTACGAGTGGGAATATGCCAAACAGATGTTGTATACCCAACTCTTGCGCGATAAGCTCAACAATTTGCTTTCCGATGCAGATTCGTTGCGCTCTGCCGCCGATCGCCTCGCCGCCGAAGAAGAAGTTTTCTTCTCGCAGCGCTTTTTGTTGCAACGACCCTTGCTCAAGGCAATTCTGAACCCCAAACCAACCTTGTTGCTGATCGATGAAATCGATCGTGCTGACGCTGAGTTTGAGGCCTTTTTGCTCGAAGTCTTGTCGGATTTTCAAATTACGGTGCCTGAGCTTGGCACGCTCAAAGCAGCCCATCGGCCAATTGTGATTTTGACCAGCAACAATACCCGCGAGCTTTCCGAAGCCCTCAAACGACGTTGTATGTATCTGTTCGTCGGCTATCCATCGCTCGAAGAAGAATTGCGTATCGTTGAGTTGAAAGTGCCTTCGTTGGGAGCCAAAATGGCGCGCCAAGTGGTTGAGTTTGTGCAACGCCTGCGCAATCTTGACCTCAAAAAATCGCCATCGATCTCCGAGACGCTCGATTGGGCACGAGCCTTGGTGTTGCTCAACGCCAAGCAACTCGACCAAACAACCCTTGATCAAACCATGACCGTGCTGTTGAAACATGAAAGCGATTTGCAACGCACCCAACGCGCGATGCAAACAGGCCGCAACCGCAACGACGAAGGACGCAGAAAGTAAAATCAAAAGTCAAAAGTCAGAAGGCAAAAGTCAGAAGGCAAAATCAGGGATTCAAAGGCAAAAGATCTCAAACATTTAAAAGCTGTTGCCAATCCATACTTCTCACTTTTTGACCTTTGACTTTTGACTTTTGACCTTCAGGGGGTTTCCGATGCATGAACGGATTGTGGCATTTGTGAAGGCGCTGCGAGCAGCCGGAGTTCGTGTGTCGCTCGCCGAAAGCCTTGATAGTTTTAATGCCTTAGAACAGCTGGGCATCACCGATCGCCAGCTGTTTCACGATGCGCTGTTGGCAACCTTAGTCAAAGATGCAACCCATCAGGCTCAATTCGAAGAGCTGTTTCCGCTCTTTTTTGGCCATGGCGATGCCCCGATGATCAGCGAAGCCAATGGTTTGAGCGGCCTCGACTCCGAGGAATTACAGCAGTTGCGCCAAGAAATTGCCCAACTGCGCGAACGAATTCGCGAATTGATGCAACGTCTGATGGATGGTCAAAATCTTACCCCAGAGGAATTGGCGGCGCTGGCTCGTAGCTCAGGCATCAATCATATTCAATCGCTCAACCAACGCCGCTGGGTCGAACGGCGCATGGAACAGCAAATGGGCTTGACTGAGTTCAAACAAGCGCTTGAGGATTTGCTCAAACAATTGGAAGCAGACGGCATGGATGCGGCAGCCCTCGCTGAAATTATGCAGCAAATGCAGGGCAACGCTCAAGCCATGCGCGACCAAATTAGCCAATTTGTTGGTTCTGGCTTGGCCGAACGCATGAGCGACGATTATAATCCGCAGTATGGCGACGATCTGCAACATCGGCCATTTGGCTCGCTCTCTGATGCAGATATTCAGCGCATGCGCCAAGAAGTGCGGCGGTTGGCAGCTTTGTTGCGTTCACGGGCATCATTACGCCAAAAGCGTGATAAAGCAGGTCAAATCGACATCAAACGCACGATGCGCAATAATATGCGCTATGATGGCGTGCCCATGAAATTGGAACATCGTAAGAAACAACAAAAACCCAAACTTGTGATTATTTGCGATATTTCGACTTCAATGCGGCCTGTGGCTGAGTTTATGCTGCGCATGATTTACGAATTGCAAGATCAAGTGAGTAAAACGCATTCATTCGCGTTTATTGCTAATTTGCACGATATTACCGACCAACTCAACGATAGTCGCGCCGATATTAGCGTCAATGATGTGCTCGAAAGTATTCCACCAGGCTACTACAACACCGACCTTGGCCGCAGCCTCGACACCTTTTTGCATAGCCACCTCAGCACCGTCGATTGGCGCACAACGGTGATTATTGTGGGCGATGGTCGCAATAATTTTAATAATCCACGCTTGGAATCGTTGCAAACCATCCGCCGTCATGCCAAACGCTTAATCTGGTTTACCCCTGAAGATACCTATCAATGGGACACTGGCGATAGCGACATGCAGCTCTACGCGCCGCTTTGCGACCGCGTTCACCTCGTGACAAACTTGGCAGAATTGACCTCGGCGGTTGATCGCTTATTGGCTAACTAGCTATTTAGTGAGCCACCTATAGGCCATAGGTGGCTTAGACATCCTCACCGATAATCCCCTGTATGGTTGCTTTAATCCACAATTAACCTGTGCTATAGTTCGTTGGGCAAGTGTGAGCTAGCTAACAGCCGCTTGTTTATGAATTGGGCATAATAGAACCACGATACATCAAACCCACGTCAACCCAGAAGGAGATAGCCAATGACAACCATGACAGTGCGTTTTTGGGGTGTGCGTGGCAGCCACCCAGTTTCCGGCCCAGAATATTTGAAATACGGTGGCAATACCCTGTGCGTCGAGGTGGAGGCCAATGGCCACACGATTATTCTCGATGCTGGGACTGGGATTATTAACCTTGGCAAAAGCTTGAATGCGCGCGCCAAAGCCAGTGGCAAGCCCATTGATGTGACGATTTTGTTCAGCCATATGCACCATGATCATACCCAGGGCTTTCCATTTTTCACCCCTGCTTATCGTGGCGATACCAATATGCATATCTTTGGGCCTGGCATTTTTGAGCGTGATTTAGAAGAAACATTGGCCAAAACCATGTTGCCGCCAGTTTTTCCAGTTTCGATGGCCGAATTGCCCGCCCAAAAAATGGTGTCGAGCATTCGCGAAACTGATGTATTATTGCTCTCAGAGGAACGCGGCGAGGCGATGTTGCGCAATCGTTTTCACGATAATCTCAGCGATATCGACGAGAATATGATTGTGATCAAATCCCTGCGCTCATATGCACACCCCGATGGGGTTTTGGTCTATCGAATTGAATGGCAAGGCATGAGCGTTGTCTACGCCACTGACACAGAAGGCTATATTAATGGTGATCAACGGCTAGCCCAATTTGCCCAAGGGGCTGATGTGCTGATTCACGATGCCCAATATACCGAAGATCACTACTTGGGCAAAGTGCCAGGCTTTGGCTCGACCCAAGGCTGGGGCCACTCAACTGCTACTATGGCCTGTGATGTAGCTAAATCGGCCAAAGTTGGCACCTTGGTATTATTCCATCATGAGCCAAATTATGGCGACGATGTAATCGAGGCAATTGAACAGCATGCACAGTCGATGTTTGCTGGTACGCTTGCTGCCCGCGAAGGCTTGGAATTGGTGCTCAACAAGCCCCAACCAGCAGCTGCCAGCAACGAGGAGCCAAGCAGCGCTGTGACTGAGCCATTGAGCACCGATGTTATAAGTTGATTAACGGTAGCAGGTGGAGGAAGACGCTCATGAATCCAACCATAACAACGATAAATCAGAGTTTTGGCTGGCGCATGCTAGGAGATAACCCAATGTTGAGCGATGCAGACCTGGCGTTACTCCGCGATGTTGAGCTATTTGAGGGCCTTGCCCCAGAGCAGGCCGCGCAAATTAGCCGACGCTTGGTGCGGCGTACCTTCCCTGCTGGAACCAATTTGATGTCGGTCGAGCAACCTGGCGAGGTTGTTTATATCATCCTAAGTGGCACGGTCAAAATTCATGTCGAGCAAGCAGAGGGCACCGATGTAATCATCGCGATGCTTGGCGCTGGCGATACGGTCGGCGAAATGAGCTTAATCGATAGTGCTGGCCGCTCGGCGACCGTCGTCACTCAAGAAGAATCAACCTTGCTTTGGATGAATCGCACAGCTTTTTTGGAAGCTTTGCAAAACGCTCCGGTGATTACCTTGAACCTTGTGCGCATGCTTTCGAGCCGTTTACGCCTTGCCAATGAGCAAATTCAGGCCTTGGCGACGCTTGATGTGCACGGGCGGGTGGCGCGTCAGCTCTTAGCCTTCGCCCAAAAATATGGCCATCCCGATGAAGCTGGAACGGTGCAAATTCCAATTCGCCTAACCCAGAGCGATTTGGCGGGCTTGGTCGGCGCTTCACGCGAGCGGGTTAACCAAGTGATTGGCTATTTCAAGCAACGCCGCTATCTCAGCGTCGATCAACAGTATCACATCAGTTTGCATAATCTTGAGGCTTTGGCCAAACGCATTAAGTGAGTTGTGGCTCAAAACTGCAAACTAGCAACACGCCACAAGCAACCACTTGTGGCTTTGGGTTTAAGTGGGAGAAGTTAATGCAAAAAAGGCTAATTGGTTCCCTCGTAGCGTTATGTTTGTTAATCGTTGGCTTGGGCTGATTGAATTTAAATTTAGTTGCGCTGCATTCCCATCCCCAAGCAGCAGTTGAAGCCTATTTGCAATTTATGCAGCAACCCGATTCACTAAGCGAGCAAGCAGTATTTGTTGATGAGATTGAGCAGCAACGCAGCCAGTTACAGCAGGCCACGGCGATTTATGCCAATCACAATGTTAATTTTCAAGCTGTGGCGTTCCATGATACTGAGAATCAATTTTACAAAACCGCAATTATCACCAGCACACTAACCGATCAATTCGGCCAACAACACCAGCTTGTGGATAACGTTGTGGTTCAGCAAGTGCGGGTTAATCATCAATATTTGCCAAGCACAAAAGCCGAAGTAAGCTGGAAAATACACTTAATCAATGGCGATTTGCCCCAGATTGTGCCTTAAATCCAGCACGCATGATCTGGCGCTGAGGAATGATCATGCTTTATTATCCCAAAATGGCTGATAGCCGCAACGCACCCTTGACCCGTTGCTGGGCCTTTGAAAAATATGATGGCACAAATTTGCACTGGGATTGGGATCGGGAGCTTGGTTGGCATCGCTTTGGCACGCGTCGCGAAGCCTTTGAATTAACCAGCCATGGCAGCAAGCAATTTAGCCAAGCACATGCCCATCTTCAAGCAGCGCCAAATCTATTTCAGGCAGTTTGGCCCAGCCATTAGCCGAAATTTTGCTGCGCAATGCCAATTATCAAGCCTACAACGAAATTCGGGTGTTTACTGAGTTTTTCGCCCCCAACTCATTTGCAGGCCTGCACAAAACCGCTGACCCCAAAGAACTCCGCTTGTTTGATGTGTGGCTTGAGGGCTATGGCTTTATCGGGCCACAGCAATTTAGCGCCGATTTTGCCAGCCTCAACAGTGCGCGAGTGGTTTACGAAGGCACATTAACTGGCCAATTCTTTGAAGATGTGCGCAATGGCAAATTTGACGTGCACGAAGGCGTTGTTTGTAAGGGCGGCACTGGTGGCAGCGATCTGTGGATGATCAAAATCAAAACCCGCCAGTATCAAGCCCTGCTCAAACTAGCTTTTGCCGAGCGCTGGGAAGCGTACTGGGAGTGAGCGGCTATGCTACAATCCAAGATAGCGAATTGCTTTACAAAGGATTTGAGCATGACGACAAATCAAGAACTTAGCAACACGCCCGACAACTCTGCCCGTGTGATTGGCCTGATTGTTGGCGATGTGGCGATTTTTGCCTTATTTGTGATTATTGGGCGGCTTTCGCACGAGGAAGGTGTGAATGCAGATGCAGTGATTAATGTAGCTGCGCCATTTGTGATTGGCTGGGGCGTTGCCGCACCACTGCTGAAGCTTTACTCGCCTGCGGTCAGCGAACATACCAAAACTGCCTTGCAACGCACCGCGTTGGCGTGGTGTGTGGCTGCACCCATTGGACTCGTGTTGCGCTCGCTGGTTTGGAAGCACGATTTCAAGCCTGGCTTTGCCATTACCACCTTCATTTTCAACATGATTTTGCTGTTGGCATGGCGCGGCTGGTCGGCCTATCGAGCGGGCAAGCGCAGCCAATAAAACTACTTCAGCGCATAAATTGTGGTTCACGCGCTGAACTTTTTTAACCAAGGCAATACTGCTCAGTAAGGGTTTGGCGCAGCTGTTGGCGTGCGCGATGCAACCGACTTTTGACCGCCGCCTGACTTAAGCCAAGTTGAGCTGCAACCTCTGGCGTGGTCAAGGCTTGAATATCGCGTAGCACCAAAACTTGGCAATCAAGCGGCGCTAAATGGCTGATTGCCAATGCCAAATCATGGCTTAGTTCGCTTTGGTCAGTTTGGGCCATGCTGAGCGCCAATTGCTCAGATAAGCTGGTGTTGCCTCGTAGTTGGCGCATTAAACGGTAGCATTCGTGCTTGACAACCTGAAATAACCAACGACTAAATGCTCCCGCCACGCGTAATGCCCCGATCTTGCTGGTGGCAATCCACAACGCCTCTTGCACCGCATCTTCAACATCTTCTGGCGTGGCACAGACGCGGCGCGCAAAGCGGGTCACATCTGGTTGGTAGTGGTACAAGAGTTGTTGTAGGGCCACGTGATCGCCCTGTTGAGCTTGTTCGACTAAATCTTGGATTAGCAACATGGGTGCTCCTTGGGCTTTATTGTGGTTTACGGCCCATTAAATGGCATGCAGGGCAATAGCCAAACATTCCTGTAACCACCAGCACAAGCGCGCTAAAAATGCTTAGCCATTGAACAATTGCTGTTGGGGCTAGCCATAGCGTCACTCCAACTAAGGACAAGGCTAAAATACTTCGCACCCAACGTTCCCAACTTGGCAAATTTTTACGATAGATCACGGGTGATTCCTCATAGCTCAATTGTTGTTATAGCTATAAGAGTCGCCAATTGGCCCAAAGGATTCAAAATCGGCAAAATCGGCTTGTCATCAAGCTGCCAGATTGGGAACTATCATTGCGGTCAGTGCTAGAGTATAATAGGCCCCAACCATCAATCTCCATTGCTAGGGTCTTGGGAGCTTTTTATGGAAGCAGATAAAACAATTGGTCAATCGTATCGCCAAATTCAGCAAACCCTGCTTAATCAAATTCTTCGCACCATTCTCATGTCGACGAGCGCGCTCAGTGTTGTGATGCTGATTGCCTTGGCCTTTTCCCAAGCCCGAACAATTCCCTTTGTGATTATGACCTTCGTTGCGATCAGCGGAGTTGCGGTGATTTTCACCAGTTTATACTGGATTCGCCAAGGCCATCAACAACGTGGAGCATTTTTCTTCATTATGAGTTGTATTTTATTAGGCGCAATTTTGGCAGTTGTGTTTAATGTTCCCTCGTTTATGGCACTCGTTTCAATTTTGTTGATAATTGTTAGTGCCATCTTAATTGGCTTTCGCTATACAATTTACCCTTTGTTATTATCAATTTTTGTTTCGATATTTTTAGCAATCGCCGACTATAATCAATGGTTTAAAGCCTATCAATTTGATAGTAGTGCAACTATCTCATTCATTGTTCAAACTATTGCATCATTGAGTATGTTAATCGTTACCGCAATTATCATTAACATGGCAGTTAAACGTTTAGAAGAGAGTTCAGACGAAGCATTTTTACGGGCGCGCGATGCAGAAGAAGCCCGCCTTGATCAAATTGCCCTCAACGAACAATTGCACCATGATAACCTTGAAAAACAAAAATTGCTTGATGTGATTGATACACTGGAAACGCCGGCGATTCCAATTCTGGCCGATACCGTGGTTATTCCGATTTTGGGCTATGTTTCCGATGAACGTTTAAGCAAAATTCAAAAAATCGTGCTTGAGCATATTCATCGTGAGCGGATTCAAACTGTATTGGTGGATATTACTGGTGTGACCAGTGTTGATCAGAATTTTGCTCAAGGCTTACAGCGTTTGGTGCAAGCAATTTATGTGTTGGGCGCAAAGGTATTTCTGACTGGAATTCAGCCAAAAACTGCGCATATGTTTGTTGATTTTGATTTGCATACCGCCTTGCCCGAAACCTATGCCACTATCGCCGATGCAATTGAAGATTTAACCATGCTTCAGAGCAAAAAGTAGCATGCCCCAATCACCCTACCTTGAATGGGCCAAACAGCAGCCAGCCAGCGCAATTTTGAGCAATAGCAGCGTATACCTGCCAAGTGTGCGCAACGCGATTCAACAGCAATTGGCTGATTCTGCTTGGTTCGAGGCTGCGCAACATGCCAATCCTTGGGGCCATCCACGGCTGCAACAAGCGTTGCAGGCTTGGCATCAGAGTAGCCACGCTCCATTAATTGTGGCTGGAGCTTCGAGCGCTTTGGCGATCGTCTGCCAAGCATTGTTGCAACCAGGCGACCATGCCTTAATCGAAACTCCGCACTACGAGCCATTTCGGCGTTGTGTTTTGGCTCGCTGCGCAACCTGGAGCGCCTGCCCACGCCATCCAGTCAGCTTCGAATTTGAATTAGCGCAACTAGCAACCAGCATTACGCCACGTACCAAGCTTGTGCTGCTCAGTAATTTGCATAACCCAAGCGGCAACTTAAGCACTAAAAGCCAGTTGCTGGCTTTGCAACAGACCCTCAATCAAACGACTGCTAAACTTGGCCTTGCGCCGCTGCCAATCGTGGTTGATGAAATTTATTGGCATTTAGTGGCGCAGCCTGAATTTGACAGCGTTGCTGAACTTGGCGAACAATGGATCAGCATCAATAGCCTCTCGAAGGTCTATGGATTAAGTTTGTTGCGCTGTGGTTGGATTATGGCAGCGCCATCAATGCTTGAACAACTGCGCCCCGCCTATCTTGATTTGATTAACATTGGCTCGCCGCTGACCGAATATCTGGCCGCAAGCGTGATTGAACAATTGGCAACCTATCAGCTGGAGGCTCAACGCCATGTTGCCGCCAATCGCCAAATAGTGCATGCGGTAATTCAACCACTCATTGAGCGCGAATTGATCAGTGGAGTGCTTCCTGACGCTGGTTGTAGCTATTTCCCCAGCCTCAATCTGCCTGTGGCCCAAATCTCGCAAGTAGCTGCATTAACTGGATGTGTGCCTGGAGCATTCTTTGGCCCAGCCTACCACCAGCATGTGCGGCTTGGCTTTGGTGGCGATTCCACAGTTTTGGAATCGGGCTTAGACCTATTTCAGCAAACCCTGCGCAGGTTGAGTCAGCATTGATGTTTGTCAAACCCAGCTTTGTGAAGTAAATAATTCAGCGTGACGGCAATCCTTATCACGCTGAATTGGTGTTGAAGCATATGTTTAGCGTGGAAAATCGCGACTTTCATGCCAGCGTGTGGCTGCTTCAGCTTCTTGGCGCAGCCGATGTTGAGTGATGGCACGAAACCGAATCATACAACTTCGGTGAGTTTGGCAGGCTACCCGCTGGCAACTTGGGCAAATCTCGGCGAGCCGGACTGATTCTGCGGCATTGGCAGTGGCGACAACGCGGGCAATACGTTCATCAAGCATGCGTTCGTTGGCAGCAGCATTCTCAGCCAAACGCTGGCTGCGGGTATGCAGATAGGTTTTCGGGGGCATTGACTGGCCTCATTTCATAGGATTTTGGGGTATCGCTGAAGCAAAACATCAATTGGTTGTGGCTCATGTGGCTTGCTTTGAGCATCCATGAGTTGTTGATTAAGCGAGGAAGCTTGCATTGCTGATCTGCTTGTTGGCAAATAGCACCATCCCAAACATAGGCAACAGACGCAACATTGATCGAAGAAACTTAACATAGTATAGCATAGAAGCCGTCAGCGCTCGCGTATCTGCTATACAATAGCTGTAATGGTTGATTGGGTTGGCTTGCAGTTCTGCTCATTAGCTATTTCATCTACCTGAACATTGATCACAGCCTACTCATAGGCAGGGAGGCGTTATGCCCAAAGCTCATCTGCAACGCAGTGATCTGCAAGGCCTTAGTCGCTTGGCAATTGAGGCTACAACCCAGATTACCAACATCAGCGAAGGCTTGTTTGCCACGATTATGCGCCGCCCAAACCGCCGCATTGGCGGAATTCCTGGCTTCGTTTATCGCCAAATTCATACGATTACGCGCTTGGTTGGCGAGGGCCTTGAGGCAGTTTTGGCTGCATTTAGCACAGCGGCCACGCAAACAGAATCATCTCGCCAACGCGACGACCTGCTGGCAGCCTTAAATGGTGTTTTAGGCGATTATCTCGTGGCCAGCAACAACCCTTTACAAACCAGCATGAGCCTACGCGTGGCAGGAAAAACGCTTGAGTTTGATGATCTGCATGCAGCAATCGATCAGCCCCAAGCGCGAATTTTGCTCTACCTGCATGGCGTGTGTATGCACGAGCAGCAACTCAAACAGCATGGCCATGATCATGGCTTGGCTGCCGCCGCAGCTTTAGGTTATAGTCCAATTCATGGGCGCTATAACACTGGTTTGCCGATTGCCAGCAATGGTCAGCAATTAAGCCAATTGCTTGAACAACTGCTCGCCAATTGGCCTGTGTCCGTTGCCGAAGTTGTGATTTTGGGCTATAGCATGGGCGGTTTGGTTGCGCGCAGCGCTTGTTACTATGCTCAGCAATTGGGGCATAGCTGGCCTCAGAAACTGAGCAAACTGATCTTTCTGGCCACCCCGCACCATGGTTCTGCGGTGGAACGCTATGGCGCTTGGTTGCACTACCTGCTTGAACGCAATCGCTATAGCGCCTTATTTGGCCAGATTGCTCGTTTACGCAGCGCAGGCATTACCGATTTGCGCTATGGCAAGCTGATTGATTACGATCTGCCAGCCTTTGATCGTTTTGAAAAACCTGGCCAACGCCCTGATCGCGTAGCATTGCCCGCGCATGTTGCCTGTTATGCCTTGGCGGCGACCCGTTCGGCTAAAAAAGCCGCGCATTCGAGCTTGCGGGGTGATGGCTTGGTGGCGGTTGCTAGTGCGTTGGGCAATGCCGCGAATCAGCCAGATCTCGATTTGCAGATTCCTGCTGAGCGCAAGGCAATTGTGTATCGCACCCATCATTTAGGCATTTTGGCCAACCAAGTGGCCTATCAGCAGCTTTTGGCTTGGTTGCAGCCGCTTGAATCTGGCATGAATGCTGCTAAGATTGCACTCGAGAACTGATAGACAGAAGCCGTTGCAGCACTACAATTGAATCCATCGACGTTGATGAGGTAGCTATGCTTGAGCGTTATCGTGGCTGTTTGTTGGGGTTGGCGGTTGGCGATGCAGTTGGAACGACGGTAGAATTTAGCCCACCAGGCTCGTTTAAGCCCTTGACCGAGATGGTTGGCGGCGGGCCGTTTAATTTGCCGCTTGGAGCATGGACAGATGATACATCGATGGCCTTATGCCTTGCTGCCAGCTTGATCGAACGCCAAGGCTTCGATGCAGTTGATCAGATGCAGCGCTATTGTCGTTGGCGTGATTATGGCTATATGAGCAGCACTAGCTCGTGTTTTGATTGCGGAATTACGGTTGGCAATGCTCTTAGTAGCTTTCAACGCACTGGCGAACCCTATAGCGGCTCGACCGACCCTGCGACTGCTGGCAATGGCTCGTTGATGCGTTTGGCTCCAGTGGTTTTGGCCTATGCCAGCCAACCAGAGCATGCCATGCAAATGGCGGTCGATAGCTCGCGCACAACCCATGGCGCACCAGCGGCGCTTGATGCCTGTCGCTATTTCGCAGGTTTGTTAATTGGTGCGTTGAATGGGGTTGATAAGGCGACGTTGCTGGCCCCACACTATAGCCCAATTACCAATTATTGGCAGCAACAACCATTGCAAGCAGATATTGCCGAGATTGCCGCTGGCTCGTTTTGGCAGCGCCAACCGCCAGAAATTCAGGGCACTGGCTATGTGGTGCGGTCGCTTGAAGCTGCTTTGTGGGCTTTTGCCAACAGCGATTCGTTTCGCGAGGGCTGTTTGATGGCGGCCAATCTTGGCCACGATGCAGATACCACTGCTGCAATTTATGGCCAAATCGCTGGAGCCTACTATGGCGAGGCTGGCATCCCCACCGAATGGCGCAAGCCGATTGTGAGCCACGACCTGATTGTCGAATTTGCCGAACGATTATATCGATTTAGCCACTAAAGCCACGAAACAAAAAACCTCTCGTCCGTTCAACGCTTAGGGGTAGGTTTTGAGCGATTGGTCGGCGGTGGAGCGTTCCCTCACCCCCCAGCCCCCTCTCCCACTGGACGCGGGCGAGGGGGAGCACCCGTTTTCACCACCAATCATGCCAAACCCATACAACCAAAAGCCCCTCGCCCGCCGCAGTGGGAGAGGGGTTGGGGTGAGGGGATCTTAACAACCTAGCCAAGCCCCTCTCCTGCTGGTCGGGAGAGGGGTTGGGGTGAGGGAATTTTACCCTTTGGCAACTTGCTGCTGATCGAGCATCCGTTGGGCAGCGCTTTGCAACGCTTCAACCCGCTCGTCATCGGGCAACAATTTGGCTAGTTGTTTGTAGGTTCGCACCGCTTGGCCATACTCCTGCACGCGCATCAACACATCAGCCAACTGTTCGTAGGCATCTGCATCTTTTTGGTCGAGCGCAATCACTTGGTGAAATGAAGCGATTGCTTCTTCGTAATTGCGTTGCTGAATTGAGAGCCGCGCAATTTCGCGCAATTGCACCACCGCATCTTTGGTGCGCAACGAGAGAATGTTAAAGCTGACCAAGTGTTGGCGGGCTTCGGTATCGTTGGGGGCAATCTGCACAATTTTGTTGTACATTTCGGCAGCTTTATCAACCTTGCCCAAAGTCCAATACACATCCGCTACTTGCTGAATGCTGGCGACTGCATCCTTGACCAAGCCTTGCTTGCGTTGCAGTTCGGCCAGTTCATCCAAGCCTGCCAAGCCCTCGTCAAGGTAGCCCCGCCGCATCAACATTTGAGCATGGCGCGATTTGATAGGGATATTCTTGGGGGCGAGTTGCAAGCCTGTTGCCAAAATCTCCAAAGCTCGGTCAAGCTGGCTTTGGCTTTCGTAGTAGCTTGCCAACTCGTCAAGTTGGGTCAAAGCCTCAGGCAAGCGCCCTTGGCGGAAGTAGATGTCGGCCAATTTGGTGTAGGCTTGGCGATCGTAGGGTAGCAATTGCTTGACCCGTTGCAAAGCCTGAATCGCGCCTTCGAAGTTCTCGTTGGCGGCGTAGGCTTCGGCCAAGCGGCGTTGCAACTCGCCCTCGTTGAAGGGCTGGGCAAAGGCATGCTTGGTGCTCAGCGCTGGCACGGTGCCAGTAATCAGAATCGCCTCAATTTTGCGCAATTGCTCAATCGAGCCAGCAGCGTTGCCTTCGGCAATATAGCTATCAGCAATTGCTTGATAAACCAAGACTGGCGGCACCAACGGATCGGCATCAATTTCCAGTAATTCGAGCGCCTGATTGAACGAGTGCATTGCCGACTGATGTTGCTTGGTTGATTGTTGAATCAAGCCCAAAAGAAACTGAATAATTGCTCGATCGGTAATTAAGGTGACCGAGCGATATTCTGCTTGCACATCGTTCAATTGCTGCGGATGGTTGGCCAACTTTTGCATCAAGCTCGCCACTGAATCCCAAATGGCATCGGGAAACTCGCCCATCATCGCCAAGGCAATATTGGCTTGGGCCATCACCACCAAATCATCGGGCTTTTGCACGATGACGCGCCGGAACTCTTCCAAGGCTGCTTCCCAGCGTTCGAGCTTGAGCAGCACTTGGCCATATTGAGCACGCAAATTGACGCTATCAGGTGCCCATTCAAGCAACTTGCGGAATTGCTCAAGCGCCTTGACGGTTTGGCCTTGGCGGAATTGTTGGTTAGCAACGTAGGCCAATTGTTCGGCAGCTTCGTCGTTGCGGCCTTGTTTGCGCAGCACTTCAGCCAATTCGGCCCGAATAATCGTACTATCAGCAGAAAGATCAATTAATTTGTGATACACCCCAATTGCCTTGTGGGTTTCGCCGCGCGCTTTGTAGGTTTCGATCAACAAATTAAGCTTCGAGAGCGCTTGATCCATGCGGCCAAAGCGTTCGAGAATTTCGGCCATGCGCAAGTGAATCGCATAAAATTCAAGATCGTAGCGAATAATTTCATGGCAGGCATCGAGCGCAGCATACAAGAAATTTTGCTCGGTAAACGATTCGCTGGCCTCGACCAAGCGCTGAATACGTTCGCTGCGGCCTTCGATATCAATTGGGGTGAGCGGCGCAAAATGCATCTCGCTGGCTGGTGGCAAATTGGCAGCTAGCACATCAAGTGGATCGATGTCGGTCAGCATAGTTTGCGGCGCGTGAGCTAGATGGTTGGTATTGCTGTTAATCAAGGCCTCAAGGCTGGCCATATCGTCGATTGGGCTGGCTTCGACGCGGTTTTTGGGGCTGAGGAAATCGGTGATCGACGGCATTTTGCCCCACGTTTCGGTCTGTGGTTCGGGCACAGCCTCTTCTGGTGGCGGCGCGTTCAAAATGCCCGTGCCCAGCATGCGCAATTTCGACATCATGCTGCGGTCGGTCAATTCTTTGGCTTTGGCATTGTATTGGGCTGCTTGTTCGGTGCCCCAACGCTTGCCCTGCAAAAAGCCTGCCAAGGTTGAATACAACGAGGCGGCTCGCGCTACATCGCCAAGCTCAAGATAAATTGCCGAGGTCGCTTCGTACATATCGATCAAATCGCTGGCTTCTTCTTTGCCAATCGATTGCAAATCGACGTAGCGAATTGCTTGCTCAAACTCTTGGGCGGCGCGTTCCATTTGGCCAATTTTTTGGTAGATTGTGCCAATTGCGAAGTGGGCCGAGAGCGCATATTCATCGTTGTTGCTGGCAATGTCGAGCACGCGCAAGGCATCTTGGTGGCGCTCAAGCTCATCGTAAATCAAGCCCAAGCTATATTGCATGTCGGCGCGTTCGGGCAGGACTTCGACCACCCGTTCATACATTTGGGCTGCTTGCTCCAACAAGCCATTATTTTGATATTCAATGGCCTCGTTGACCGCGCGTTCAATTTGCTCTTTGGTTTGCAAGCGGCCTTGGTCGGGCAATTGATCGCCGGTTGCCGCCGTAATTAAGGCTTGGCGTGCCAGATCGACTTTCTTCTTGAATTCTTGGGCCGAGAGGCTGGCAGGATCGACGTTGAGTGCTTCGACCGCAGCTTCATCGGCGGCATCGTATTGCTCAACATCGTAAAACTGCTGGCCCAAATGCAAATATTCGCGAATTGCGCCAGGCTTATCGCCTGATTCAGCCAGCACCATGGCCAAGCGTACCCGCGCCTCTTCGTGGCTGGGGTGAATCTCCAAAATATCGCGGTAGGCGCGCACGGCCTTGAGCGGCAATTTTTGGGCGATCAAGCGCTCGGCCAACTGCATAAACAGCTCAATCGCTTGATCGGTGTCGCCTTGGGCGCGATAAATCTTGGCGATATATTCGCTGAAAATTGGATTATCAGGATTGCGTTTGAGCAATTCCTGCCACAATTGCAACGATTGCGGCAACTTATTGGTATGAAACAAAGCTGTGGCGACAGCGATCCGTGCCTGCTCGTGAGTTGGAAATTCGGTCATGGCGCGAGCGGCTTCAGTTAAGGCCTTGTTCCAATCGCCAGCACGTGATGCAAGCTGATATTGTTCTAACGCACGGTCAAAAATTGCTTGGTTCCCTGCCATCCGAACCCCCACAGACACAAGGATGAAGAACTTCGTTGGATGAGTGTGGACGTTGCAGCCAGTTGCCTGGATTAATGCCGCGCACTCGGCCCGTTGGCGATCTTACTTGTATCGAATGTTATTGTTACGTGTTGTTTGTCGATAGTCTTTTGCTTGGATTACGGTTTGTCTACACAGTTCCACATCTAATAAACGCGAGGCAATCCGTGGATCAAGCTTATCTAAATCGACATTGGTTGTAAAAACCGTTGGTAAGTGATTATTATAACGGTGATTGATAATTTGGAACAATTTTTCGCGTGCCCAAGCAGTTGAACTTTCTGCCCCCAAATCATCAAGCACCAAGAGCTGAATATTGCGAATTTTCTCAAAACGCTCATCGTAGGCTACTTCGGAGCTTGGGCCAAAGGTCGAGCGCAGATAATCGAGCAAATCGGGCACGACCATAAAGATCGTCTGATACTCGCGGCGCACTGCTTCGTTGGCGATGGCGGCTGCAAGATGGGTTTTGCCACAGCCATACCCGCCAACTAAAAGCAACCAACCTTTCGGTGCTTGAGCAAACGCCTTGGCTCGTGCAAAGGATTCGTTCACCCCAACGATATGCGCGTTGAAGGTTGTAAAGGTTTTCGATTCAAAGGCCTGCAAATTACTTTGTTGCCATAGTTTATCACGTTGGCGGCCTTCTTTTTCGGCAAGTTTACATTGGCAGGTAATCAAATGGCCAAAGTTCGGGTCGTTAATCGGCACATCCATGCAGAAATAGCCAGCGCCCTTACAAATCGGACAAATCTCCTCCATCGGAGTCGCCGCTTCTTCCGAAGAGGGCGGCATATTTGCCCGTGGTATATTTGCTGAGATCGAAAAGCTGCTCGGATCGATGCGACGTAGATTCTTTTCCATCGGTTTCCCACCGTTCTAAGATGCGCCGAATGTAGCGCCAATTGCGCACATTGGCTTCAACCGCTTTGGTGATGGCTTCTGCGAGCCATTCAGCGGGATATTTGGCGCTGGCTTCGTGCAATTGCTCAATCAGCAATGGCGTGAGCAGGCCAATATTTTTTTCGTATAGGCCAAAAATGGTTGGTTGAGCGGCGGGGCTAGCTTCGGGGGCAAGCACCCGTTGGCCTGCTTGGCGCTCGACCCAATGGCGGTTGGCTTGGGTATTGACTAAATACCAACTGACCACGCGGCCAGGCTCTGGGCTGATTAAGTGCAGCAGTGTGCTGCGTTCAACTGCCAAGCCCAAGGCTTCTTCTAAAACATCGCTGGTTGGACGCAATTGCGAAACGCTGCGTAAGGCTTGGGCTAGCACGGGATCGTTGCATAATGCATCCCATGAAACCCGTTTGGCTCGCCCGCGCTGCTGGCTGACCAACCAAAAGATATGCAGGGTTACTTTAAGCTCAGCCAAATTGCTGATCGAGGGTAGAACATCGCTAAAGAATTCTGCCGGTAGCGGCACGAGATTCTCAGTTGAGAAGCCATGAAACGCCGCCACGGGTTGCCTCCAAAAGTAGCACTGCGCTGATTCGTCTGCACTCAATGATACCACATGCCGCAACGCTTGCGACCAACTATCCACGGTGGAAGTCACCCACATCCAGCCTAGCGCCAAGCGCAGGCTAGGAACTTCTCAGGGCCAATAAGCGTTATGCCTTTAATCTAAATCCTTACTTCTCTATTAGCAAGATGGAGTTTCCTAATGCGCCGAATTTTAGGCCTTGTGGCAGTTTGTGTCGCGCTTTGGCAAGTTTCGCCAGTTGCCGCCTGTAAAATGATGGAACCAACGCTTGATAGTGTGACCCAACAAGCTGAGCTGGTCGTTGTCGCAACTGTTACCAAGGTTGAAGGCAGCCAAGCAACGTTTAGCGTTGAAACGCCAATCAAAGGCAGCTTGCCTCAAAATGATCTTGATGTGCTCAACCATCAAATTCATAACGGCCCTGATTGTCAGCCAAATTTGGGCGATGGCAATCGTTTTATCGAAGGCAGCCGCTGGGTTTTGTTCCTTGTGCCAACCACGCTCGACCCCGATATTACGTGGCAAACCGCCAGTTTTGGCGATTATGGTGCCTTGAAAGTTGAACAAGATCAAGTAAGCTATACCGAGCAAGGATCGCCCCAACAAATGCCATTGCCCGATATGGTCGAAACGTTGACCAATTTTAGTGGGGTTAATCCGAATCAGTTGGGTGATCCAGTGATTGGCAATCCTGCGGTCGAGCCAGCAATTATGCCAACCCCAGACCCAGCTTTGGTCGAACCATTGCCCAATAGCAATGCTAAACCCGCTGCGCCAGTTGATGCTGCTCCCGCTGCAACCAATTCTAGCAGCGCCCCGAGTTGGTTGCCATGGGTGCTGGTTGGCGTAGCCGTCGTTGCTGCAATTGGTGCATTGCTTGGCTGGCGACGCAGCCGCAGCGCACAATAATAATTCAATCCGTTGAGCGCTACTTGATTGTAAGGAGGCTACGATGCGTTGGATGGGGGGATGTTTGCTTGGGTTGATCGTCGTTTTGTGGCCGGCAACCCAAGCTGCGGCATGCTCGATGGTCGAGCCAACCCTTGATAGCTTAACCCAACAAGCCGATATTGTTGTGGTTGCCACCGTCAGCACAATCGACGGTGATCAGGCTTTTTTCACCGTCGATACGCCGATCAAAGGCGCAGTTGCCAACGAACCGTTCAGTGTCCTCAATCATATGATCGGCACTGGTGCAATGTGCGAGCTTATGCTTGGCGATGGTAATCGCTTTGCAGAGGGCAGCACGTGGGTTTTATTCCTCGGCCCAAATCAATTCGATAGCCCAGCGGTTTGGCAGCCAATGAGTTTTGGCGATTATGGTGTGCTGAAGGTTGAACAAGATCAGGTGGTTTATCGCGAGCAAAGCCGTGAGCACACCCTGCCATTAGCTGATTTGGTGGGCACGCTGACCAATTATAGTTTGGCAGGCGGTCCCACCGCCACTGTGCTGCCAGTCGATCAAACTGCCGAGCCAAATGCAGCACCGAGTATCAATATACCGACCTCAACCCCAGTGGCTGTGCTTCCAGCCACCGAAACCACAGCCGAGCAAGCAAGCGTTTTGCCTTGGGTTTTGGTTGGCATCGGAGTCTTGGCTGGCGTAGGTGCATTGGTTGGCTGGCGGCGCAGTCAATAAAATCAAAAGGCTATGGGCTATGGGCAATCAGCGGCATGCCCTCACCCCAACCCCTCTCCCACGTGGCGGGCGAGGGGCTTTAATCCCGTGGTTCTGCCGCACTGCGTGGTGAAAACGAGTGCTCCCCCTCGCCCGCGTTCAGTGGGAGAGGGGGCTGGGGGTGAGGGAACGGAAACTCTACCTATGTACAATCTCCGACAGCCAAAAGCCCATAGCCTCATTTCCTCTGCGTTAAAACCTATTTCTATGCGATGACACAGCGTGCTACAATGGTTGCTATGACAGAATTCAAGCAACGGTGCTTCGCCTTATGCCATCAGCCAAGTATTACAACTATCTCCAAATTTTTCAGGCCAAACGCTTAGAACGCGATTACAAACATCTCCTCGCCGAGCCACAATACCATGGTTTAGCCCAGTTTTTTCTTGAAGATATGTATGGGCCATATGATTTTCATGCCCGCGATACCCAAGCCCGGCGTTTACACCAATTTATTCACTTAGCTCCGGGCTTGAGTATCGAAGATATTGAGGTAACGCTCGATTTGCTCAATCTCACGGTTCGGCTCGATCAGCAGGTTGCCGATTGGCTTGAACACAATGGCGTAGCCCTGCCATTTAGCGAAGCTCAATATGAAGAGGCCTATTATCGGGTCAATAGTTTTGAGCCACGGGTGCGCCAAATCGAGCTGATCAACGAATCGTTGCGGCGGGTGCATCGCTTATCGCGGATTAGCCTGCTTGGCACGGCGCTCAACAATACCAAAACCTTTGCCAAACTAATGGGCATGGGCGAATTGCATCGCTTTTTGCGCCGTGGCTATCAGGCTCTGCAACCAGTTCAAGACCTTAAGCCCTTCCTGACCCAAGTGACCCATACCGAGCTTGATCGGCTCAAACGGATTTATCGTTTGGTATAGCCCAAGCCTTGTAAGGCCCGTTCTGCCTCGTGATGTTCGTTCCAATCGATGTCGCCGCTGGCGTAAATGATATTGCCTTCGTGACCTTTACCGAGCAAAAGCACCACATCGCCAGCTTTGGCGTTGGCCAGCGCTTGCTCAATCGCTGTGCGCCGATCGGGAATCAGCCAGCAATTATGCTCGATAATTTTGCCCTCAGCTTGTGCTCCCGCCGCAATTTCCTGCAAAATCTGCATTGAATCCTCGGCGCGCGGATCTTCATCGGTCAGATACAACAGATCGCACCATTTAGCGGCAATTTGGCCTTGAATCGGACGCTTGGCGCGATCACGCTCGCCTGCCGAGCCAAAAACTGCAATCAAATTGCCTTGAGTCAACGGGCGCAGCATGCTCATCACTTGTTCGAACGAATCGGGATTGTGAGCATAATCGACGAGCACGCTAAATGGCTGGCCAAGCTCAACTTGCTCCATGCGACCGTTGATGCCAGCAATCGCTTCGAGCCGCTGAATCGCCGCCGCCAAATCCACCCCGCGCGCCACACACACGCTCAGCGCTGCTAGCACATTGTAGACATAAAACGTGCCAACTAATTGTAAATTCAGCTTGAACGTGCCTTGGGGAGTTTGGGCCGTGAAGCGCAGGCCTTTGCTGGTTGAAACAATTTCGGTTGCGCGCAAATCGGCTTCTGCATGAATTGCATAGCTCAGTTGCCGTACTTGGTTGCCAGCCGCCAGCCGATATTGCGCAGCATGCGGATCATCTGCATTGACGATTGCCACTTTTTCGACGGTTGTGGTTTGACCAAGAATTGATTTTTGGCTGGGGCTGGTGCTCAGCAAATGAAATAATTGGGCTTTATCGGCGCGATATTGCTCGACCGTGCCATGGTAATCGAGGTGTTCGTGGGTCACGTTGGTAATTAATGCCACATCGTAAGCACAATCGCCAAGCCGATTCCAACGCTGCGATAAGCCATGCGAGGTGCTTTCAACCACCGCATAGCGACAGCCAGCAGCCACCATCTCGCGCAGCATGGCCTGAATTTCCAAAGCTTCGGGAGTTGATTGGCGGGTTTTGTTGGCCCATTGGCGCGGGCCAATTTTAAAATCGACGGTGCTCATAAAGCCAACCAACTCGCCGCTGGCTTCCAAGGCTGCCGCCGTTAAAAAGGTAGTCGTGGTTTTGCCCTTCGAGCCAGTAATGCCAATCACTTCTAATTGGTTGGCGGGGTAATCATAGAAGGCGGCTGCAATCGGCGAGAGCGCTACTTTGGCATCGGCAACCAAGGCCGAGGGAATGCTGGCTGGCGGCGCTTGATTGGGATCATCATAGACCACCGCCACCGCGCCTTGCTCCAAGGCCGCCGCAATATAGCGATGGCCATCGACGTGTACGCCGTTGATCGCCACAAACAGCGCGCCTGGCGTAACCTTGCGCGAATCATAGGCCAGGTTGCTAATGGTTGTGCTGTGATCACCGGCGGCTTGATGGGCAACATGCAATAAAAGTTCAGCCAACGATTTCATCAATTATTCCTATTCAGAACGGCGGCGCTGCCAAAGCCAATACGCCGGACGCAAGAAAACACGATCATAGGCTGGCAGATAGCGGACTGGTTGACCGCCCCAGCCTTTTTTGAAGCGATAAACCCCGGCCATGCCCGTGGCTTGCGCCGCTTGTTCTAAGCGTTCGCGCTCAGCAGGGTCGGTCGTGGCTTCAAGAGCTAAGAATGCTTCGGGAATGCCCCAAAAATCGTAGAGCGTGCAGCCACGTTGTTTGGCCCAAGTAATCGATGCCCATTGCAAGGCATGGCTGGCGGCAAATTTCAGGCCTTCTTCGTTAGTGCCGCTATACATATATTGAGCTTCAGCGCCTTGGGCAAACACCAAAAAGCTGCCAATCACCCGACCTTCGCGTTCAGCAATCAGCAAGCGAGCCGCACCATCGGGCTGATCGCCGCCAAACAAACGCCAAGCTTGCGCATAATACTCGCGGCTATGAATGCCAAACTTCGCGCGTTGGCTGGTGGCTTGCATAATTGCATAAAACTGGTCGAGATCGGCCTCGGTTGTGCCAACTCGAATCGTCACGCCTTGGCGCTCAGCGCGGCGCACATCGGCGCGATGGCCTTTGCTAGCTTGGGCTTGCAAGGCTGCTAACTCTGGCTCAAGCTGAAGATGAATCGAGGCGCTGGGTTGCATGCTGCTGCTTGGCTCGTAGCCTGCCAACAACAGCTCAGAATGGAGTTTCGCAGGCGTTCCAGCATCAAGCAGATTTGGCTCTAGGCGCAAAAATGCGGCCCAACGCTTGCGGGCCAAGCGCTCCAAGCTTTGCAACAACAAGCGATTGGCTGCTTGATCAGCTGACCAAATTGGGCCACGCGGCACATAGGCCACCCGTAAACCATAGTGCGAGCGCCACAAAATTTGTGCTCCGGCGCAAAACCCATGCTGGTTGTAGATGGCGATGCGTTGGGGTTGCCAGCCAAATTGGGCTTTGAGTTGGCCCCATTCAGCGCGTTGTAAGAGATGGGCGGTGGGCTGAGCTGCTAGCTCCGCCGACCACTGCGCCGCATCAAGCTCGCGTAGCGCAAAACTCACGCTTGGCCTCCTCGCCATAATCGTTCAGCAAAACCGTGTTCGGCCACGCTGGCTGCATAAGCGCTTAGCTCTTGCTCCATTGCCTCGACCGTGCCAAACAACTCAACCATTTGGCTGGCATAATCGGCAACCGCAGCCAGTTTGGTGGCTAAAGTTTGGTCGATTTGAATCAGCTGATCAAGCGTTGGTTGAACGTGGGCCAAGCGTTGCTCGCGGGCATTGTTGCGGGCAGAATAGGGCAAATCTTCATACCAACGCAGGTTTGATAAAACCTTTGCTGCCACGCCATGGGTAATTTGATGATCGACGTGATTGCCAACCGCCAAAGGTGCATACCACTGCGCTGCAGGATATTGCTTGGCGAGATCTTGAAGTTGGCTGGTTAAGCTCGCCCACAGCGAATCGTTGGCAATGGGTGTACCAAAAATCGCCTCGACAGAATCATAAGCAGCGTGGCGATAAATCGCATCGTGTTGCTCAAGCAAGAGCAAATCGGCTCCAAGCCGAGCGGCGGCAGCTTGATCTTCGGCCCGCCGGATGGCAATGGGATCGCTGGCCGCGCCCCAACGCTGGTGCAAATAGGCGGCAAAACTGTTGAGTTCGCCGCTTGGTGGTGCACTGCAAATCGTAACGATCAAGCAACGCTCGCCAGCAGCATTCCAACTAGCCAGCGCACCGCCAAGCGAGAGCGCCGCATCATCGAAATGTGGCGATAAACAAATGTGTTGATACATAAGCACAGAGAACATAGAGCATAGAGCATAGCTGCCTTATGGATATGTTCGGCTCCTTGTTACTAATGAGAAGGGGCCAGGGGTCAGGGATTAGGGATCAGGGTATTAGACCAGATTGCAAAGATTGCTTTTGCCACAGATTGCACAGATTATTTGGATTATGTCCCAATAGCCTATTACCAATAGCCATTTGCCCTCTGCGCCTCTGCGTTAATCAATGCAAAAAGGTCTTTTTAGCCACGAATTACTGTATCTCCATTGCGAAGCGTATTGCTGTTCCCAATCGCCAATCGCCCAACCACCGATCCCAATTTCATCCTTCATCCCTCATCCTTCATCCTTTGCGCTATTCCTCGTCGTCCTCGCCATACCAATACTCATCTTCGTCCTCATCGTCGTCGTCAATTGGCAACGATTGCATGGGATCGTCGAAGAATTGGAGTTCTTTGAGTGCTTCGACGGCTGCTTCGCGGCGCACGCCCTCGACTTCTTTGATCAGTTGTTCGAGAAAGCGGCGGGCGGCAGTACCACCAATTTGACCAAGCGCCCACATGGCGGTGGTTGCAACTTCGATGTCGCTATCGGCGGTAGCGCGGGCCACTTGATTAACGATCGATTCGGCCAAATCGCCAAGCTCGCCCGCTGCTCGCACAGCCTCGAAACGCAACAATGGCTCATTCGAACGGAAGCTGTTGGTAATGGTTGGTAGCCATTGATCTAAGCCAGTGCGGCCCATGGCACACAGCGCCGCAGCTTGCCAACCATCATCAAAGCGTTGGTAGGCAGCGCCAATTTCTTGATTGACACGGGGATCGCTATCGGCCAAATAGCCTAAGGTTTCCAAGAGCCGTTGGCGCACCAAGGTCGAGGTTTGCTGATCGTCATAGGCGGCCCAAAGTTGCTGGGCCAATTCGTTGCTGGTGCGCTGATCGAGATTGCCTTCGCCGGCGCGCAAAGCCCATGCGCCAAGCGTAATTGCTGCATTGGCTCGCACGCCATCGTCAGCATCGTTAACCAATAATTCGCTGAGACGGCGCAAACTAGAGCGTCGGGTATCCTCGGCCATGCCTTTGACGGCGGCAATCCGAATCGCTGGATCTTGGTCGGTGAGCAAAATGCTAAACACTTCGCGAAAATCAAGCTCTAGGCTGGCTTCGGCGACTTCTTGCATGGCTTGAGCCAAGTTGCGGCGATGGCTTGGCTCGATGCGGGTCCATTCAAATTCAAAAGTTTCAGCTTCATCTTGGTCAAGGTCGTTAAAAACTTTGAGTTCGCTCAGCACGATTGGGCGATTATGGTCGCCAATTTCGATGATTGCTGCTTCAATATCGCGTTCATTTTGTTCTTCGGTCATATCTCACCTTCGTGATAGCATTGCGTTTTAGTCTACCACGGATAGATCAACGACTTTTGCTAAAGTTATCGTAGTAGATTGGCAAAACCCCTCACCCCAATCCCTCTCCCACCCAGCAGGCGAGGGGCTTTTGAATACTGAAGATCCCCTCACCCCAACCCCTCTCCCGCCCAGCAGGCGAGGGGCTTTTGATGCTGTGGTTCTTGCGCAATTCCTTGGCGAACAATGGTCGGCTCCCCCTCGCCCGCGTCCAGTGGGAGAGGGGGCTGGGGGTGAGGGCTTACATCCCCGATCCCCGATCCCTGATCGTTACTTCCGTTCGTAGCGCCGAACTTCGAGGTCTGGTTGCAAGCGGCCTTGTTGTTCTTCGCCAAGGGTTGCTTCGCTGGGCACGGTAATGGTATCGGGATCACCATCGGAAATAAATTTAAGGTCAGGCCGTTCTTCAAACAGCTGATACCAATATTCCAATTGCGAATCGACAGCTTGAGTGCGCCGAATGTGATAGGGATCGAAGGTTTGCGAATAGGGCGAAGGGCTGGCTCCACCAGTCACATCGACGGCGGCGCTCAAGGTGTAGCTTTCGCCTTCCGATTCGCCTTCGCGGACTAAGCCCTCGTTGGCTGGGAACATACCCAAGGGATAGCTGAGGCTGGTGACTTTATAGCCATCGCCGATGCGCTCTTCAAGCTCTTTGATTGAGAAGGCTAATTGCCATTGGATTTGCTCTTCGTCGGCTTCGTCGAGGCGTTGGTGGGTGTAGGTATGCGTGCCAACCTCGCCGCCCAAGGCCACAATTTCTTGCAGCTTTTGGGTTGCCAGTTCTGGCTGACCAAACAACACTCGTTCCTTGACATCAACATCGATCAATGGGAAGAACACGCCAATCGCTGGGAAATCTGGGTGTTCAGCAGCAAATGCCTGCAAAATGCCCATAGCCGAGGTTGGGTCGATTGTGCCATCTTCGAGGTAGCGGAACTGACCATCTGATGAATCATCGAAGGTCAGCACGACTGGCGATTTGCCCAATGGTACAGTGATATTATTTGTAACCAAATCGCGCAAGGTCATTGGGTAGAAATTATTGGCATACAACCACTCTAAATCCTCGCGCAGCTTCTCGGGCGAGCGGCTATACTCTGCATCGGGCGATTCAATTAAGTGATATTCTAAGACCAAGACCCAGCCAATCTCGTTGGGCGCATATTTAGCGAGATCCGCATCGCTCAAGCCAGCGGGAGTTGGCGAGGCAGCGGGGGTTGCTGTTGCGGCGGGCGTTGGCGAAGCAGCCGTCGTTGGCGAGGCGGCAGTGGTTGGGCTAGCAGCAACAGTTGTGGTTGCTGTTGGAGCTTGAGTTTGGGGCGCTTCAGTGGCAGTACCTTGACCGCAGCTAAGCAACACTCCACAAACCGTCAAACCCCACAGTCCACGAATCCAACGTCGAATCATGCCTACAGTACTCCTTATCTTTGCGATCAGCACCACGATCTTGTGCTATTATCGTGCGCGATTCTATGTTAATCATCATACTCGATCTTGCCGACCCACCGTAGCGCGAGAGAAGCGTGAGAAGCTGACAAATTCCTGAGACAGTTCCGCTAAGGCGCGGTTTGTTAACTGGAGGACTGCCCATGGCCTTCGCCACACCAGAACAGGTGCACCGTTACCCTCGTCGGTTCAAATGGATTTTTGAGGTGCTTTGTACTGTCCTCATCGTCGTTGCTGTGGTGCGCTGGGGACGTGCCGTTTTGCAGTATCTCTGGGATAGCCGCAACATCAACGCCGCCTTTATTGCTCGCGATACCTTTTACGAACCACTCGTTAACTGGTTCAACCAAACTGGTCAATCGCGCCCCCGCATCCGCGACTTGCTCGATCTCGCGCCCTCGTTTGGCTGGTTGGGCTTAACCTTGCTCGTGGTTGTCTTTGTTCGTAATTTCTTTCCCACAATTCGTACGAGTAGCCGTGGTATTTTAATTGAATGGGGCAATGGTTGGTTGCCCGTTGGTTGGGAGCAAGTCAGCGGTTTGCGGGTTACCGAGGATCTCTCAGGCGAACGCTTTGTGCTGTTGTTGCAAACCAACAATAAAGCCTTGACCAGTTGGCATCGCTTTTATAGCTTGCTCTATCGGTTTAGCTTGCGCCGTGGCGTGCTGATTACCTCGGGTATCTCCGATTTTCTGCCGTTGGTGCGCATGCTCACCAGCGAGCTAGAACAGGTGGCGCGCCAAACCAAACAACCTGCGGTTAAGCTTGATGAAAAGGCTTCCTCGCCGTTGTTTCAACTCTTGCTCAGCCCAGCTGGCTTTTTCAGCCGCCGCTCCAAGAGCGATAAAGACTATGTGGAATACGCCACTCAAGCAGGGCTAACCGCCCAACCTGGCCGCGTCGCCAGCATTATGGCCACCTATCCCAAGCGCATTAGCACTTTGCTAGTTGGGGGCACGGCAATTATGGCTATTCTTGGGCTGCTGCGCGTGCTCGACATGCTGCGCCAATGGATCGGCCTGAGCTTTGGCTTGGGCGGTATTTTTAGCAGCGCTCCCTTGCCGCTCGATCAAAGTGTTTGGTGGCTGCCAGTTGCCGCAGTGCTTTTGCTGGTCGTCTTAATTCCCATGTTGGTGGTGGTGCGCAACATTCTGCCTGATATTGAATCGCGCCAAGAAGGTTTGATGGTGCGCTATTTCAATCGCTGGCTGCTGGTGCGCTGGGAAGAAATTATCGCCGTCAAAACCGCCAGCCTCTCGGAAGATAATCATGTGGTGCTCATCCAAACCACCAACCAAAGTTTGAAGTTGATGCATCATCTTTCGTCGTTGCTGTTCGATGGCTCGAATGCCCGCGGGGTTTTATTAACCTCAGCCTTGAGCGTTTACGATCCCTTGGTGCAGCAAATTGTGCTCGAAGTTTCGCGCCGCCAACGACCAAACGAGCAAGATGAAGGCATCTTGACCGAAGACGCGCCAGCCTGGTTGTTGCGCTTGATGTTCAAACCGAGCGAGGCGATCGATCGTATGGTTTCCAATATTTTGCGTCGCGAAGATAGCGACAAAATTAAGTTTGATACGATGATCGCACTTGGGCGGCCAATGCTTTGGCTGGCAGCAATTCCTACATTAATGCTTTTAGTCGAGCGCCATATCAACGGCGTGCACTATCCAACCGTTGGCTCAATTATCAATGTCTTAATTTTTGCTGGTTTCTGTTTGTTAGAATACCCAATTGCCGCAGCTGTTGCTCGCTTCAGCGAACGCAATATGGATGGCGATGCCCACTTGGCTCGCCCATTCTACCTCTACCCAACCGCCCAATTGCCACGCATTGTCGTCATGTTGGGTGCATTGTTGCTACTGGTCTTAAATGTACCATTGCTGCCAATTTTGCTCTGGATTGGCGCAGCAATTTGGTCATTCCTGCTGACTTCTGGTTTGTGGGAAGGGCTATATGGCTGGAGTGGTGGTAAATTATTAGGGATTGGCGCAATTCCTGCAATTATTCAGGTGATCGCGCTGATGATGTGGGCTTCGATGAGTTAATCAATTGTCTAGCACCGCAGAGGGCGCTCAAGCTTGGCGCTCTCTGCGGTTTTTTTATTTGCGAGGAGCAGTATGCAAACCTACGATCTGATTATTATTGGGGCTGGGCCAAGTGGCCTGAGCGCCGCAATTGCCGCCCAAGAGGCAGGCTTCAGCTATCTGGTGCTCGAACGCGGCGCAATTACCAACACGATTATCAATTATCCGCTGCAAACAGCGTTTTTTAGTACAGCACCCAATTTGACCATTGGCAATGTGCCATGGAGCAGCATTCATCCCCATCCAACCCGCAGCGAAGCGTTGGCCTATTATCGCGGTGTGGTTGAGCATTTTGGCTTAAATATTCATATGTACGAGCCAGTGCAAGCGCTGGAGCGTTTAGCAGATGGCAGATTTCAGCTGCAAACCACCCGCCATGATCAAACCAGCGCCAGCTATCAATGCCAAGCAGTGATTGTAGCCAGTGGCTCGTATGATACGCCGAATCAATTGGCTATTGCTGGCGCTGAATTAAGCAACGTGCTGCATTATTATCGTGAAGGCCACCCCTACTATCGCCAAAACGTCGCGGTGATTGGCGGGGGCAATTCTGCTGCCGAAGCTGCGCTCGATCTGTATTATCACGGCGCAAACGTGACGATCATTCATCAATTTGCCAGCTTAGATCAACGGATCAAACCGTGGATCGCCGCCGATTTGCAGGCATGGATCGACGCAGGCAAGATTCAGCCCTTCTGGGAAGCCAATGTTACGGCAATTAGCCCAACCAGCATTCAAATAACCAAGGCCGACGGCTCGCAGCACGAACAGCCCAACGATTGGGTTTTTGCCCTGATTGGCTATCGCCCAAATACCAGCATGCTCGAAGCGGTTGGGGTACAGGTTGATGCCGATGCTGTGCCAAGCCATGATCCAGCGACGTTTGAAACCAATGTGCCAAATCTGTTTATTGCTGGGGTTTTAGCGGCTGGTGCGCATCCAAGCAAAATCTTCATTGAAAATGGCCGCGAGCATGGCCCAGCGATTATTGCGGCCTTGCGCCAACGCTGGGCGGGCAAAGCCTAATGGAGATTGAAGGTTTTCGTTGGTTATTGAGCGCTACAGGCCAACAATTGCTGGCCGAGTTGAGCGCCGATCCTGAGTTGAACGAAGCAAATTTCTTGCGTTATACCACCAAGTTGCGCAAAATCTACCCAGCAGCAGCGGTCACGGCAGCGTTGGAAACCAGCTTATTGCGGCGAGCAGCCCAAGCCAAATTTCCCCAAGCCAGCCAGCTCTATTTTACGCGCGAAGCCTTGGAGCAGGCCACGCCTTGGCTGGTGGCCAACTATCGCCAACGCCATTTTGCTGCTGGCTCGCGTGTGGCCGATTTGGGCTGTTCGGTTGGGGGCGATGCCTTGGCGCTGGCCCAAAGTTGCCAAGTTTTGGCGCTCGATCGCGATCCATTGCGCTTGGCAATGCTGGCGGCCAATGCTGAAGCCCTCGGCTTGAGCAATAACATTGCCATCCAAGAGGCCGATTTTACCAGCTTGGAATTTGCTGGCTACGATGGCTTGTTTATCGATCCGGCGCGGCGCAGCAATGGCAAACGAATTTGGGATGTTGAGCAGTATCAGCCGCCGCTTTCGACGCTTGAGCGTTGGCGCAGCCAAGTGCCAATTCATGGGGCCAAGGTTGCGCCGGGTATTCCCGACGATGTCGTGCCTGTTGGCTATGATCTCGAATTTGTTTCGCTTGATGGCGATTTGCGCGAGGCGAGTTTGTGGTGGCATGCTGGCCAAAGCGGCGGCCAACGCAAGGCCGTGGTGCTCACCAGCGCTGGCAATGAATTCAGCATCATTGCCAATCCTGAGCAAGCAGCGGCGGCGCTGAGCGAGCCATGCGCCTATTTGTACGAGCCTGATCCGGCGGTAATTCGGGCGCATGCGGTGGCTGATCTTGCAGCGCAACATAATTTAGCTCAATTTGATGCCAGCATTGCCTATCTCACCAGCGACAGCTTGGTGCAATCGCCATTGCTCAGAGTTTGGCAGATAGAGCAATGGCTACCGTTTAACCTCAAGGCTTTGCGCCATGCGTTGCAGGAGCGCGAGATTGGGCGTGTGACGGTGAAAAAGCGTGGCTCGCCAATTACGCCAGAAGAACTGAGCAAACAACTGCGCTTGAAAGGCCGCAATGAGCAAACTGTGGTGCTGACCAAACTGCAAGGCCAGCCGATTGTGCTATTGGTCAAACTGCGCTAAGTTGCACGCTATCTGCTGCATATCAGCAGCATATCAGCTACATTTGTTGCCAAAACCGCTATAAACTACGTCGTAGAACTAAACAGAAGTAGGAGGTTTGTATGGCAGCAGCACTCCCTCACCCCAACCCCTCTCCCACGTGGCGGGCGAGGGGCTTAAATTCTGTGGTTTCTTGGTGATTCATAGTAAAACGATGGCTCGCTCGCTCCTATGACGCGGGCGAGGGGCTTTAACGCCGTGGTTCTGCCACACTGCGTGGTTAAAAACGGGTGCTCCCCCTCGCCCGCGTTTTCGTGGGAGAGGGGGCTGGGGGGTGAGGGAACGCTCCACCACCGACCAATCGCTCAAAACCTACCCTTGAAAGGCTGGGGGGTGAGGGGATCTATGAATCAGTACAACTACGTCGTAGAACTAAACAGAAGTAGGAGGTTTGTATGGCAGCAGCACTTTCACGTCGCAGTTTTCTGAAAATAATGGCCTATTCGACCTTGGCCACAACCGCTGGCACGCTGGGCGCAGCAGCCTATGGCTTCAATGTCGAAGCTGAATGGCTGAGTGTCCATGAGGAAACGATTGTTTTGCCGCGCTTGGCCAGCGCCTACGATGGCTATCGCATTGCCCATTTAAGCGATATTCACATTGACGATGTGCTGATGACTCGTGAGCATTGGCTGACCACAGTGCGCATGGTCAACGCCCAAAAACCAGATTTGATTGCGATCTCGGGTGATTTTATTACTAATGATGCTAGCCGCTATGCAGAGGATTTGGCGGTTGGCTTGGCGCTGCTCGAAGCGCCCGACGGGGTTGTGGGCGTGTTGGGCAACCACGATTATTGGAGCGATGGCAATGGCGAAACCGTGCGCCAAGTGCTGCGCTCAACTGGCATTCACGATCTGACCAATCGGGCGATTAGCCTAAACCGTGGCAGCAGCAAATTACACCTGGCGGGCCACGACGATCTTTGGCCCAACCCGCTTGGCCCCAACGACCCACGCACCATGAAGCCAGTGCTTGATCGCTTGGTAAGTAAGTTGCCAAGCAACGATGCGGCAATTATCTTGGTGCATGAGCCTGATACCGCCGATTTCACTGCTAGCTACAATCGCTTCGATTTGCAGCTCTCTGGCCATGCCCATGGTGGTCAAGTGCGGGTGCCAGTCAAAGGCGCGCTGCTGCTGCCCTATTTGGGCATGCGCTACCCCGACCATCGTTATAATGTTGGTTCGCTAGTGCAATTTACCTCGTGGGGCTTGGGCTGTAGCTGGCCGCAAGTGCGCTTTGGCTGTCGGCCAGAGATTGTGATGCTCAGCTTAGCATGTGCTTAACCTCAGATGAGTATCAGCCGATTTTGAGCAAGCCAGCGGCCAAACTGTGGTATCCTAGGGCCATAGGGCATAACCAATTAGGAGGATTGCAGGTGAAAGCCACAACCACACCACTACGCCGTGTCATGAGTATTGCAGCAGGCATCGCGCTCGGCATTGCCCTCGGAGGCGTAATCAGCATGTTTATTTTGGTGCTGATTCTGATCTAAAATAATAAACATCACGGGGCAAAGTAGCCCCGTGATTGGCGGTTAAATTAATCCCCGACCTTTGAACTCCAGATATTTATTAATGACCGAAACTGTGAGTTTATTCGCTGGCACATCGATGGTGTGTACACCAGCTTGGTTCAGCGTGTCGAGCACGACGCGGCGTTCATCGAGCACCATTTCGGCCACCGCTCGCTCATAGACATCGGTCGAATTTTGGGTTGATTTACCAACATAGCCAACTAAGTTGGGGTCGCTCATCACCACACACAAGGCCAAGTGGGTTTTGGCCAAGCGCGCCATATGTTGAATCAAGGGCTTGGCTGTATCCATCGTGCTGAGGTCGGTAAAAATGACCACCAGCGAACGCCGCTTGTTCTTCAAACCCAAGTAGGAGATAGCGCGGCCATAATCGGCCTCGACTGGCTGTGATGGCAAGTTATACAGCATCTCCAACATTTGATAAAACTGGGCCTTGCCCCGTCGTGGCTGCAAAAAACGCCCCACATGGTCGGCAAACGAAAGCATGCCAATATGATCGCCCTTGAGCATCGCCACATAGCCGAGCATCAAGGCGGCGTTAATCGCATAATCCAGCTTGGCAATATCGTTGATCGTTGGGCGCATCAAGCGACCGGTATCGATGACCGAAACCACATATTGCGAGCGCTCAGTTTCGTATTCGGCGGCAATCAACTTATTGCGACGGGCGCTGGCCTTCCAGTTAATCGAGCGAAATTCATCATCGGGCGTGTATTCGCGTAGCCGCTCAAACTCGGTGCCCGAGCCAAAAACCCGCGCTGTGCGCAAGCCAAGCTCAAACAACATACCTTTGCGGGCCAGCATATCGTATTTGCGCACATCAAGCACGTTTGGATAGACCTTCACCAATTCGTCGAAGGCGATTTTTGATTGGCGCAAAAACGTGCCCAGGGTGCTGGTGTAGCGCAGGTTGATATTGCCAAAGCGATAATCGCCGCGCCGCAGTGGCCGCACATGATAGCTGACTTCTTGGACGCTCTCTGGCTCGACCTTGGTTTTGAGAATCAGCGCATCGCTGGGAAACTCCACCGGAAATTCATCGCGAATTTGCAAATCGAGGGTGCGTTGGCTTTGGTTATGCACGGCCAGTGTAATCAGGTTTTGTTCGCCAATCGAAAGCTTTGGTTCGTTGATGCGCGCCACTTCCAATAATGTTGGCTTGGGCGTGATAAACCAATCGACGGCCACAAAGCCAATCAGTAACAGCACATAGACCCAGATTGTCCAGCGGAAATCGGGGTTTTCGGCCCCGATGACCACCGGAACTAGGCCTGCGAGCAGAATTCCTAATAAACGGCGCGATGGAATCATCAGCGAGGAACCTCAATACGCCCCAAAATCCGGGTCATGGCGGTATCTGGGGTTAACCCTTCAATCTCTGCCTCTGGTTTGAGAATAATTCGATGGCGATAGACTGGACGCGCCAAGAACTTCACATCATCGGGCACAACATACTCGCGGCCTTGCATTGCCGCATAGGTTTTGGCGGTCAGGAGCAAGGCAATCGAGGCGCGTGGCGAGCCGCCCAGCACCAAATCTGGCGAGCGGCGCGATTCTTGGGCAATTGCATTGATATAGTTGATCACGCCATCTTCAACTCGCAAGCGCCCAATTTCATCGCGACAGCGCATAATCGTTTCGGGCGTGACAGTTTGTTGCAAATTGACGTTGCTCAAATTGCGGGCATTAAAGCCTTGGTTATAGCGGCGCAGCACCTCAAACTCAACCTCTGGTGGGCTATAGCCAACTAAGACCTTGAACAAAAAGCGGTCGAGTTGGGCTTCGGGCAAAGGGTAGGTGCCTTCGTATTCCATTGGGTTTTGGGTGGCAATCACGAAAAATGGCTGTGGCAAGGGCATCGTCTCGCCATCGATTGTGACTTGTTGCTCTTCCATGGCTTCGAGCAGGGCAGCTTGGGTTTTGGCAGGAGCGCGGTTAATTTCGTCGCCCAACAAAATTTGGGTAAAAATTGGGCCTTTGCGCAAGCGAAACTGGCTGGTTTGCATCTCATAGACGCTGGTGCCCATCACATCCGAGGGCATCAAGTCGGGGGTAAATTGCACCCGCTTAAACTCGGCTTGCACCAAATGGGCCAAGGTTTTGGCCATCAAGGTTTTGGCGGTGCCAGGCACACCTTCGAGCAAAACGTGGCCGCCGCTTAGCAAGGCAACCACGAGTTGCGTCCAGGTTTCCTCTTGGCCAACAATAACTTTACTCGCCTCGTGGCGCATATATTCGGCAACTTGTTTAACCAGCATTGATCCTCCAATATCGTTCTCACGAGCACCGCACGATGCCCGTAGCCTAGGCAAAAAGAGCGTGCTTAAACCCGACCTTGTTGTTCCCATGTTTGAATAAAGCGATCAATATCGCTGACCAAGGCCAAGATATTGGCTTCGCTCGGTTTAGGTTGGCTTAGATGGTTGAGCAAATTGGCAAGGTGATTGCGATCAATTGTCTCGGAATAGCGTTGAACTTCGTTAATAAACTGTTGATCATCAAGCTTTGGATTAATTCCATAGGGCTTGGCAATTCGGCGTTTGAGGTAGGTTTTATAGTGAGCCTGCATATGTTCAGCTTGGCGGCCCCGTTGAAACAGATTGGCCATCGATTGCACATATTCGCTGCTATTGCGCTGCATCAAATCGATTTTGCTGGGCACAATTTGGCCAAAGCGACGGCCTGATAATAACGCCCACAGCCCCACAACAATCGCACTATACAGCATTGCTGCAACTAATGGCGAGTAGGGTTTGGCGGGAACTGGCGCAGCTTTTGGCGGCAAAGCGCGGCCATGATGCACTTCATCGAAGGCAATCATGCCACCTGCTGGTGTGCGATTAACCATATTCAAAATCAGGCGCGCATTGCTTTCACGAAACAAGCCAATATTGGTAAAAATATCAACATTGGTTGAAGCGTAAATCATGCCGCTGCCACGGCTAATACCGAGCAAAGTTGGCTGCTGCTCCGTGCCGACAATCACTTGGCTATTTTGGCGGGTTCGCTCAAAGTAGGTCATTGTGTGATACTCTTCGAGGCTGGTAACATCAGGATTGACCAAGCCGTGGCTGGGTTTGGCAGTTGTAACTGGATTCAGGTCCTCATTAGGTTTAACGGTCAAGTCTAAGCGCGTGAAGATGCCATTTTCTTTATCATCGACGATAATCAACGTCGCGCCCGTTTCTTCGACCCAACGCAAAACTGCATCAATCTCAGCAACTTGCCAACCATTGAAGTTTTTCGACGGCAGCGAGATCATAACATTGATTTCTTGATCAAGGTCATCAAAACGGCGATATTCGTAGGACTCAGTTTGATAGCCAATTTTGCCAAACCAGAGTGGCAGGGCCGCCGCGCCAAGGGCACTTTCATTGTAAATCGAGCCAGCTTCGCTATTATTGGTTTGCAAATCGAGCGAGCTGACCAAAAAAAACACCAGCGCGATAATGGCAACAACAATTGCAATGGTTTTAACTTTACTACTCATCTTAGCGTACCTCGCGCAGGCTTGTCACTTGTTGGCGATAGTGATCAAAGGTTGTTTGATCAACCTCGGCAATCCCATACCAGACCCGATCGAAGGTCTGAATCACGGGGGCTAGGCGCTGATGCAACGGCGTGTTGCTGGGCACTGCTGCCAAAACTTCGCGGTTGGTCAAGGTACGGTCGTAGCGCAACATGCCGCGTTCCTCCAGCCATAACAAGGTTGAAAGATACAAATAGCGCACTGCATCGCGAAAATTGGCTTCTTCGGCGGCGACTTTATCGGCGCGTTCAATGGCCTGGACACTGGTTAATTTTTGCTCTTCAGCTGGGGCTTTGCGGCGGGCAATCTTGACATTACTGCGTTGGACGGTTCTGGCAATATACAGAATTAGCCCCAGCACAAACACCACTGCAATCACGGTAAAGCACGAGGTTAGGCCTTCACTAAACAGCCAGCGCAGAAAGCTAAAATCAGGTGGTGTTGCTGCGTCTTGGGGCTTGAGTTTATTAAATGGGTCGGTATTCAAAATAACTTGTAAGGTTTCGAGGTCTTGGGGGACAGATTCGCGCCCAGCGGTCAAGGCTTCGAGCATCGCTGCTAAGCGATCGCGGATAATTGACAAATTTGGCGTTGTGCTCGCCAAAGCATCCTTGAGCCATTGATGATTAACTTCAATCAAATCTTCGCTGCGCGTGCGAATATGCTTCAGCGCAACGATTTTGTCGCTAGCTTCGCGCAGCCCAATTTCATCAGTGCGTTGGGCTGCGGTAAAGGCTTCGCGCAGCAATTGGGTATATTCGTTGACGCTAACAACCTCAGGCGCTTGGGCTTGGGCAATCAAGGGCTGGGCCAAAACCCCGCTCACGAGCAACAAACAAGCTAACATTCGCCACATTCGATACATCTCAACCTCTCAATTAGGCTATTTATTGTTGCACATTCAGGCTTGGGTTGCTTGGCACTCCAGCATACGCCAAGCGGATTTGATCATAATACAGCAAGGTAAAGCCAATATAGGCCATCGGTAAGGTCATAATCGAAGTAACTGTTGATAAGCCTTGGGTCAGCGCAATCGCCAGCGCACTGGTTTCGCCAAAGAGCGCCATCGCAATCGCACTGATAATTGTGGTCACATAGCTGGCGAGAACGCCTAAAAGCACCACCAAGGTGATCCAAATATTACTAATGCGGCCAAACGCGCCCCGCGTTAAAACCCACGAGTGATGGATGGCTCGAAACACATTAATCCGCTCAGCCACAATAATTTGTGGCACAAGGCTCAGGCGAACCCCAAAAAACCACAGCAAGCCCAAGCCTAAAACGAGGCCAGGCAGCTGAGCAAGAGCAAAAAACAGCAAGATAAAGAGGGCTAAAACGCACAGACAGCCCCATGCAAACAGCGAAGGCAAGTGGCGTAAACTGCCTAACACGACGTTGAGCCAACGGGGCTTGGCTTGGCGATAATGTTCGCCAACTGCGATCACACTCGCCGCCATCGCCACGTTGCGCATAATGAAAATTGAAAAAAAGCCAACCCCTAACAAACCCCAAATATAGGGCGCAATATCAGCCCGTGGATACTCTAATACCCACGTGCCATCGCCCATTTGGTTATTTTCAACCCGCCGCGTCATTTCGCCCATAATAACGTTCAACTGTGATGTAGCCCGAGCTTCTACCCCGTTGGCTTGCATCCAGAGCGTTCCAATCAGTAAGGGCACGACTTGGAGCGCGGCCAAGCCCATAAATAAGCTCGAATAGCGCCGAAGCAGGTTGAGTGCTCCGCGAATTAACGTAAATAATGGCATTGGTGTGGGAGTTGATGATGGAGACTGCTGCACAAGAACCCTCTGCTTAAACACCATGGGAGCGGCGAAAATGCTACCGCTAGGATGTATTATACCGCAGCCCCCAAGGTTCTGATAGTGCAAAATGATGCTAAGTTAGGTCAAATTCATGGCTTCGCTTGGCAAGAGAGGAAACTGAAGCAGGGCGGTGACTCCAGGCTCAGGGTCATTTGGAATCAAGCTGATCGAGCCGGAAGCGCGCCACATTACCGCTGCACAAATTGGCAAGCCCAAGCCCAAGCGTTGTGGGCCGTGGGTCGTCCAGAAGGGCTGCCAAATATCGCCAAAGGCATCAGCAGGAATCCCTTGGCCAGCATCACGGAAGGCCAACACCGTTGCATGCTCAGTTTGATAGGCCTTAATCACGATGCCTGCGTGGCTTGAGCCAGATTCCAAGGCATTATTGATCAGCTCAATACACAGGGTCAGCAAGTCGCGTTCTTGCAACAGAACATACAAGTTGGGCTGAATTTCTAGCCGCAAATCCTCAACCGAGTGATGAACTTGCAAGGCTTGGTCGATCAGGCTTGGCAACGCTTCGCTCAGATCGATTGGGAACGGCGCGGGATTGCTGCGGCTGGCTCCTTTGAGCAGATGAATGCGCTGAACCATATCTTTGCCGCCACGCACATGTTTGACCACCTCAGATAATAATTCACGCTGGGCTTCATCAACCGCATCAAGCTCGGCCAATTGGGTATTGCCCAAAATCACTGCCAAGAGATTGTTGAAGTGATGCGCCATTTGGCCTGCCAGCTGCGCCATATTACGCAAGTAGCCCAATTCTGCTTGCTCGGTTTGGCGGGCTGCTTGGTCGGCAACGGTTTGGGCATTGGCCAATGCTACAGCAAAATGCGGGCGAGCCATTTCTAATAAGGCCACTTCTTCATTGGTAATGTGGCGATCTTTGATTGCAATAATGAGCACCCCCAACAAGCGAGCCTGATGATGCAACGGCACTGCGGCGCAGCCTTGATAACCAGAATCAAGCAATTGCTGGGTGATTGGCACTAAGCTATCGGTGCCTAAAACGCAGGCATACGCTTTGGTAATTGTACCAAGTTCGGTCAGCACATGCAGGCTTGGCTGATCGTTGGGCATACAGAAGGCATCGCGTTGCGAGGTATAGGCCAAATCAATAACCGCGTTGCGATACGAATACCAAGCGATGGCAACCGGCCCCATAATTTGCTGCAACTCTTGCTCGATGCTGCGATAGAGCGAATCGAGATCCAAATTGGCGCTTAGCGATTGAGCCAAATTATTGACCAATTGTAGTTGGCGGGTTTGGCGGGCTAGTTGTTCGCGCATTTGAGCTTGGCGAATTGGCCCAATAATTTGATGTGCTATCAGTTCAAGCAAAACCTGATCATCGGCACTAAAATGATCAATGATGCTATGATAGACCGCCAAAACACCCAACGGCCCACTCGCATCGCCAATTGGCACAATCAAGGCCGAACGCACGTTGGCCGCCGATTGATCAAGCGCTAGCCAACGTGAATCTTCGCGCACATCAGCAATGCGCACTGTTTCGCGGCTACGCAAGGCATAGCCTGCCGCACCTTCTTTGACAACCCGCTTGACCCGCTCAAGGTTGTGCGCAACGCCATCATCGGTGGTCAGAATTTCTACATCAGCAACATCGTGCAATAAAAATAGATTGCCATGGTCGGCGTGCAAGGCTTTGCTGCTCACCTCGACCACATGGGCCAACATGCCCGAAATCGACTCGCTGCGGGTTATATCGCGAGTTATATCGGCAATCAAGGCAAAACGTTCGCGCTCGGCCTCGACCCGCGAAAGCACATGTTTAAGCCGAATTGCCGCCCGTAAACGCGCGCGCAAGGTTGCCGAATCAACGGGCTTGAGCAGAAAATCGTCTGCGCCCTCGAAATAGGCTTGTTGGCGCACCGCCAACTCTGCCGCTGCCGTCACCACGATCACCGGAATATAATGATGGTCACGTTGGGCACGAATCGTCTTCAGCACTTCAATCCCATCAATGCCAGGCATAAAAATATCGAGCAAAATGGCATCGGGCGGCGTTTGGCGCACAAACTCCAACGCCGCCATTCCATGCTCAGCCTCAGCAGCGAGGTAGCCCGCCGCTTCAACATAGCGCCGCACAATTGACCGATTTGAAGATTGATCATCGACGATCAAGACTAATGGCTGTTGACTAAATTCGTGCATTTCAGTCATGCAGGGTTCCTAAATTACTAAGCTGGGGCGTGCCAGCGCTGAAGTTGGTCCCAATTCAGCCCTGTTTCGACGTTGACTTCCAATGGCACGGCCAAATCGGGATAGACTTGGGTCATCGTATCACAAACTAATTGGGCGACTGCATCGCGCTCGGCCTCAGGCACTTCCAACACCAATTCGTCATGCACTTGCAGCAACATTTTGGCCTGATAACCACCATCAAGCAAGGCTTTTTCCAAGCGAATCATGGCCAATTTGATCAAATCGGCGGCTGTGCCTTGAATGCCTGCATTGGTTGCTTCGCGCTCGAAGGCGCTGCGGCGTGGCCCGGTTACGCCGCCCTCTTGTAACTCGCGGAAGTAGCGGCGGCGGCCAAACAAGGTTTCAACATAGCCTACGGCCTTGACCCGCTCCAAGGTACGGTCGATATAGCTTTTCAGGCCTGGATATTGGGCAAACAAGCCGCTGATCATTTGCTGGGCTTCGCCGCGTGAAAGGGCTGTGCGAGCGGCTAACCCAAAGCTGCTGATGCCGTAAATAATCCCAAACACCGTCATTTTGGCAATCCGGCGTTGGTTTTTGCTAACTTCATCCATCGGAATGTCGAACAAGCGCGCTGCCGTGGCTGCGTGAATGTCCTGACCAGTTTGAAAAACTTCAACCAAGGCTGGATCGGCGGTGATATGAGCCAAAACCCGCAATTCAATCTGCGAATAGTCGGCGGTCATCAGCACATGGCCTGGGCGAGCAACAAAGGCGCGGCGAATTTCGCGGCCTTCTTCGCTGCGCACCGGAATATTTTGCAAGTTGGGCGAATCGGAGCTAAGCCGCCCAGTTTCTGCGCCAATTTGGCGATATTGGGTATGCACGCGGCCAGTTTTTTGGTTAATCAATTCAATCAAGGCATCAACGTAGGTCGATTTAAGCTTCGACAAACGGCGATAGCGCAAAATCATGGCGACAATGCCGCTTTGATCGTGGTTTTGCAAATCTTCCAAGGTTTCGGCATTGACCGAATAAACCGCGCCGCCGCTGCGAGTTGTGCCAGCCAAGCGTTTGAGATTGGCGGTTGGCAGTTTGAGCCGAATAAACAGCAGATCGTTTAAATCAAAGCGTGAATTGATATTTAATGGTTCGCCCACAAAATCGGCAATGTGTTGCTCGATTTCGCGCAAACTTTGGCCTAATACTTGGCCTTGCTGCACAAGTTGCGCTCGATCAAGCCCAATGCCACAAGCTTCCATGCGCATCAGCACTGGGCTAAGCGGCATTTCGATTTGCTCGAAAACTTCACGTACCGCTGGAATTGCCCCAAGTTGCGGCATAAACAGCGCCAACAAACGCGCAGTCATATCAACATCGGCGCTGGCATAGGGCGTTACTTGTTCAATTGAAACATGATCCATGGTCGTTTGCTTTTTGCCAGTGCCAATCAAGGTTTCGATTCTGGTCATCTCAATTGGGCGATCATCAGCGTCGCGCAATTCAGCAAATGCCAAATCCTTGAGGCTCTGACGTTTGCCCAACAAGGCGGCGGCGATGGCGGTATCAAAGCTCAAATGCGGCACATCAAGCCCAATCAGGCTGAGTGCGCTCATATCGAACTTGCCATTGTGGGCCACCACAGCTTTTTTGGGATCGCTAAATAATGGTTGCAAGGCCGCGACAACCTCAGCGACGGGCAATTGCTGGCCGCTGCGATGCGCCAAGGGAATGTACCAACCACAGCCAGCAGTGTGAGTTAAGGCAATCCCGACCACGCTGGCAGGCACTGGCGAGAACAAATTCAGGCTGTTGGTTTCCACGTCGAAGATTAAACGTTCGGACTCAGCCAAAATTCTTACCAATTCGGCCAATTGTTCGCTGGTAGTGACTGCTTGGTAATCGCCTGATTGCGCAATTGGTTCGGCGCTTGGCGGCGTTGCATCATCGAACATCGTTAATTGGCTGGGATTGGTGGTTTGCGGCACGGCAACGACTTGCACCGCACTGACATTGCTCGAAAGTGGCAGTTTATCGACCAACTTGCGAAATTCGAGTTGGCTGAATAAGGCCAGCACCGTATCGCGATCGTAATCGTGCACTTTGGTGGCTTCGAGATCCAATGTTACTGGCGCATCGGTGACGATTGTGGCCAAGTGGGTGCTGAAGCGGGCGGCTTCGTGTTGACCATCGAGTTTTGAGCGATAGCGATTGGCAACTTTATCGAGGTTGGCGTAGATATTTTCGACGCTGCCCCATTCGTTGAGCATACTAATTGCGCCAGCTTCGCCAATGCCCTTGACCCCAGGAATGTTGTCGGAGGTATCGCCTTTGAGGCCGCGCAAATCGGCAAGTTGGTTTGGGTTCAGGCCTTTGTAGCGTTCGCGCACTTGAGCTTCGTCGTAGAGCGAGACATTGCCCTTGCCATACGGATTGGCCAACAGCACCTTGGTATAGTCGTTGACCAATTGCAAGGTATCGGTATCGCCAGTGATGATCAAGGTATCGACACCCTGAGCTTCTGCTTGACGACATAATGTGCCAATCACATCGTCGGCCTCGTAGTTCTCGGCAGTGTAAATTGGAATATTCAGGGCATTGATAATTTGCTTGATGCGCTCAAGTTGGGGGTGAAAATCGGCGGGTGTTTCAGCGCGGCCAGCCTTGTATTCTGGGTAAATATCATCGCGGAAGGTGCGACCAATATCAAACGAAACCGCCACATACTCTGGTTGGCGTTCGCGTAACAAGTTGAGCAAAATTGATAAAAAGCCTTGGACTGCGTAGGTTGGTTCGCCAGTTGCCCGAACCGACATGCCCGTGTCGCGAAGCGCAAAAAAGGCGCGAAACGCCAGCGCATGGCCATCAACCAAGACGAGCGTGGGTCGCTGCTGCATATGATCCAAACCTCCTGAAACACAACATCCACCCTGCATTGTAGCAGTATTTTGCTGCAATACCTAGGCGAGCGTAATCGAACATTTGTTCATTTTAACATAGAAACGAGGCCATGATAAGCCTTTGATCCACGAAGAACACGAAGGGCATAAAGGACGGAAACCGCAAAGCACGCGAAGAGCGCGAAGGCTAAGTTTTAGCCACGAATTGCACGAATTCCATTTTAGCCACAGATTGGATTGGCACAGATTTACTCAGATTGATTTCTCGCCAGCCAATAGCCCACAGCCAATAGCCATGGTTCCTCTGCGCCTCTGCGTTACGTTATTTGATCCACGAAGGACACGAAGCGCACGAAGGACGGAAACCGCAAAGCACGCGAAGAGCGCGAAGTTAAGTTTTTCGCCACGAATTCCACGAACAATTATCCGATAGCCCATAATCTAGAGCCTCGTCTCTGACCCCTAGCCTCTGAATCCTTAACCCTATGTTCTATGTTCTATGTTCTGCTTACATTTTGACTTCTGCTTTTGCTCTTTGATTTGGGCTTCATCCCTCATCCTTCATCCTTCATCCTTTCAAAGGTTCTAAGTTCTATGCTCTTAATTCCGCTTGGGGTTTCAATGGTGGCGCTTAGCTGTGGCGTGGCTGCCGTGTGCCACTTAATCTGATCTTTCATTCCAATTTGGCTCAGCATGGTTTCGATTTGGCGTGCGTGAGGGTGCTGCAATTCAAAATTCAACAAACGACACCCTTGATCAGTTAAACGTTGGATTGGATGTTGACCTTGGGGCCATTCGATCAGCATTGGCCCAACGCCAGCAAAGGGCAAACTACCATCGGCGGGAATTGTGATTTGCCAATGCAGATCGCCGCGACTCATCGGCGTGACGCTGCCAAATTGATGCTGAAGCGACTCGCTGGCAGGCTGAATGAGGATCGTACGCGCCACCCAGGCTGCCAAGCGCGGAGCACTGTTTGGTTGCAACGCATCCAATTCAAACCAACGCGGGCGCTTAGGGGCAGGCAAGCTTGGGTCGGGCGCGATCACTTCGAGGTAGCAATTGCCAAGGTTAAGCAAACGATTATGGGTTGCCATGGCGTGATGTTGGCCGCCAGCTTGCATCGGCACACCGAGCAAATCCTCAACATAGGTTACGCCAACCGCGAGCGTGGGCGCGGTTATGACCAAATGATCGATCCAGGTTGCTAACGGCATCATGGGTTTTGCTCCTTTATAGATGTTCAATTTTTAGCATATATGTGGTCAAAAAAGCAGCCAAACTGAGAACTAGCTGATAATTAGCTGAAAATTATTATTGACTTTAAGGGATCGACCCGCTATGATTGGCCTCCAAGCCCCATCTCCCTGTTGAGATGTTTGTTGCCATGAACGCAGAGAAACCCTGTTGTTGATGGCCGTGTATTGCCTTGTTGTGGTTCGTGGGCGGAACGCACACTCGTAGGAGGTTGTCGATTATGCGGCGTTATTTGCTCGCCGCCGTCGCCATTGCCCTCTTGATTATGCCAGTATTGACGATTAATGCTGGTCCAGAGCAAGTTTGGGTTGATGATTTAACGGCTGGCAGCTTTGATGGGTTGGTCGGCAGTGGCACTATCACCCTCGCTCCCAACGCTCCTCCCGCTCCTGCATTCGTTGGTGATTTTCCTCAAGCAGGAAGTTATCTTTCTTCCGAGCATCAATTTGAAGAAGTCGTTGCTGCGGTTGTGATTGATACCGATACAACGCTGACCACTGGTGGCGCTGTGCGTTTTGATGTGCGCGGCAAAAATCCCAGTGGCACGTGGCAAATGTGGCAAGAGGCTCCACGCGGTGGTCGGGTGGCACTCGAACGCCCAACCAGCGTGATTCAATATCGCATGTGGCTATTGGCCAATGGTGAATCACCACGCGCGCGCTCAGTCACCATGGTTGCCGAATGGTCGGATGGCGCGGCAATTATGGCCGAATCACCAGCGCCAACCTATCGGATTTATGCGACCCGCGAGGGCTTGGTTGGCCATCGCACCGCCAACGGCCATATTATTCGCCCATACGATCAGTTTGTGGCCTTGCCTTCGTGGCGCTCACTCTCATCGTATCGCGGCTATGAATATCAAGTGCGGGTAACCTACAAAGGTCGCTCCAAAGTTGTGCCAGTGTGGGATGTGGGGCCGTGGAACACCCGCGATGATTATTGGTCAACCAATCGTCAATCGTGGAAGGATTTGCCGCGTGGCTTGCCCGAAGCCCAAGCAGCCTATTACGATGGCTACAATGGCGGACGTGACGAACGTGGCCGCCGCCCAAACTTGCCCAACGGTATCGACATTGCCGACGGCACATTTTGGGATTTGGGGATTCCCGATAATGCTTGGGTCGAAGTAACCTTCTTGTGGGAAGGCTACGATCCTGGGGCTAGCAGCCCTGCGGCAACGCCAACCCCGAATGTTACCGCCACGCCATTGCCCGTGACCTTGCCACCAGCTGGCTCGCTGTTGGTCGATAATCGCGACAATAGCTTCCGCGAAATGCAAGGTGTGTGGTTTGATGCGCGCTGTGGCTTCAACGGTGCCCACCGCTGGACCAAGAGCGTCGCTAATCAAAGCCAAGTTGATAACCTTGGGGTGTGGAAAGCGCCAATTACCAACCCTGGTTTCTACGAGGTGATGGCCTATATTCCTGCTTGTGGTGAGCCAGCAACCAAGAATGCCACCTATGTGATTGCCCACGACGGCAGCAATACCAAAGTGCGCGTCGATCAAGAGGCCAATCAGAATAAATGGTATTCGCTGGGCGTGTATTACTTCAAGGGTGGCAACGAAATTTTGCTCGACGATGTGACTGGCGAAGAGGGATTAAGCGTGCGTTACGATGCGATGGCTTGGTTGCCACGCTCCGACAACACTGCACCCAACGCCACCATCATCGATGTTAAAGATCTTGGCGCGGGCCGCTACGAAGTGCATTGGAACGGCCAAGACGATAGCACCGGCGTGGCGAGTTTCGATGTTCAAGTGCAACGCAACGGCGGCGAATGGGTCGATTGGCTGGTAACTACGACCGAATTACAAGATACCTTTATTATCGATGTGAACGCTGCTGATGCCGAAAACACTACCTACGGTTTTCGAGCGCGTGCACGTGACTGGGCTGGCAACACTGGTGAATTCCCACCTAGTGCGCAAGCCACCTCGCTCGATGCCTTAGTCATTCAACAGCCTTAAAGTTTTGATGTCGCCTCAGCCCAACCCCTCGCCCGCTCAGCGAGAGGAGATCCCCTCACCCCAACCCCTCTCCCGCCCAGCGGGAGAGGGGCTTTAACTGCATGGTTCTTCAGCACTTCGTCAGTAAAAACGGGTGCTCCCCCTCGCCCGCGTGCAGTGGGAGAGGGGGTTGGGGGGTGAGGGCACAACGGCCAATTGAATTATCGCATGCGATTTCATCGTATAATGCTAGCCCGACACACGAACTTGGCTAGGATGGGGCGCGGCAAGCCAACGGCGTGCCTTGCGGGCGTACATCCCCCACTATGGAGAAACCGATGCCAAAACGCAGCGACATTCACTCGATTCTGGTGCTTGGCGCAGGCCCAATCGTGATCGGGCAAGCATGTGAGTTTGATTATAGCGGGACTCAGGCAATCAAAGCCCTGCGCGAAGAGGGCTACCGCATTATTTTAGTCAATTCGAACCCAGCCACGATTATGACTGATCCTTCGTTGGCTGATCGTACCTATATTGAGCCGTTGGATGTGCCAACAGTTAGCGAAATTATTGCCCGCGAACGCCCCGATGCTTTGTTGCCAACGGTCGGCGGCCAAACTGCGCTCAATTTGGCCATGGATTTGCACCGCGCTGGCGTATTGGAGCAATACAATGTGCAAATGCTCGGCGCAAATGTCGATGCGATTGCCACCGCCGAAGATCGCGAGTTGTTCAAGCAGGCCATGGATCGGATTGGCTTGCAATCGGCGCGTTCTGGCATCGCGCGCTCACTCGAAGAAGCGCTCGAATTGGTCAAAGCAACGGGCTTTCCCTCGATTATTAGGCCTTCGTTTACCCTTGGCGGCGCTGGCGGCGGCATCGCCTACAACGCAGAAGATTTTCGACGCATCGTTGAAGAGGGCTTGAAACTTTCACCAATCGGCGAATTGCTGATCGAAGAAAGTTTGCTGGGCTGGAAGGAATATGAGCTTGAGTTGATGCGCGACAGCGCTGGCAATGGGGTTGTCGTTTGTTCGATTGAAAACTTCGACCCGATGGGTGTGCACACTGGCGATTCAATTACCGTTGCGCCTGCCATGACGCTCTCCGACCGCGAATATCAACGCTTGCGCGATATGGGCTTGGCGGTGATGGACGTTGTGGGCGTGGCAACTGGCGGATCGAATGTCCAATTCGCAATCAATCCCCACGATGGGCGGGTGATCGTGATTGAGATGAATCCACGGGTTTCGCGTTCATCGGCGCTGGCATCCAAAGCCACGGGCTTCCCGATTGCCAAAATTGCCGCTAAATTGGCGGTTGGCTATACGCTGCCCGAATTGCCCAACGACATCACCAAATCAACTCCAGCCTCATTCGAGCCTGCCCTCGATTATGTGGTGGTCAAAATTCCGCGCTGGAACTTCGAGAAATTTCCTGGCTCGCAGCCAGTGCTTGGCACAGCTATGAAATCAGTTGGCGAAGCCATGGCGATGGGCCGTACTTTTACCGAAGCCTTGCAAAAAGCCCTACGCTCGCTGGAAAATGGCCGCATGGGTTGGGGCTCTGATGGCAGCCAACCTGTTCCCCAAGAGCGTTTGCGCGAGCTTTTGATTACGCCAACGCCGCAACGAATTTTCGCCATGCGTACCGCCTTTGACCTTGGCTGGACGGTTGATCAGATTCACGAATTGACCAAAATCGATTATTGGTTCCTTGATCAATTGGCTAGTTTGATTGCGCTCGAAAAAGAGCTGCGCCAATATGATTTGGCCACGATTCCTGCCGAATTATTGCTGCAAGCCAAACGCAACGGCTACAGCGACCCGCAATTGGCCTATTTGCTGAATGCCAACGCCGCCGAGGTGCGCCAACAACGGCTTGGCCATGGCATCACGCCAACCTATCATCATGTTGATACCTGCGCGGCGGAATTTCCAGCGCAAACGCCATACCTTTATTCATCGTATGAAACCGAGAGCGAAGCCAATCCCAGCGATCGGCGCAAAGTGATGATCTTGGGTGGCGGGCCAAATCGCATCGGCCAAGGGCTAGAATTTGATTATTGCTGTTGCCACGCAGTGTTTGCGCTGCGCGAGCTTGGCTATGAAACGATCATGGTCAACTGCAACCCTGAAACTGTTTCAACCGACTATGACACCGCTGATCGGCTGTATTTCGAGCCATTGACCTTAGAAGATGTGCTGAATATTGTCGATGTCGAGCAGCCAGCGGGCGTGCTGTTGCAGTTTGGTGGCCAAACCCCACTCAAATTAGCCAAAGGCTTGGAAGCGGCAGGCGTGCCATTGTGGGGAACCTCGCCAGCAGCAATCGATCGCGCCGAAGATCGCGGCCAATTTGGCGCAGTGCTGGCTGAATGTGGCTTGCGAGCAACGCCCTATGGCTCGGCAACCTCGTGGGATGAAGCGCGAGCCATCGCTGAGCGCATCGGCTACCCAACTATGGTACGGCCATCGTATGTGCTTGGCGGCCAAGGCATGGCGATTATCCACGATCAAGCTGGGCTTGACGATTACCTGCGCCATATCACCGAGGCCTCGCCAGAGCACCCTGTGTTGCTCGACCGCTTTCTTGAAGATGCGACCGAGCTTGATGTTGATGCAGTTGCCGATGGCGAAACGGTGGTGATTGCAGGTATGATGGAGCAAATCGAACGCGCTGGCATCCACTCCGGCGATTCGGCCTGTGTAATGCCAACCGTCGGCATCAAGCCCGAAGTTGTTGAGCAACTCAAACTTGCAACCGATAAACTGGCTCGTGCCTTGGGCGTGGTTGGCTTGATGAACGTGCAATTTGCGGTCAAAAATGACGAGATTTACGTGCTCGAAGTCAATCCACGAGCTTCGCGCTCAATTCCCTATGTTGCCAAAGCCAGTGGTGTGGCCTGGGCCGCGTTGGCTGCCAAAGTGATGGCTGGCGTGACGCTCAAGCAACAAGGCATCAGCAGTGCGCCTGAGTTGCGCGGCTTCCACGTCAAAGAAGTTGTGTTGCCTTGGCGGCGCTTCCCTGGCGCAACAATTGCTTTAGGCCCAGAAATGCGCTCAACTGGCGAGGCCATGGGCAGTGGCGATAGTTTTGGGGCCGCGTTTGCCAAGGCCCAAGCGGGCTGTGGCCGTAGCTTGCCAACTAGCGGCGCGATTTTTGTCAGCGTCAACGACCACGATAAACCAGCGTTAGTTCCGGTTGCCAAGCAATATAGCGAGCTTGGCTTCAACGTGATTGCAACCGCTGGCACGGCCCAATATCTGCGTGAACAGGGCCTCAAAGTTGAAAGCATTTATAAAGTTAACGAAGGCCGACCCAACGCTGCCGACTATATTATCAACGGCCAAGTTGATATTATTGTGAATACGCCGCTAGGCCGCGCTTCACTGTTTGATGAACAAGCGATTCGCCAAACTGCCTTGCGCCAAGGTGTGATTTCGATCACTACCGTGGCCAGTGCGGCGGCGGTCGCCGATGCGATTCAAGCCTTACGCGAAGGTGGCTTAGGCGTGCGGGCCTTGCAAGATTAAGTTTCGCATGTTGCTTGCAGCCAGTGGGTCAAAACCTGCTGGCTGCCTGCTGTTTTAGTCGCATTTTGTGAGACAATAGACACTAGTTAGCGTAGAGGTATGGCGAATACCTCGCTGTTAAAGGAGCCAATCATGGCAAATTTGATCGATATTAGCGTGCCAATTTCACCAGCCTTGCCAGTGTGGGAAGGCGACCCGCCAATTGAACAAAAACGCGCCGCCGATATGAACAAAGGCGATATTTGTAATGTAACACGGCTCAACACTGGGGTTCATATCGGAACCCACGTTGATGCTCCGCTACACTTTATCAACAACGATTTGGCAGTTGAAAGCTTGGAGCTTGATCGCTTTATTGGTGATTGTTATGTGGTGGAATTAACCGGCACTGGCCCAATTACTGGCGAGGAATTAGCCGCCGCCAATGTGCCCAGCGATTGCAGCCGCTTGTTACTCAAAACCAGCAATTCGGCCTTCTGGCAAGAAGAGCCATTGCGCTTTCACCGCGAATTTCGGGCGCTCGATAGCAGTGCTGCGCGCTGGGTGATTGAACGCGATTTGTGCTTGATTGCGATTGATTATCTTTCAATCGAGCCATTCGAAGCTGAATCTGGTAATCCAACCCACTGCATTTTGCTTGGCGGGCGGGTTGGCATCTTAGAGGGCATCAACCTCAATGATGTCGAGCCAGGCCCATACAATCTGATTTGTTTGCCCTTGAAAATTTTGGGTAGCGATGGCGCTCCGGCGCGGGCAGTGCTTCAACCACGCTAATCGTTGACAAATCAAGCTTGCTACAGCCAGTTTGTGGCAATATCGGGAGTTTTGCCATGTTGCATACCATTGATCTTGTGGTTGAACCAGTAACCGATCCACGGATTACGCTTGTTTTGCAAGCCTTGCGTGGTATGTATCTGAATGGGGGTGTGATTTTTCGCAGTGTGCGGCCAAGCGATGCTTCAGCCTATGATGCAGTATTTGCCAGCAACCCCAGCGATGTCAGCCTCCAGATCTATCGGTTTCTCAGCCATCCCACGCTGAATCGCGAATTGCCCGAATTGGGATTGCCCACCGATGTTCCTAGCGCGCTGCCGCTAACCTTTTATAGTGGCTATGAATATGAGGGTGCCTTGACCCACGCCTTGGTCAGCGGCGGAGCCTTCACCAGCTCGCCATTTAGCGATGGCGATGCCCGGACGATGAGCAAAGTTTGTGTTGAGGCCATGCTTGGCGGCGAAATTACCACAACCACGGTTTGTCGGATTGAAGGCGCATGGGCACCGTGGTTCAATGCCAACCCATGGGATCGCAGCTTTGCCACCTTCAATCATGGCCAGCGCCGCTGGACGTTGCTTTGTTTGACCGATACCAATCAAGCAAGCTAAATGGAGAAATCCCTCACCCCAACCCCTCTCCCGCCCAGCGGGAGAGGGGCTTTTAATTATGGTGGTTCTAGCGCAATTCCTTGGCGAAAAATGGTCGGCTCCCCCTCGCCCGCGTTTTCGTGGGAGAGGGGGTTGGGGGGTGAGGGATTGTTGCTAGCGATCGGTTGGTGGTGGCAGTTGGTCGCTTGTGCCTTGCATATCGCTGACCGGCACCCAACCTACAACATTTGAACTGCCGCGTACAAAACCCTCGTACCAACCATCGCGCTGGCGAAATGGCATAAAGCGCTGATCAGCTTCCATCGTATACAACACCCGTGCTCCACTATCAGGCGCTGAATGCACCTGCACAGCATCAGTTTTTGGGCGCTGAATCGCATACTCAATCACTTTTAAGGCTTCAAGATCGTTGCGGTCGTGGGCTGCGAGATAGCGCAACACGCCATTGGCAATGCTCTGAGCCACCACATCTGATTGGTTGAGCATAAACGCCCGATCGGTTGGGTTGGTCAAAAAGCCCATCTCGACGATGACTGCTGGGGTGGTTGGGGCAATCGCGTTGCGGTGTCGTCGCCAACTGAAGGCATAGTAGCCGCGCATATTGGCCGTGATTGCTGAATCTTGGGGCATATCTGTGCCCGCTGCATATTCAGCGATCAAGCTATCGAGCAACAATAAACTGGCTTCTGAGGCCCGCCATGGCGTTGCCATCTTAAACCCACGACTGTTGCTGCTGGTTGAGCCATCGGCATGAATCGTGATAAAGGCATCGGCTTTGTAGGCAACTGGCACGGTTGCAGGCAGCAGATCAACCGTAATCCCCTCGGCTTCGAGTAAGGCTTTGACTTGCTCGGCAACGGGCAAATTGACCTCAACCTCGGAGATGCCATTAACAAACGCTCCAGTTGATGTGCGGAATTTGGCCAGATCTTCGGGGAGATCTTCGGTTTGCCAATGGCCCACTTGAATCCCGACCCGTGGCGGTTCTGGCACTGGGGTTTGGGTTGGCGGGGCTGGCGTAGCGCTGGGCGCTGGCGTAGCCGTTGGCACAACCTGGGTGGGAGCCGTGGTAGCAATCGCAATTTGCTGCACCGCAGCAGGTTTGGGCGCTTCAACAAGTATAGCAGCATCGCTACAGCCAACGACGAACAAGGTGCCAATAATCAAAGACCAGCGTTTCATCGGGTGGTTCCTTGTATGGGATGGTGGCGAGGGATCAGGGACTAGGGGCAAGGGGTCTGGAATTAGCAAGAAGATTTATGAGTAACTAACATGATTCTTAACGCGATTATCTTCTGGCCTCTGAATCCTAAACCCTGGCCCCTTGCCCCAATAATTAAAACATTAACATGCTTTTGCACTTAATTGCTTGACACAAAGATTAAGGTTGGACATATATTTGATGATAATTGGCTAAGGATTATCCGATGCAGACAATCCAAACCCTTGTGGTTGAAGATCACCCGACCTTGCGGGCGGCGATGGTCGCTGGTTTACATGCTACCAAAGAAATTAGCGTGATTGGCGAGGCTGGTAGCGGCGAAGACGCAATTGAATGGTGTGCTCAGCATATTCCGCAAGCAATTTTGATGGATGTGGCCTTGGCTGGCGAATTAAATGGCATTCAAGCAGCAGTCATTATTCGCCGCGAACACCCGCGGATTCCAGTTGTGTTCTATTCGATCCAAGATGATGATGCGTATTATCGCGATTTCCAGCGTTCGGGAATTTTAAGCCACTATGCCTATGTGCGCAAAAGCAACTATCTCCTACCAGCGATGGTTTCTCCGCTGCTGCGCGATGCTTTTCAAGGCCGCGCCTTTATTGACCCCGATATTGCTAGCCGTGTGCAAGAAGTTCGCCACCTTGATGAACAATCAGCGCTCGATTTGCTGGAGCCTGCCGAGCGCGAGGTAATGACCTTGGTGGCCCATGGCTTCACCAACGATCAAATTGCCCATCGCTTGGGTTTTCGCGATGCGCGAGCGGTTAGCCGCATCAACGGCCAAATTTATACCGCTTGGGGCTTGAACGAAAATACCACCGATGAAAAAGTGGCCCGCACCCGCGCAACAATTATTTTTCACGAGCGTCAGTTGATCGTTTGGGATGAAGAAGGCCGTGGGCGGGTATTCATGCCCGATGGCCAGTGGCAAACTCGTTGGAACGATTAGGCCGATTTAGCAATTTGTTGCATATAATGTGCTATACATACGAGTTTTCCCAGTTTATGGGGGATAGTTTAAGATGTTAGATCAATCTGTTGTTGAAGAGCAGCCCAGCGTCGGGCAGCTTGATCGGCTGCGGGCGTATTGGGTGCGTCGCGATACGATTGTATGGAATATTCATGCGCTCCCCAATGCTCGCTATGAGTTGCATTATTCGCTTGATGGTTCGTTGGAACTTACCGCCAAAGGCATTCAGCATGGTCAGGTTTTGCCGCTCGAACGCCATTTGCAAGGCCTCGATGCCGATTTGGTGGCGGCGTTTCCGCATTTGCAGGGCTTGCCGGTTTTTCGGCTGGCCGCTGAGCACCATGGCTTGGTTACGAAAATCCTGCGCGGCCAAGTCGCAGTCCAAGCCTATCACAGCGACGATCAGAGCTTGATCGATGCAACGGCCTTGCAAATTCCCGGGGTGCTTGATGATTTGTATCATTACACTGGCGAGCTTGGCGTGAGCTTTGATGCGCAGAAACAGCCAATTTTGCGCTTGTGGGCACCAACCGCGCGCAATGTCGAACTGTTGCTATATGCAGATTCGACCAAAACCACTGAACCGCAGCGCCAGCCAATGCAGTTCGATGAACGCTCTGGGGTTTGGAGCATCGTTGGCGAACCAAGTTGGGAAGATCTATTTTATCGTTATGAGATTGATGTTTTTGTGCCTAGCACTGGCCAATTCGAGCGCAATAGCGTGACCGATCCTTATTCGCTGAGCTTATCGACCAACAGCCAACACTCGCAGATTGTCGATTTGCAAAGCCAGCGCTTGAAGCCCAAAGGCTGGAGCAAAATAGCCAAGCCTAGCTTAGCCAAGCCAACCGATATTGTGCTCTACGAGTTGCATGTGCGCGATTTTTCGATTACCGACCACAGCGTGCCAGCAGAATTACGTGGCACCTACAAAGCCTTCACTCAATTGGAATCGAACGGCATGCAGCATCTTCAGCGGCTAGCCAAGGCTGGGCTGAGCCATGTACATTTGTTGCCAGTGTTCGATATTGCCACAATTGAGGAGCATCGGCCAGATCGCAAGCGAATCGATTTTGAATATTTGGCTAGTTTGCCCGCCGATTCGCCTGAGCAGCAAGCCTATCTTTTTCCAATTCGCGACCGTGATGGCTTCAACTGGGGCTATGACCCGCGCCACTACACCACGCCCGAAGGTTCGTATAGCACCGATCCTGATGGATCAACCAGAATTCTTGAGTTTCGCGAGATGGTGCAGGCGCTGAATCAACTTGGGCTGCGGGTGGTGATGGATGTGGTCTACAATCACACCCATTCGAGCGGCCAAGCCAGTTGCGCCGTGCTCGATCGGGTTGTGCCAGGCTATTACCATCGTTTGGATGCTGATGGCAATGTCTGCAACAGCACCTGCTGCGCCAACACCGCCAGCGAACATCATATGATGGAAAAATTGATGCTCGATTCGCTGCGTACGTGGGCGGTTGAGTATAAAATTGATGGCTTTCGCTTCGATTTGATGGGCCATCATCTCAAACGGAATATGTTGGCGATTCGCGAAATGCTTGATGGCTTGACCCTCGCTGAGCATGGCGTTGATGGTAAAGCGATCTATTTGTATGGCGAGGGCTGGAATTTTGGCGAGGTTGCCGATGGTGCGCGTGGCGAGAACGCGACCCAACATGCGCTGGCTGGCACGGGTATTGGTACGTTTAGCGACCGTTTGCGCGACGCGGCGCGCGGTGGCGGGCCATTTGTTGGCTTCCAAGTGCAAGGCTTTGCAACGGGCTTGCTTGATCGGCCCAATCACTTTGAACAGCGGGCCTTGGTCGAGCGCAATTATCAGGTTGCAGTCATCAGCGATGTAGTGCGCTTGAGTTTGGCTGGCAACTTAGCCGATTATCCAATTCTCAGTTGCGAAGGCCAACAAACCCTTGGCGGCCATTTGTATGTTAATGGCAAGCCAGCAGCCTATGGGTTGCGCCCAGATGATCATATTGCCTATGTTTCGGCGCACGATAACGAAACCCTGTTTGATGGTGTGCAAGTTAAAGCACCAATCGAAACGCCAATGGCCGAGCGCGTGCGCATGCACAATTTGGCTTTGAGCTTGGTTGCTTTGGCCCAAGGCATTCCATTTTTCCACGCTGGCGACGAGCTGTTACGCTCGAAATCGATGGATCGCAATAGCTACAATTCTAGCGATTGGTTTAACCGGATCGATTGGACAGGCCAGCAAAATACTTGGGGTTCGGGCTTGCCGCCCTCGGCGGATAACCACGAACATTGGTCAACCGTCGCTCCGTTGTTGGCCGACCCTGCGCTTAAACCAACACCAGAGGATATGGCGTTTAGTTATGCGCATTTTCAAACTATGCTGCAAATTCGGCGTAGCTCGGAGCTATTTCGCCTAAGCAGTGCTGAGCTAATCAAACAAAAACTCTGGTTTCTCAACACTGGGCCGGAGCAAGTGGTTGGCTTGGTGGTAATGGTGCTTGATGATGAGGTTGGCAAGCCAAGCGATTCGCCATTCTGCCGAATTGTGGTGGCCTTTAATGGCTCGCACCAGCCGTTGAGCTACAGCGATGCCAGTTTTGGCCATTACGATTTGCAGTTACACCCGCTGTTGGTCAATGGCTATGATCCCGTGTTGGAGCAAGCGAGCTTTGATCGCAGCCATGGCAGCATCAGCGTGCCTGGATTTAGCTGTGTGGTTTGGGTTGAACAACGCTAATTGAAAAAACACAAGGGCGGCGTACATGAGATTTGATCATGTACGCCGCCCTTGATTATTTAACCAAACTTAGTTTAGTGCATCAAGCTCAGTTTTGAGCGCTTCCTCGACCACTTGGGGATTGGCTTGGCCTTTGGTTGCGCGCATCACTTGGCCGACCAAGAACTTAATCGCTGGCAATTTGCCGCTCTTGTAATCGGCAACGACCTTGGGATTGGCGGCAATCGCATCGCGGGCAGCTTGGCTCAACACGCTGCTATCGCTAATTTGGCGCAAGCCTTTGGCGTTGATGATTTCGACTGGAGACTCGCCAGAGCGGTACATTTCCTCGAAAACTTGTTTGGCAACCGTGCTGCCAATTTCACCCTTGGCTACAACCTGAATCAAGCTGGTGAGGTTGGCTGGCGTGACCCGTTTGGCAACTTCGGCGAGGGTTTCTGCGCCATCTTTGATCAAACGGAACAACTCGCCGGTAATCCAGTTGGCGACGGGCTTGGCATTGCTTGCGCCAGCAGTGGCCACGATGGTTTCGAAATAATCGGCGGTTTCGCGTTCGCCGCTCAACAAGGCTGCATCTTGCTTCGACAAGCCAAACTCTCTGATGTAGCGGGCAAATTTGGCATCGGGCAATTCGGGCAACTCGGCGCGGCGCTCAGCAACCCACTCGCGGCTCAACTCCAGCGGCGGCAAATCTGGCTCTGGGAAGTAGCGATAGTCGTGGGCGTGCTCTTTGGAGCGTTGGCTAAGCGTGATGCCTGCTGCATCGTCCCAACCACGGGTTTCTTGCACAATCGTGCCACCTTCGCGGGCGATTTTCTCTTGACGTTCCAATTCATAGACCAAGGCGCGCTCAAGGTTGCGGAACGAGTTCATGTTTTTGATCTCGACCTTGGTACCCAATTCTTTTTGGCCTTCTGGGCGAATTGAAACATTGGCATCGACCCGCAAGGCTCCTTCTTCGAGGTTGCCGCTGTTGACCCCCAAAAAGACCAAAATTTGGCGCAATTTGATCGCGTACAAACGGGCTTCTTCGGGCGTGGTCATATCTGGCTCGCTGACAATTTCGAGCAAAGGCACGCCAGAGCGATTGTAATCAACCAGCGAGTGAGTTTCATCGCCGTGTTGCAACATCCCCGTATCTTCTTCGAGGTGGGCACGGGTGATGCCGACACGTTTGGTTTCGCCATTGCCAAGGGTAATTTCTAGCTCACCATTGATACAAATTGGCTTATCGTACATCGTAATTTGCCATGCTTTGGGCAAATCGGGGTAGGTATACGATTTGCGCGAAAACTCGCAATACTCAGGAATTTCGCAATTGAGCGCTAAACCAAGCAAGGCTGCTTTGCGAATCGCTTCCTGATTGACGACTGGCAAGGTGCCAGGTAGGCCAATGCTGACTTCATCGATACAGCTATTGGCGGGAGCGCTGGCATAGGCCGCGTTACAACCGCTGAACATTTTCGATTTGGTAAGAATTTGGGCATGAACTTCCAGCCCAATCGTGGCAGTATATTTCATAGCAACTCCGAGGCAACAGCACAATCTCCCGCTGATTGTGCCCGATCATGGCTGATTATGCAAGCTGTTAGAGGCTAGCCAGTTGCTGCATTGCTTGATATTCCTGCTCGGCAATTTGGTTCATCAGCGTGCTTGCCGCTTGAATTGGCTTTAGCTCGTGCTGTTTGCCTGCTTGATCAAGTAATTGAGCTACTTCCGTCCAGTTTGCGGCAATTGTGCCGAAGCTGGATTCAGCTTGACGTAATTGATCGGAGTCGATCATCATTGCCGCCTCGGCCAGAAAATCGCGGTAGAGTTTGCGAAACAGCGAGCCGCCAGTGCCAGCCCGTTCCATCAGCATTGCTGTAGTACAAAAATCGTACTCAACATCAGTCGACGATTCAAACCACGACTGCAAAGCAGCGCTGGCCTTGCGAATCCCTTTGTAGTTTACATTGGTAATTGGCGGGTTGAGATAGGCTTGGGCATTATTGCGAATTGCTTGGCTCACTGCTTGGGCCAAATCATACTCAGCGCCGCGCTTGAGCGTATAGGCCAGATTTTTCGAGGCCATCGAGCCTTTGGCATTGCGGGCTTGAGCCAAACTTGCCAATGATGTTTGAACTTCACTGCCTTGTTGTTGGGTATCGACCAAGTAGGCGTTGTGCTGATCGTAGCCATAGATTGCGGCGTAGTGGCCAGCAAAATGAATTGGATTGCTGAAATATTCGAGGTAAAAACAATCGAGCTTCAAGCCAACCGCTTGGCCTTGATCAAGCCAGCCTTGGACGATTGCCCATGCTTTGCTTGGCGAGCTGGTTTCTTGGCGCTCAATGCTTAGGTTGAGATGTTTAACGAGGTTATCGGTCAGTTGATCGGGCTTGACTCGCCCGCCGATGAAGGGCATTGGCATCGATTTCATATGCCAAAAAATAAAACCAAGCCCTTCGCCAAGCCCAAATAGCAGCGGCTCTGAAAGCTCAATCCCTTGCTGATACAGCAACGTGCCATTGGTGGTTGTCTCACAGTGTTGGCCGATAAACGGTTTAATCGCCAGCATACAATCCTCATCACAGATTGGGATTTATTGATTATAAAGCCCCTCACCCCAACCCCTCTCCCACGGAGCGGGCGAGGGGCTTTATAATCGTGGTTCTTGCGCAAATTCTGCGGTGAACAATGACTGCTCCCCCTCGCCCGCATCCAGTGAGAGAGGGCGCTTGGGGGGTGAGGGAACTGTTTAGGCGGCTTTGCCCAGCATACTGCCCAATTCACGTAATTTTTGTGGTGTAAATAGGCCAAGATTTGGCACATACTGGGCTGTGCCTTCGCGCCAACCACGCAGCGCCAAGCCAATTTCTACTGCATTGCGACACTCCAAAATTGCCAAAAGCTCGGCTTCGGCCACAAAGCCCGCTTGATCGAAGCGTACTGCCAAACGGCTCCAGCGATCGGCTGGCTGCTGGGCTGGGGCAAGCTGTTCGAGTTGCGCCAAAACTGCCTGCATATCGGGCGTAGTTTGATAGACCACTTTGGCAACTTGGCAATTGCGCAACAGGCTTTGATAGCTTTTCGCCACCACAACCAAAACTTTGGGCTGGCCGACCAAACGTTGTGCCAAACTCGCCGCCATGGCTTCGGTGGCAGGCACAAAGATCGGAATCCGCTCGCTGCCACGTTGGGCAATAAAATCGGGCACTAACAAACGATGAGCCAAGCTAAATGGCACTGGATCACGGCGAATCCGCCAGCCTGCATTCTGGCCTTTGCTCACGAAGCGGCTCCAGGCTTGGCTAAATTGTTGTTCGAGCGTGGTTTCCCAGCTATCGCCATTGCTATCAGCTTGATAGCGAGCTGTGCCACCAAGCACGGTCAACTCGCGCTTCGCAAGCTTAACTAGGCTATTTTTGCCCTGCATATGCACCTGAATCAAGCCTTCGCTGGCGGTGTTGGGATGGGCTGCCAGCAAGCGCAACGCGCAGCGCGCAATCCGCCGCCCAGTGCGCGTCCAATTGCCAAGCGCATCTTTGGCTCCATGCAAGGTGAGCATCACAAAGGTGGCCATGCAATCTTCTGGCTCGCTTAATTCATAGCGCAGATTATAGCGCTGAGCCAAATTATGTGCCGAAACTGCCAAGGCATTAATATCGCCATCAAGCCGTAATTGCAGCGAGCGGCAATTGCGCAAGCCCGTTTCGAGCGAATGAAAATTATATAACGCCACAATCGCGCTTGGCTCGGGGCGTTCGGCGCTGCGTACCAACAAGGCTTCTTGCTCATCATCAAGGTAGAGCACGCGCTCAAATTGGCTGGTGGTTAGCCCAACCTCGCTGGCCAGTTGGTTTATCGCAGGCCAACGCTCGCTGGGGAGAATGAAGCCAGTGCTTTGATTGGCGTGCGCATACAGCAAGGCCCGAAAATCAGCAGGATTACGCAAGCCGCGTTCAGCTAATTGTTGGGAAGTGGCTTGATCGAGCACTTCGGCGATTTGGGGCTGATGCCAACGGTAAGTTTGACTTAAACATGCCACCAAGCCGCGCGCCAACTTGGGATCGCCGAAAAACTCCAGCAAGGTGGCGGCTTCAAATTCGCGCCGTGCCCGCCCAAGCATCTGCTCGTAGTAGCCAATCGCATACTCAATCGCCGCCAAATAGCGATCATCACGCAATTGGTGCGGGTAGAGTTGGCGGCCAAGCTCGCCATTGCGACTGGTATATTTGAAATCGGCTGGTGTAAATGACATATGTATTACCAAACTAGATTGGGATCGGTTGTCGGGGGTTGGGGATTGGTGAATCGTGCTATCCCAACTATCCTTACCAATACCAAAAATCTTGTGCTAGCCAAACGCCAATCGTCTCTCTGCACTAAACATTTAATCCACGAAGGACACAAAGAACACGAAGGGCTATAACCGCGAAGGACGCGAAGATCGCGAAGGTTTCTCTTTCCAAAGCCTTACGCTTCATCCCTCATCCCTCATCCTTCGCTACTCTGCGCCTCTGCGTTAAATCCTAATCCCTTATCGTGAGCCTTCATCCCTCATAATTCATCCTTCATCCTTAACTATTGCTCTGCTGATTATGCGCGGCCACGGCTTTTTTGCGGCGGCGCGCGGTTTGAACTTCGCTGGTGTTGCGGGTAACCAACTCGTAGAGCAAGGCTTCATCGGGCTTTTTGCGCAATACCCGCCCCAAACGCTGAATATATTCGCGGGCAGTGGCTGAGCCGCTGACCACAATCGCCACGTTAGCATCGGGTACATCAACGCCCTCGTTGAGCACGCGTCCAGTGACCAATTTGGAGTATCGGCCTGAGCGAAAGCCATCCAAAATTGCCTTACGTTCGTCGGCTGCCGTGCGATAGGTAATGCTGGGGATGGCAAACTGACGGCTGATGGTGTTGACCAAGGCGTTGTATTCAGAAAAGATAATGACTTTATCGTTGGGATGCTGGCTGAGCAATTGGCCAACATGCTCAAGCTTTTTCTCGGCGTTGAGCGCAATCATACGCGCTTGATGCTGCGCTTGCAGTGCATTCCGCGCTTGCGGATCGCTACCAGAGCGCCGAATCAATTCGCCAAAGAAATCGCCGCCGCTGGCCAATTTATGCCGATGTTTGGCTAAAAACCAGCGCCATGTGGTCATCAATGTTTCGTAGCGCACCAATTCATCGGCAGTCAGATCGACCAAAATGCGTTTTTCGCGGAACTTGGCAATATGGCCTTCTTCGGCCAAGTCGTTTGGTGCACGCCGATAGACGACCTTGCCGACCAAGCGGTCGAGTGCTGAATGTGAGCCATCGCTGCGTTCGGGCGTGGCAGTTAAGCCCAAGCGATAGGGTGTGCGGCTGCGCAAGGCAATCGTGCTATAGGCAGGTGAAGGCAAATGATGCACTTCATCACAAATCAGCAAGCCCAAATTCTCAAGCGGCGCATCGGGCATGGCCGCCGAAGCATAGGTGATGACGGTGATTGGCCGCCATTCGCGCTGGCCATCGCCAACTACACCCACAAATTTGGGATCGAGCGCCAAGGTTTGGATCACGGTGTCGCGCCATTGATAGAGCAATTCAATTGTTGGTACGACAATCAGGGTGCGTAGGCCTAACTTGGCAATTGCCAACATCGCGGTGATTGTCTTGCCTGCGCCAGTTGGTAGCACAATCACCCCACGCCCTTCGTTAGCCGTCCAAGCAGCGACAGCCTCGGTTTGATAGGGTCGCGGGGCGAATTGCAATTTAGCTTTGAACCCGCCCTGCAAACTGGCATCAACTTCGGGCAAATCCTCATCTGGTTCGTCAAGCAGGCTTGCATCAAGCAAACTTGCCTCGTCGAGCAGCCATTCTTCTTGGGCTGGCTGTTCGGCTTGGGTGGCAGTTCGGGTCATGCATCCTCCTAGGCGGCTTTTTGCCCATACTCCCATAAGGTTGGTTGGGTATAGATGATGTTGCTGCTGCGAGCGCTGTGAGCTGCATTGGCTGGTGGTGGTGGATCGTCGGGAAACATGTTCGAAACAATCAGGTCGGCGCGTTGCGGGCCTACGCCCCAAATTGCCGTTAGACGTTGGTAGGCTGCTTCGCGCAACAAGGCCGAAAGCTCAATCTCGCCCAGTTCTTGGCTGATGCGTTCGGCCAAAATTGGCCCAATGCCAGCAATTTTGAGCAAGCGTTGTTGGCTGGGTGGCAGCAAGGCACACAGATCTTCGTAGAAATCTAGTTGGCCTTGGGCTGCAAGCACGGTGATCTTGCGGGTGAGGCTGGCCCCAAGTTTGTTGAGACCTAACGGCTTGCCTGCTAAGGCGCGTTCGGAGAGTGAATGCCGCAGGCGGAGAATTGCCCGCGCAACTTCGCCATAGCGCCGCACTCGATAGGGATTGGCGTTTTGGCGCTTCAGCAGCGTGGCAATATTAAACAGAATTTGGGCAATTGCGCGATTATTCATGGCTATCACCAAAGCTTTCTACTCGTTCAAACGTACTGTGTCTGTGATGAAACATCTGTGCTAATTATACTACATTTAAGCTTAATCGCAAGCGTTATTATGTTGATCTGATCGATTCATAGAGGTCGTTAACGTAAGCCAAGTATAGCCTGAGCATGTGACAAAAACCGTCACAACTGGCTTTTCGGCTGAATCTGAATCTCTAAATCGCAAGCCTTGATGCCATGAAAAAGCTGGCGCGGAATCGTCACCGACGCATAGCCAGTCGCATCAAAGCGCCGTTCGATAGTGAAGTTTGGGGTCGCAATGTTCACAAGCTGGGCATACGCCGCCTCGCAATGAATCAGCAAAGCCCAATCGCCGTTGGCTAGCTCTTGGGCTTCGAGATCATAGAGATAATTCGGCATTGACCGTTCCTTTCATGAATCAGATTCATTTTTTGCAACGTCGCCGATTGTACCAGAACATGCCCTGGTTGTAAGAACCCCTCACCCCAACCCCTCTCCCACGCGGCGGGCGAGGGGCTTTCATGCCGTGGTTATGCTTCACTCTGCGGTAAAAACGGGTGCTCCCCCTCTCCCGCGTCCAGTGGGAGAGCGTACAAGGGTAGGTTGTAAGAACCCCTCACCCCAACCCCTCGCCCACGCGGCGGGCGAGGGGCTATAATCCTGTGGTTCTGCGGCAATTCCTTGGTAAAAACGGGTACTCCCCCTCTCCCGCGTCCAGTGGGAGAGGGGGCTGGGGGGTGAGGGGACAACTACTTAATCGCCGCGCCTAAATTGAGCAAACTCGCTTGCTCTGCTGGATTGAGGCCAGTTGCTTGCTTGATGCTGAGGCCTTGATACGGATGATCGCCATGCAGCCGTTTGCGCAACTTGCCGGTGGCCAAATCCCAAATGGTAATTGTGCCTTGCTGATCGCCAGTGATTAACAGGTGACTATCGGCGCTCAGATACGCACTATCCAAGGCTGCCAGATGCTCAAAACGCTGGACTATTTGGCGCTTCTGCCAATCCCAAATCAAGGCCAACGAACCAGCTGTAATCACAATCCAGCGTCCATCTGCCGACCACTGTACTTTCTTGATCATACCTAGTTTATGCAAGGCCAGAATCCCATACTGTTCTGTGCTGAGATCCCAAATTCGTACCTGTTGGTCTGCTGCCGCACTGACAAGCTGGCGTTGGTCGGGGCTAAAGCTCAGGCTGATGATGCTGGCGCTATGGCCTGCCAACAAGCCAACACAACTATGTTCGTTAACGCCCCAAATGCGAATGGTATGGTCGGCGCTGCCGGTCGCCAACAAATTGCCATTGTGGCTCCACTCAAGGGTTGTTACCAAATCATCGTGGCAATCAAAAACATGGCTAATGTGGCCATGGGGTAGTGACCAAATATGCACCGTATGATCTTCGCTACAACTGGCGAGCATACTGCCGTCAGGCCGAAAACTAAGCGCCCGAATTAAACCGTGATGGCCAGTTAAGATTGTGGTCAATTGCAGACGTTGACAATCCCAAATTTGAATCAGCTGCTCTTTGCTCAGCGCTAGGCTGTGGCTGGCTTGATGATAGGCTAATTCACGCCCATTAATGGTTTCTGGTGGTAAATTGAGCCGATAATATGGCTCCGCTAGTTGCCATAATGCGACAGCTTGCGCTTCGCTGGAACTAAACAATAAATCGTTATTTGGGCTTAATGCGAGGCTACGAACACCGCCGCGATAGCCTTGTAGCGTATGAATTAAGCGTCCGCTAGCTTGCTCCCAAATGCGCAGGCTTTGATCGCTGCTCACCGAATAGAGCCGCGAACCATCGCGACTGTAGCGCAACGCCCGTACCCAATGCTGATGCCCATACAACATATGGGTCAAATGGGCGGTTTGGACTTGCCAAACTCGAATACATTGATCGATGCCAGCAGTGGCCAAATTGGCTCCATCAGGGCTAAATTGCAAATCGAAGACGCGATCTTCGTTGGCGAGGCTGGTGATTAACTGATTATCCTGCAGATCCCACAGATACACATCGCCATCAAGCCCAGTGCCCGCTAAAATTGTAGTATCAGGGCTGAAGGCCAACAGCTGAATTGGCTCGTGATGAGTCGTTAACGTGCTTTGATAGCGCAAATGCTGGCCATGCCAAAGCTTGATTTGGCGATCAAGCCCTGCGGTTGCCAAAAGTTGGTCATCGGCGCTCAATTGAATGCTGCTGATGCCGCCACTATGCGCATTGATCGTTTGCAAACATTTGCCACTCAGCCGATCCCACACCCGCAACTCACCATCGCTGCTGGCGCTCATCAGCCGTTGCGATCGCGGCGCAACCACCACGCCAATCACTGGCTGGGTGTGGCCAACGAACATGCGTGGATTGTGGCCTTGGCTCGCTTCCCACAAGCGAATTATGCCATCGTTGCCAGCGCTAATGAGAAAGCGGCTATCGCTGCTAAAACTCAGCGTGCGCACGCCATCGTGGTTGCTTGGTAGGTGCCAAAGCTTGCGCAGATCCAAGCTGTGCCAAACGATTAACTCATCATCGGCGGTAGCAACGGCCAAAAACCGATCAGCAGGATCGCGGGCGAGGGCGATCAATGGGCCAAATTGCTCGCTAAACACCGTGCGCGAAAGGTCGCTATAGCTCAAATCGAGCTGTTTGGGAGTGAGGCCGCGCAGATTGGCGTGCCACAGCGGTTTATGCCGAAAATCAAATTGGCTAAGATCGGCCTTGAGTTCAACCAATAAATTAAAAATATTGCCTGGCGCGTAGCCCATTTCCAAGGCACTCAAGGCTTGCATGGTTTGCAGCAATTGGCGCAGCGTTGTCAACAAGCGTTCTTGGCCAAGCTCAACAAAAATTCGGTGCAGCAAGGGCCGCAAAATGGCCCGACTTTGATGCTCGCGAATGCTATCGAGGCTATTGGCTTTAATCAGCGCGTGGCGATAGAGCAAACCTTGGGTTCCATCAAGCAATTCTTGGGCAATCTGGTCGATCAAGCGGTCGGTGGTGTATTCGAGCACCACATTGTGTAGCATAAAGCCATCTTGGTGGCGCTCCACCAGCGAGCGGCGCAGCAACGATTCAAGGGTTTCGAGCAGCATATGTTGATATTTCGAGCGCACCAAATCGTGCTTGAGTTCAGCCAATTTGACGGTGTGGCGTTCGATTGCTAGCCAATACAATAATTCCTGTTCTTGGTCGGATAAACGCTCGAACTGCTGGGCTAAGATTGTGCGCACATCGCCAAAAATCAGCTCTTCGTGCTGCAAAAACTCGGCAATTTGGCCAAAAAACATGGTTTTGATCACTTGGGCAACCAATTTTAAGGCCAGCGGATTGCCCGTGTAATGCTTGATTAGTTCTTGCCAAAGTTGCGGCGTGCCATACAAATCCTGATTGTCGAGCAACATTTGGGCATCATCGCGGATCAAGCCAGTGAGCACCATTGAGCGGGTGTGTACACCTTCGAGCCGATTGAACTCATAGGGTTTTTCGCGGCTGGTCACAATCAAACAGCTTTCGTGAGCGCGCTCGCTGATTGCTTGAAACAGTTGGGCATATTGCTCGTAGCCCTCGCGATAGCGCCCAGCAGGATAATTGGGCTGCAAAATTGCCTCAATATTATCGAGAATCAACAGGCAGCGAGTGGTGCGCAAATAATCAATCAAGACACTTAATCGCTGCTCAAATTGCACCGGATAGGCCGAATTGGGGCTAGGAATAATCCGATGTAAGCATTCCAACAGAAAATCATTCGCCTGTTGGCCTTGCTGCAGCGAACGCCAAACAATCACTTTAAAATCATCTTGGGCTTGTTGGGCAACCTTGGTTGCAAGGCTGGTTTTGCCCATGCCGCCCAGCCCAATAATTGCCACCAAGCGGCAGCGATCAAGTTGCAGCCACTTCACCAAGGTTGCAGTTTCATCCTCGCGCCCAACAAAATTCTGCACATCGGGCGCATCGCCCCAATCGTGCAAAACCCCCATTAACGGCCCAGTTTTGGCTTGCTCCTGCTTTTGCTGCTGCACCTCGGCCAGATAGGCGTTGGCCAGCTGTTGTAAAGCCTGCCACGTTGCCAGCGGTGTGAAATCAATTGCATATTCGTTGAGGGCAAACTGAATCGTTGCCAACAACTGCTGTTCAGCCAAGCCACGCTGGTAGGGCGGTAAATCCAACTGATCGATCACCAGTTGCGCGAGAGCGGCGATATAGCCCAGTGGGCACAAAATTTGATCATTTTCATAGCGCATGATCGTGGTATGCGCCAGCCCAAAATGGCGGGCAGCCCGATTTTTTGAGCGAAAAACCCATGAACGCAAATCGCCCAGAAATGCGCCAAGCCCTTCGGTTGCATGAAAAACAGGCAACGATAAAACAGCGTTTGTCATGACAAACCTCATTCTGCGCTGGAAAAATATCAAGCTCGGTAGTAACGAATTATGCCTGAATGATAGATGCAAGCTCGTAGAACTTCAAGAGCTAGTAAGCTAGTGCCAAGGTACTATTTTTAACCGTAGTTTAACGGGTTAAGGCAGAAGTCAAAAGTCAAAAGTCAAAAACACCAGTGGCTAACCAATCGGTATTTGTAGAACAAGGGTTGGGGACGGAACCGCGAAGGGCACGAAGATCGCGAAGGGGGAATAGAACCATACTCACAATCCAGCAGATAAATATTAGGGGGTGCTGGGGGATGAAAACCCCCGGCGTTTCCCTCCAGCGGAGGGACGGAAGGGAGGAGAAAGGCAAAAGTCAGAAGGCAAAAGACAAAAGGCAGAAGGCAAAAGACAAAAGGCAGAAGGCAAAAATCAAAAGTCAAAATAGGGATGAGGATGGCATTTTTAACGCAGAGGCGCAGAGGAACCGAAGGATGAAGGATGAAGGATGAAGCCAAAAGGCAAAAGGCAAAAATCAAAAATCAAAAATCAAAAATTATAAGGCTATGGGCTATCGGAACTTAATTCATGGAATTCGTGGAATTCGTGGCGAAACATTGTGCTTTGTATGCTTCGTGGATGACATTTTTAACGCAGAGGCGCAGAGAAAAGGAGGGTTATGGGCTATTGGTTTTGGGCTGGCACGAACATAATCCTAAAAATCTGTGTGAATCTGTGGCCAACGAAAAGGATGAAGGATGAGAGATGAGGGATGAAAGAGCAAAAATCAATAGCCAAAAGCCCATAGCCTATAGCCACATCTCGTGGTTATGGGTGCTAGTGGCCACAATTGGGCCAAAAATTGCGCGCAAAATATTTAGACAGCGCTAGCAAGATTTGATACTATCCCAGTTAGCGACCAAATCGCAGCCCTGTACCTATCCATATGTCAACTTGAGACTTTTTGATAACAGTGTACAATTGGGGTGATAGCGAACCAGTAACTCCCCCAACTCCAAGTTCATGCCACCACGAGATTGCGCGTGGGCGGTTTGAGTGGAGTTGACTCTGATTTAGTAGTAGTGGAAAGGCCAATCGTTCGGCTTGGTGGCGGATGTTCGCGGTGCCAACCACGATTTGGAGAACACGGTCTTAGCAAGGAGGCATGGATGCCCAATCGTTCGCCTGCCAAGGCTCTGCTGCGCCCTACGGCAACCCTGTTGCTTGGAAGCGTTGTACTGGCAGCGTGCGGTCAAAAGACCCCTCAAACGACCCTGAACCCAGCAAGCGAGAGCACCCGCGCAATTTACAATCTCTCGGAATTGTTGTTTTGGTTGGGCGTTGTGGTCTTTTTGATCGTACAAACCTGGTTGATCGTTTCGATCATCAAGTATCGACAAAAGGATAGTTCGCAGGTTCCCACACAGATTCATGGCAATACGAAGGTTGAAATTGCTTGGACAATCGTGCCAGCAATTATCGCGATTGTTATTTTCGTCTTTACCTTCGACACGATTCGCAAAATCGAGTTTATGCCAGACGAAGCTGCCGGTAATACCTTGAATGTCAAGGTTATTGGCCATCAGTGGTGGTGGGAATTCCAGTATCCTGATATTAAGGATGCGAGCGGTAAGCCGTTGGTTACTGCTAACGAGTTATGGATTCCTTCAGGAAGCTATATCGACGTTAAAATGACCTCAGTTGACGTAATCCACGACTTCTGGATTCCTGGGCTTGCAGGTAAGCGCGACGTGATGCCCAATCGCGAAAGCGGCTTGTGGTTCAAGGCCGATGATGTGGCCGATGGTGCGCCTGGCGTATTCTGGGGCCAATGCGCCGAATACTGTGGCGGCCAACATGCCTACATGAAAATGCGGGTCGTTGTGGCCAGCCCTGCCGACTTCCAAAAATGGTCAACCGAGCAAAGCCAAGTGGCGGTTAACACCACCTTGCCTGAATCGTTTACCAAAAATTGTATTGGTTGTCACGTGGTACGTGGCACCAACTCCGCTGGGATTACCGGCCCCGATTTAACCCACTTTGGTGGCCGGATGACGATTGCCGCTGGCACCGTCGATAATACCCGCGAACATCTTTATGCATGGTTAGACGACCCTGATGCAGTCAAGCGTGGCAACATTATGACCACCGCCATCAAGGCCGATACCCTGACCGAAGCCGAAATTAATGAGTTGGTCGATTATCTGGAAAGCCTCAATCCAGGCACCAGTGTTAAAGGTCAGCAGTAGGAGGGCCGCATGGCTACTGACGTAAGTACCCTCCACCACGCCCCAGCCAAACAACGGCGGGGTTGGTTGGAATGGATCACCACCGTCGACCACAAAAAAATTGGCATCATGTATGCAGTGACTGCCTTTTTGTTCTTTGTAATCGGCGGGCTTGAGGCATTGCTCATTCGTTTGCAACTTGGTTCATCGCAAAATGCGATTCTGACTCCAGAAGCCTATAACCAAGTCTTTACGATGCACGGCACAACCATGGTGTTTATGGCGATTATGCCAGTTAACGCTGGGTTTATGAACTACTTCGTGCCGCTGATGATTGGCGCAGGCGATATGGCCTACCCGCGCATGAACGCCATGAGCTATTGGCTCTTGCTGTTCGGCGGGATCGTCATGTATTCCAGCTTTGTCTTCGGTGGCGGCGCTCCCGATGCTGGCTGGTTTGCCTATGCTCCATTGACCTCAACCACCTACTCGGTCACCCGAGGGATGGATTATTGGGTCTTGGGCTTGCAGCTGTTGGGGGTTTCCTCGCTAGCTGGCTCGGTCAATATCATCGTAACAATCATCAGGCTACGAGCACCAGGCATGCGCTTTAATCGGATGCCATTGTTCGTCTGGATGAGCTTCGTTACTTCATTCTTATTGATTTTCGCCCTGCCTAGCATCACGGTTGGGATCACGTTGCTGTTCTTCGATCGCAACTTTGGCACCAACTTCTTCTTGCCTGCTGCTGGTGGCGACCCACTCTTGTGGCAACACTTGTTCTGGTTCTTCGGTCACCCTGAAGTGTACATTATGATTCTGCCCGCCTTCGGCGTGGTTTCAGAAATGTTGCCAGTCTTCTCACGTAAGCCAATTTTCGGCTACGAGTTTGTGGCCTACTCAGGCGTTGCAATCGGTGTCTTGGGCTTTACTGTGTGGGCACACCACATGTTTGCCACCAACTTGGGCGTAATTGCCGACACCTTCTTTGCCGCCGCGTCGATGCTGATTTCGGTTCCGACCGGGGTCAAAATCTTCAACTGGCTGGCAACCTTGTGGCGCGGTGAGTTGCGCTTCAAAACTCCGATGCTGTTCAGTCTTGGCTTTATCGCCATGTTTGTGATCGGCGGGATTTCCGGGGTTTCGTTGGCAGCCGCTCCATTCGACTTGCAAGTGACCGATAGCTACTTTGTGGTTGCACACTTCCACTATGTGCTGTTCGGTGGCGCTGTCTTTGCCTTGTTTGGGGCTGCTTATTATTGGTTCCCCAAAATCACAGGCAAGATGATGAGTGAACGGATTGGCAAATGGCACTTCTGGATTCTGCTGCTCGGCTTTAACTTGACCTTCTTCCCACAGCATATGCTTGGGTTGCAAGGTATGCCGCGCCGGGTCTGGACGTATCAACAAAACCAAGGTTGGGATTTCTACAACTTGCTCTCAACGATTGGGTCATTTTGTATTGCCCTTGCAACCTTGGTCTTTATCGTCAACTTTATCATCAGCTTGCGCAAGGGCGCTCCTGCGGGCAACGACCCATGGGATGCAGCAACTCTGGAATGGGCGACGACCTCGCCACCTCCAGCCCACAACTTCGATGTGGAATACATTGTGCATAGCCGTCGCCCCTTGTGGGACAACAAATATAGCGGCGAAGGCCGTGGCATGACGATCAATTACGATTTTCATCCCCACTTGCCACCACCGTCATATGCCCCAATCATCTTCTCGTTTGGCTTGTTTGTGCTCGCCTATGGCATGCTCAATCTCGCCTCTGCCCCATTGATTGGGATTCCAATTATCTTGGTGGCCTTGGCAATTGCCTTTGTCGGCATGAATCGCTGGGTCGGCGAAATTGCCCAAGATCCGGTGCTGTAAGCTAAATTGCCCTGCGCCGATGTTCCATTGGCGCAGGGCTTAGTTATCTGGGAGAACCTATGGCACAGGCAGTCGTGCGCGATATTGATAAAAATGATCCTGGGCGCGGCCTCGATTTACGCAAGCTTGGCATGTGGACGTTCCTTGGCTCGGAAGTATTTTTCTTCGGAGCCTTGGTCGTAACCCACCTCTCAATGCGTGGGGTCGTTGCACCATCATCAAGCAAAGCCAACCTTGATGTTACTGGCGTTCGGGCTTTGTTTGGCGATAATGTCCTGACCTCGATTCTGGCCTTCATTTTGTTGACCAGTAGCTTGACCATGGTGTTAGCACTTGATGGAGTTAAAACCAACAATCAAAAGCGTTTCCGCTTCTGGTTGGGGGCCACCATCGCATGTGGTGTGATCTTCTTGGGTGGTCAGGTGTACGAGTTCTATCACATTGTCCACGAAGGTGTGACGATCAAAAATATGATGTTTGGCTCGACCTTCTTCTTTGTAACGGGCTTCCACGGAACCCACGTTGCGGTTGGGGTTGTTTGGCTAGTATCATTACTGGTCTCAGCAATTCGCCACCCTGAGCGCTACAATGCTGGCAATTATATGGCCGTCGAGCTTGGCGGTTTGTATTGGCACTTTGTCGACTTGGTGTGGGTCTTGATCTTTACCGTAATCTATCTGATCTAACCATTATTTATCCAAGGAGTACATAATGGCCCACGGTCATGATGAACACGCCTCAATCGAACACGAAGCGCATCACAGCCACGCTAAGTTGTATGTGATTATCTTCTTTGTCTTGTTGGTAATGACTGGGATTGAAATTGCGATTCCAATCATCAATAAAGCTGAAATTGTGGTTAAGCAAGTCGAAGTCGCGCTATTGCTTGGTTTGATGACGATCAAGGGTGCAATTGTGATGATGTTCTATATGCACCTTAAAGGCGATCGCCGCATGTTTGGGACGCTATTTGTCTTCCCAATTGTGTGTGTGTTGTTGATGATGCTTGGCTTCTTTGCCCTGTTCCAGCCAGAGTTATGGTAAACAAATGAACGAATGGACGCTTGATTGGCCGCTGCTTTTGGGCTTAATCGCCGCAACGGTTGGCTATCTCTGGGCCGTTGGCCCAGGTCGCAAGCGCCTCGGTGGGCCAGCAGCTTTCCCAGTTGGGAAGGCTGTTGCCTTCTTAAGCGGCTTGTTGGCCTTAGGTTTATCGATTATGTCGCCAATTGGGCTGTGGGCAGATCGCTATCTGTTTACGATGCACATGGTTCAACATATGATTTTGACCATGTTTTGCGCTCCCATGCTGTTAATTGGCATTCCTGAGTGGTTGCTACGGCCTTTGGTGCAGTTGCCATGGGTTTATAGCATTGTGCGCTTTGCGGTGAATCCAATCGTCGCATTTAGCGCTTTCAACATTTCCTTCAATGGCTGGCACTTTCCCCAATTTTACGATTTGGCTCTGCGCAACGAGTTAGTCCACATTCTCGAACACCAAATGATGATGGGCAGCGCAATTTTGCTCTGGGCACCATCGCTGATTCCCTTGCCAGAATTACGCTCATCGTATCCGGTGCAAATGCTCTACTACTTTGTGAATTCAATTATCCCAACGATTTTGGGCGCGTTGATCACCTTTGCAGATAGTGTATTGTACCCAACCTACGAGCTAGCGCCACGGATTTGGGGCATCAGCGCCATCGCTGATCAGCAAATTGGGGCCTTAATTATGTGGATTCCAGGCGGCTCAATCTTTATTCTTGCGATTACCATCGCCTTTTTCAAGTGGATGAACCGCGAGGACGAAGAACAAAGCCTGCCAAGCATTGCCGACCAAAAAGCGGCAGCCCGCCAGTAAATCAATCAAGGCGCGTTGTTTGCCAATGCGCCTTATTCCGTTCCAATTCCCCAAGTGCTCTCCATGAAGCTGCTACACGAACTGCTTGACCATCAAGCTGGCACTGCTACAGATCGCGCCCCACTGGACTGAAGCATGCAAGCGCTCATCAGCCTCGCTGCGTTCGATTGGCTGGTAGCCGTGGGCGGCAAAAAACTTGGCAGCGCTAGTTGTAAGCAGATAGAGGGTTTGCAAGCCTTGCTGTTGGGCCTGTTGCTCCAAGGCTACGAGCAATACCGCACCTAAGCCTTGGTTTTGGTGATCTGGCGTAACTGCGACTGAGCGCAACAAGCCAACTTCGCCATAGACCTCTAATGCTCCACAAGCCAGCAAATTGCCATTTTGCCAGCAACCATACGCTTGAGCCATGGCCAAGCCTTCGTTGCCTAAATCAACTGCGCGTAATAACGCTTCCAGCGTTGGATAATCCTCGTTGCTGATCGCTACAAGCTGCATACCGTATCCTATTGAAAAATTTCAATCCAAAAGATATAAAAAAGCTAGCCGCAGCTAGCGATTCCAGCCATCCAAGTGGCTGTTGATGCGGGCTTTGAGGCTAGCGAGGTGTTCGCGTTCAACTCGATAATAGGCCCACGGGCCACGCCGTTCATAGCTCACCAAGCCAGCTTCACGCAACAACTTGAGATGATACGAGACAGTTGGCTGCTTGACCGCAACCGCTGCCTCAAGATCGCAAACACAGACATCCTCACTTGATCTGGTGAGCAAGGTCAGCAATTGTACCCGCACCGGATGCGCAAACACCTGAAAATCGGCACTGATAGCCTCTGCTTCACTTTCGTTTATTCCAGCGCTGGCAGGCGTGCAACAGCCAGTAGTTTGGGCAATTAATTCAATTATTCCAGTCATAATTGGCCTCCACGAGCACTATAGCACGCCTATCGAATTGATTCAATATCATAGTTTATTAGTGAGTTGAGTTTTGTGTACCATTATGAGCAGCTACGATTGCTGCTTGTTCAATCGCTCCAGGTGCCATTGCGCCATCAACGCCATTTGGCTGCCACCATACCCGTCCACGCAACAGTTTTGGATAACGAATTGCCAAGATTAATGCGTCAGCAGCATCGGTGTACATGGAACCTTCGTAAAGAAAATGTATTGCATTCAGCGTGTAGATTCCAGCATCCTCATCAATACATAGTGCGCTCATTTCGCCTACGTCGCCAATGATCCAAAGCGCCTTCTGAAGCAAGTCCTCATAGGGCTGCAAGTGTTCGTGGCTAATGTCAAAATCAACAAAACCAGGGTCAAACAGAATCGCTGAAGGCGCATAAACGCGAGGTGTTATGGTTGGTGGATGAACGGTTAAACCACCGAATGAACGTAGCACAGTTTCAACAATTGGATGCCAAACATAGCCATATTCAAGGTATTGCTGTTGCCACTGGGTAAGATCAAACTCGCGTTCAGGATACCAACCTGCGTCGAGAAACGCTTGATAAACCCGTGGATCACGCAGAAATGATTGAATGATAGGGTCTAGTCCCATTGTAACTACCTCGCATGCTGAATCTTTGCTATCAAGTAGTTGTACTGGTTCATTGGAATTAGCAACCGTGTCCCCTCACCCCCCAGCTCCCTCTCCCACGAAAACGCGGGCGAGGGGGAGCATCCCTTTTCACCACGCAGTGCGGGAGAACCACGAGTTTAAAGCCCCTCTCCCGCTCCGTGGGAGAGGGGTTGGGGTGAGGGGATCAGGCGGTGGTTAACCTGATGTACCAGTACAAGTAGTAGCACGCTTGGCTGTGCAACAACATCCCTCCGAAGGCTGATTTGCTGCTCGCTGGATTATTTTATTATTCAATTATCCAATTATTGAATAAATAAGTGAGAATATGATGCAATTTCAAATATCGGCAGTTGCCGATAGCCTTAACACGCTGCAATTGCTTAATCAAACAAGCAGTTTGCGCGGTGCGACGGCGTGGGTTCAACGCACAGCCCAAGCCCTCAGCGCCCAAGAATTGGCCGATAATCAGTTGGTCGCCAGCCTCAGTTTTGGCTTATTGCCCGCAGATCCGAGCCAAACGATGGATGCTTATTTGAGCGAATTACACAACGCCGAGCCTGCTGCATGGGTTGCGCAGCTGCAACACCAGATTCTCGAACTTGCTGGCAATCAAGGCTCGCTCAGCAGCGAACGGCTGTGGCAGGGCTTGCGCAATGCTGGTATTTATAGCGAGTTGGCAACCCAACAAGCCTTGTTAGCGGCGATGCAACAGCCCGCCGAATTGTTGGCGCGGGTTTTTCAGCATCTTGCGCATATGTGGCAAACTTGGCTGCAAAGCGAATGGCAACAAGCCCAAACTGCAATCAGCCAGCTCAAACATCAGCTTCAAAGCCAAATTCCCGACCAAGCTGCGCTCAATGGGTTTCGCCAAAACTTGGGCTATGCAGTCAATCAAGCTTGGCAGCAATTACAAGGGCAACGCCAAATTCGGCTGTTTGCTGCAACCCAAAATGCTAGCCTCACGACCTTTTTGGTTGATTCAAATTGTTTGTGGGTTGGCATTGGTTTTGGCAGCAGCAACGAGCTTCAGCCTCGGGTGGTGAGCCGCAACGAGCTTTTGTTTCGGCTACAAGCCTTGGCCGATGCAGCCCGGATTCAAATTATGGAGCTATTGGCGCAGGGCGAATTGCCAGCTCAAGCGATTATTAGCCAAACTCAATTGCCCCAATCGAGCGTTTCGCGCCATTTGAACATTCTGCGTAACGCTGGCTTTGTGCACGAACGGCGATCAGGTGGCGCAACCAAAAGCTATCGCTTGGTTACGAGCCAACTTGGGGCCACTTTTGCGGCGTTTGAGCAAGCACTCGCTCAGTCCAGCCAAGCCCAAACCAGCCCAGATCAAGCAGAATCAGCTGTGCCCAGCAGCATTCAACGCTTTTTCAATCGCGAGGGGCGTATGGTTACTTGGCCAAGCAAACATAGCGATCGGATTCCCGTGTTGGAGTATTTGGCTGGGCAATTTGAGCTTGGGCGTGAATATAGTGAGCGTGAAGTTAACGAACTGCTCAAGCAGCACACTGGCAGCGATGTGGCCAACCTACGCCGTTATTTGATCGATGTGAAACTGTTTGAGCGCGATGGTACTGGCTCCCGCTATTGGCGCAAAGGTGAGGAGTAGAATTTTAACCGCGAAGAGCGCGAAGAACGCTAAGCAATGTCAATATCTATATCCTTCGTGCTCTTCGTGTTCTTCGTGGTTAACAATAATTTGGATTTGATCCTTGTGCTTTATGCTCTATGTTCTATGCTCTATGCTCTTTTGATCCTGCGCTTACTTTTTACGAAACAGAAAAATATACTCGTGCTTGAAGATGTAGAAGCCGCCAACCAAGGCTCGGTAGCGCCACAGCTCTTTCTGGTGGCGCTTGCCGGTCGTTTCTTCAAAGTTTTTGACGATGATGCTTTTGAGTTGAAAGCCTTGTTGCTGCACTACTTCCATGGTGCGAAAACCGAGCGCAACCCACTCGCCATGCATATATTTATCGCCGATAATCACCGCCAGATGCCGACCCCGTTGCAACACAGGCACGACTCGCGCAACCGCCGCCGCCATTTGGGCCAGAAAATCATCGACCGAGGGCGCGTTGGATAAATCGCGCTCGTCATCGCTGAAATTAATAATATCGAAATAGGGCGGGTGCATAATTGCCAGCTGCACATGGCGCTGACCATAATCAGCTAAAAGTGCTTGCCAATTGATTGTGGTGCAATCGCCATGCACCGAACGCGCAATAATTGCCGCTGGATTTGGCTCGCGATCAACTGCTTGGTTGGCGTATTCAACCATATGTTCTTGCAATTCGACCCCAAGCACATTGCGCCCAAGTCGCTGGCCTTCGATCAGCGTCGTGCCCGAGCCAGCAAAGGTATCAAGCACCCAATCGCCTTGTTTGGTATAACGCCGCATCAACTGATTGGGAATTTGCGGCACAAAATTGCCCCAATAGCCTGCCGAATGCACGCCTGAGCCATCGCGGCGATCGATCATCCACAAGCTATCGGTGTTAATATCGTCGTATTCCTTCCACCGATTGAGATTAATATCGTTGATGGCGGTGGTGCGAACTGTGGCAATGCTGCGGCTCAAGCGATCGATGTAGTAATGGGCGCGTTCGAGCGTCTGGGCATCGCTAATTTGCTGCAATTCACCCAGCAAATAATCATACTCATAGGCCACACTTTCGGCCTGATCAGCAACACCATCAGCATAATCAGCAAGGTGGGTCGTGGTGGCAAGAATACTAGCGCGGAGTGCGACGAGGGCTGTGAGATCACGCCAACCAGCCAAAAGATTGAGCAAACGCGGTTTGCGAAACCAAAGCAACCGATCCATGCAATCACCCATGAACAATTCACAAACGGGGTTGGTCTTCTACAAACCAACCCCGACAACGGTTTCCTGTGTGGAAAGCTATTTTACAACGAATAAAGCTCGCCGTATTTGGTGCGCAGATAGCGGATGTATGGCTCGATGCTGAGGTCTTGGCCAGTTACTTTGCGGATCAAGGTTGGAACGCTGTATTTGCGGCCATACACATACATGTTGGCTTTCAACCAGTTGTGTAGATTGGCAAATTGGCCTTGGCTAATTTCGGTTGGAATACTGGGGTTGGCCTTTACAGCGGCATCGAAAATTTGCGCACTGAGAATGTTGCCCAAGGTGTAGCCTTGGAACGAGCCACCAATAATCCCACCATACCAGTGTACATCTTGCAGCACGCCATCACGATCATCTGGCGCAGTAATGCCCAAATCGCTGCGATAGCGTTCGTGCCAGGCTTCGGGCAAATCGCGAATTGCTAATTTGCCTTCGAGCAAGGCCAATTCCAAATCGAAGCGAATCATGACGTGCAAGTTATAGGTCACTTCATCGGAATCGGTGCGCACCAACGAGCGTTGCACTTTGTTGATTGCGCGATAGAAAGTTTCGAGATCGACGTTGCCAAGTTGGCTTGGGAAGGCAGCTTGGGCCTTGGGATAGGCGTATTGCCAGAAGGCGCGGCTGCGACCAACCACATTTTCCCACAAGCGCGATTGCGATTCGTGCGTGCCCGCCGATGCGCCGCTGGCTAATGGCGTGTTTTCATAGGCTGGGTTTACGCCCAACTCATAGACCGCGTGGCCAGTTTCGTGAATCGTGCTGAACAAGCCATCGCTCAGGTCGTTGTCACGGAAACGGGTGGTAATCCGCACGTCGCCAATCGAGAACTTGGTCATAAATGGGTGATGGGTTTTATCTTGGCGACCGCGTTCGAAATCGTAGCCAATTTCGCGGATCAAGCTCTCGCCAAAGGCCAATTGCTCGGCTTCTGGATAGTGTTGCAACAAGCAGCTATCGTCGGCGGCTGGTTGCTCGGTGATGGTTTTGACCAAGGGCACGAGTTGTTCGCGCAAAGGGCCAAAAATCTCCCGAATCTTGGCGACCGTCATGCCTTGGTCGGCCAAATCGATTAATGGATCGGCGATGTGCTCGCTTGGGCCGAAGAACTCGGCATAGCGGCGGCTGAGATCCAAGGTTTTTTCGAGCAACGGTGCAACTGCTGCGAAGTCGTTGTTGGGGCGAGCTTGGGTCCAAGCGGTATAGGTTTTGGCGATGTGCGAATACAATTCGGCGATAAACTCGCTTGGCACACGCACCGCTTGGTCGTAATCGCGCTTGGTGACGAGCACTAAAGCTGCATCATCCGACTCGGGATCTTGCTGCTCGGCCCAAGGCACGAGCTTATCGAGCAAGCGCCCAACCTCGGCTGAGGTGGCGTGTTCGTGGGCCAAGCGGCTCAGCGTTGCCATTTGGCGACCGCGAGCTTCGGCTCCCCCATTGGGCATATAGGTGCTTTGATCCCAATTTAAGACAGCGCCAGCATACGATAAATCTTGCGCAACCCCAATTTTTTCCTTCAAATCAGCTAATTGTTCTTGCATTCGGTTCTCCTACACATGTGGCACGCTTGTGCAACGATGCACACCCGCCTTGTCATTATAATTCAATTCATGGCCAATCGGCGAGCCAGAATATGTATTCTGATGGTGTAGAATGCTAGCCAATAGCTGTACTGGTACATGCGGTTAACCACGGCTTGATCCCCTCACCGCAACCTCGCTCCCGTGCGCGGGCGAGGGGCTTTAATCGTGCGGTTCTATTGCGATGCGTGATACAAAACGACGGCTCCCCCTCGCCCGCGTTCAGTGGGCGAGGGGGGTGGGGGGTGAGGGAACATGATTGCCAATCCAATGTACCATTACAAATAGCTACGTGGCAAAAGCACTGGTGCGCGAGCAAACCGCCTTTGTTTGGGTAGCAAGGCCAAACATGCTGATGGGCCAAATGTATGAGTAGCTCTGGTACTATCTGGGGGAGCAAATCCAACCCCTTTGAGTGGCATATATCCCTAGGTAACCCATAAATAAAGTCCTATAGTCCTGTTATTTCTAGTTGCACGAACTGACTGAGTATGTCATACTCACGAATAACCATTTTTCCCAACGGGTTTTTCACTATGCAACGATCATTACCATCTGCGAAACAGCTTGGTTTGGCTGCCTTGGCAACGTTGATTTTAGGAATCGGCTTGCTGTATGCAGGAGCCTTAACCATTGCACCATTAGCTTTGCTCAGTTTTGTCGTGCTATCAATTGTGGCAATGGTATCCCTCACCGCCCACGACATAGAAGATACCATTCTAAAGAAAGGGCGTTCAGAATGAGTTTACTTCCCGCCGCCATTGACGACAATGAGTTATCGCCTGCGCGCAAATCCCTGCTTGATCGGATTCATTTGGTTTGGATCTTTGTTAATGGTTCGACCGCACTGAGCCTCTTCTTCCTGTTTCTGTTCAATTTCTTTAGTGGCAACGACGCTTGGATTCAAATGCTAATCCTCTCGATCTCATCGATTGGTTCGACCGGGATTTTGTGGTATACCAATCACAAGCCAGTGCAATGGCGTTTGTGGGCTGCCTTGGTTAGCTCGATGGTTGCCTTAATTGAAATTGCGCTCTTCTTCCAAAATGGCTATTTGATTGCAATTTCGGTCACCAGTGTGGTGAGTATTTATGCAGTTACCGCTGATCGCCACGAATTAATTACCTGGTCAGCAGTCATTGGCGTGGTCTTTACGATTATTTTTGCGATTTTGAATGGCGTGCAACAAACTCCGCCAGAATGGCTCAATAACTTGCACCTGAATTTGGTTATTTCCAAAGTGCTGGTGCCAGCCTTTATTGGTGGCGGGATTGTGATGATTGCGCTGTTGTTGCTTGGTTTGAGCAATACCTTGCGTCAATCGTTGAATGAGGCCAATGAGCGTCGCCGGATTGCTGAGGAATCGCAAGCAGCCCAGGCTAAAACCTTAGCTCAGGTTGAGCGCCAAGCAGCCGAGCAAGCCCGCTTGCTGGAATTGGTACGCGACCTCGAAACGCCGGTTATTCCTGTGCTCGATGGGGTTTTGGTGCTGCCAATCGTTGGCCACCTCGAAAGCAAACGCCTCGAAAATCTCACCGATTTGTTGTTGAATCGGGTAGCGCAAGAGCGAGCGCATACAGTCTTGCTCGATATTACTGCCGTTTCGGTGGTTGATACTGCTACTGCTCAACACCTGATTCAGTTGGCGCGGGCAATTCGTTTGCTTGGCGCTGAATGTGTGATTACTGGGATTCGCGCTCATGTTGCGAGCACCTTAGTCGCGCTTGGCATCACGTGGGAAGGCCTGCGCACCGCTGGCTCGTTGCGCGATGGCATTGCTAAAATTATCGCCGAAAAGAATATTGCAATTTAGGAATGTAGCTTGTGGTTTTTGACGATACAGATTTAACCCCCAACCAGATTGAAATGGCTCGCCGCGCTGCGGCGGGTCATTTTATTGATCTGACCAGTAGCAATCCAACCCAGCAAGGTTTGCTTTTTCCGCCTGAGGTGCTTGAGCATGCAGCCAGCAACTATTGGCGGCAACGGCGTTACGAGCCAAATCCACGAGGTTTGGAGCCAGCGCGCCAAGCAATTATCAATTATTATCAGCAACGCACCCCAGCCTTGGCGCTGACGCTTGATGATATTTTTATTACTGCCAGCACCAGCGAAGCCTATAGCTTGCTATTTTCGCTGCTGACCGCGCCAGGCGATAATATTCTTGGCCCGAATGTAACCTACCCGTTGTTTGAATATCTGGCCGATTTGCATCACGTTGAGTTGCGCACCTACGAGCTTGATCCTGCCAACGATTGGGCGCTTGATCAGGCTTCGTTGTTAGCGGCAGCAGATGAGCGCACGCGTGCAATTTTGCTGATCTCGCCGCACAATCCAACTGGCGCGATTATTAGCGAGCCAATTGCGGCCTTGCAACAGCTTGGGATTGCGTTGATCTGCGATGAAGTATTTGCGCCATTTGCGCTTGCCAAGCCAGCCGTACCACCCTTGGGCGTGCTGCACCCAGAAGTGCCTGTATTTCACCTGAATGGGATTTCGAAGCTCTTAGCCTTGCCTGACCTCAAGTTGGGCTGGATTGCGCTGAACCACGCGGCGCAGCCTTATGCAGAACGCTTAGAATTGATCAACGACACCTTTCTGAGTTGTAGCACGCTGATTCAGAGCATGTTGCCCGATCTATTGCAGACAGCGCCGGAGTTTATTGCTCAGATGCTGGAGCGTGTGCGCAGCAATATTGATTATGCGCGAGCGCACTTGGCGGAGCACCCACGTTTGATCTGGAGCGAGCCAGCAGGCGGCTACTATCTGTTTCTCCAAGTGCGCGATGAATATGACGATGAAGCCTTGGTTGTGCGCTTAATCGAGCAAGGTGTGTTGGTGCATCCTGGCTTCTTTTTCGATTGGAATGATGATTGTCGGATTATGCTTTCGGCCTTGACTGAGCCAAGCCAATGGCGCGCTGGGATTCAAAAACTTGCCCAGAACCTTACAATTTGACAAGTAATCAATCTTCAGCTATAATCACCCGCGCTGCCAGAAAATGGCAGGTTTACAAAAAAGTGGGTAGGTACCAGAGCGGTCAAATGGGGCGGACTGTAAATCCGCTGGCTTCGCCTACGGGGGTTCGAATCCCTCCCTGCCCACCAACTTGTTTTCCATGTCAAAGACAAATGCCCTTGTAGCTCAGTTGGTAGAGCACACCCTTGGTAAGGGTGAGGTCACGGATTCGAGTTCCGTCAAGGGCTCCATACCTATGCTGGAAAACGATCCGACACTTTGTGCGGGTCGTTTTCATTGAAACTTACAAAACCCCTTTTTGGGATTGTAGGAGGACAAACACTCAATGGCTAAGCAAAAGTTCGAGCGGAACAAGCCCCACATCAACATTGGGACGATCGGCCACGTTGACCACGGCAAGACCACCTTGACCGCTGCCATCACCAAAACCATGGCACTTCGTGGTCGCGCTGAATTCCGCGCTTTCGATCAAATCGATAACGCTCCAGAAGAACGCGCACGTGGGATTACGATTTCGATTTCGCACGTCGAGTACGAAACCGAAAATCGCCACTATGCCCACGTCGACTGCCCAGGCCACGCCGACTATATCAAAAACATGATTAC